>NZ_ANAD01000085.1 GCF_000341245.1 Nocardiopsis halophila DSM 44494
GCTGGGCGGCATGGTGGCCGCGGCTGTGGCCGCGGTCGGCGGTGGCGGTGCGGCGATGTACTTCTCCCGCAAGAAGAAGGCGGCCGCCGCGTCCGAGACCGACGCCTGAGGCGTCCGACGACGTGAGCTGAAGTCCCGCGCGGGCGCCCGGCGATGACCTGGGCCCCGCGCGGACCGGACGGGCGACGGGCGACCGTCGCCCGTCGTGCTTCACGGCTCCGAACCGTCACCGCCCGGCAGGGCGGCCGCCGTGACGGCCGCGGTGCGGTGATGTACACCACCCGTGGGAAGAAGGGCGTCCTCTTCACCGGCTCAGGTGCCTCGGACGAGGGGAGCGCCCTGGCCGGGGAAGCCGCTGCTCCCCGGGGCAGTGCATCGTACGGGTCCCTCGCACCCGCCCTGCGGTCGGCATAGGATCGGATGCGGAGCGAAGGAACACGCCTCTCAACCGCCCCTACACCCCCTACATCCCCCATCATGACTGGAGCGTGGGCCCGTGTCCCCCCGTATCGCAACCGGTCTCGCCGCGCTAGCGGCGTTCGTCGCTGCCGGATCCGCCCCTGCCTGGGCCGACGTGCCGGAAGCGGAACCGTCCGCGTCTGCGTCCGCACCCGCCTCTCCCACGGCCGAACGGTCGCCCGTCGGCCCGTCGGCATCCCCCTCGCCCTCGCCTTCCCCCTCGCCCGACGCGTCCCCCTCCACGGAGCGGCCCGGGGACGACGACGGCGCGGACGCCCAGGAGCCCTCGCCGGACATGGACGCGTCGCAGGACGGGGACGAAGCCTCGACCGACGGAGACGAGGGAGGCGACGGCACGGATGACAGGGACGACGCACCCGATGACGACGGTGCCGATCCCCTTGAGCTGGAAGGACCGGACCCCGAGGAGTTCGGGGACCACGTCGCCGAACTCGACTACGTCTGTACCCTGCCGAACGACCGGGGGACCACGGAGCAGAAGTTCCTGTGGAGCGCCTGGGCGGTGCCCGAGGACCCGACGGAAGGCCAGAGGGTCCAGGTCGGCGCCGTCTTCGCCGGCGACTACTCCTGGCTGGTCGATGAGGACGGCGGGATCATTGAGGCGGACGCCGTGACCGAGACGGGGACGGTGGAGCTCGGCGGCAGGGCCGCGCCCCAGGAGACGATGGACTTCACGGTGCGCGCGACGCGCGGCGACGGGCCGTTCGGGCTCGAGTGGGACTTCGACGGCTCGTCCGCGGAGACCACCCCGGAGCGTGCCGGGTCCCTCACGTTCACGCCCGGTGCGGTGCAGATGGTCGTGGAGGCCGAGGGGGACAAGGCCGTCACCGAGTGCGCCCCGGCGAAGTCGGTCGACCCGCTGCTCGAACTCACGGTCGCCGAGGACGACGCGAGCGGCGGTGACGGCGACGGTTCCGGCGGCGGTTCCGGTGGCGGCGACGACCGGGCGGCCGGGGGGAACGGCCGCTCGATCTCCACGCCGCTGGGCGACCTGCCGGTGACGGGCCCGGCGCTCCTGGGCCTGGCGGGTGCCGGTGCGGTGTCCTTGGGGGCGGGGAGCACGGCCATGTACCTGGCCAGAAAGCGGCCGGGCGTGGACGACTGACCGGGTCGTGACCGACCGGATTCCAAGGAGGCGGGCGCCGTGAGGCGCCCGCCTTCCTCGTGGGGCCCGGATCCGTCGCCGCGATCCCCTGTCGGCGGCTCAGGCCAGGATCTCGACGTGGCCGTCCGTTCCGTTCACCCGGATCCGCTGCCCGTCCCGGATCAGCGCGGTGGCGTTCTCCACCCCCACGACGGCCGGCAGGCCGTACTCCCGGGCGACCACCGCGCCGTGCGTCATCATGCCCCCGACCTCCGTCACCAGCCCTTCGAGCGTGACGAACAGGGGCGACCAGCTGGGGTCGGTGAAAGCGGTGACCAGGATGTCGCCCGCCTCCAGGTCGGCCTCCTCCATGTCCAGGACGACCCGGGCGCGCCCCTCGACGGTCCCGGAGGACACCGGCAGGCCCGCCAGCGCCCCGTCCGGCACGTCCCGGCGCCGGTACGACCCGGTGACCGCCTCGCCCTCGGAGGTGAGCACCCGGGGCGGCGTGAGCGCCTCGAAGCCCGTGAACTCCTCCCGGCGGCGGCGGATGAGCCCGTCGTCCGCCCACCCGGTGCGCACGGCGTCGCGGAACTCCTCGAAGGTGAGGAAGAAGGCGTCCTCCCGGTCGCGGAGCACCCCGGCCCGCACCAGCCCGTCCGCCTCCTCCAGCAGCGCCCGCTTGTAGACGAGGTAGCGGCTGATCATGAAGTACTTCGGGTACTCGCGGTAGCCGATGAAGGTGCGGACGAGACCGATCCTGCGCTCGACCTCCTCGGCCCTGCCCTCGCCGTCCGGGAGCGCCCGCAGGCGCTCCAGCACCTCGCGCTCCTTCTTCCGCGCCTCCTGAAGCCCCTGCTCGAAGCGGCGTGCCCCGGCCCCCGGCTCGAAGTTGTCGATGTGGCTCAGGAGCACGGGCACGAGCGTGGCGGGGCGCTCGCTCCAGCGCGGGCGCGTGATGTCGATCTCCCCGACGCAGCGCATGCCGTAGTCGTCGAGGTAGGCCTGGATCGCGTCCCGCGCCTGCCGGCCGCCGGGCAGGCCGGTCAGCCCCTCCAGGAGGTCCTCGGCTCCGGTGTCTCCGACGGTGCGCAGGTGGGCGACGACCTCCGGGTGCGGGCGGACCGCGTCGGCCACGTCCAGCAGCGCGAGCCCCATCTCCGAGGTCACGTTGCCGGGAGCGGACTGCGTGAGCGCGTCGGCGGCGTTCTGCTCGCCCAGCCACGCGGACAGCTTGTCGTTGAGCCACGCCGACGCCTCCATCGCCGCCATGATCACCCGTGTGGAGTGCGGGTCGAACATGAGCCGCTTCAGTTCGGCTAGGTCCTCGACGATGACGTCGAACAGCTCCGGGCCGGACGCGGCCCCGACGGCGCGTTCGGCGGCGGCGGTCGACTCCCGGCCGCGCGCGACCAGCTCGGCGACGACGGCCGGGTCGGCGTCGACCTCGCCCGGTCCGCCGCCGGAGGGAGGCGCCGCGGGTGCCGCCCCGTCCTCGGCCGGCGGGATGAGGCCGCCGCGGTCGAGGACGGTCCGGAGCGCGTCCCCGATCAGCGGATCGGACCGGTCGAAGACCTCCAGGTACGCTGCGCGGCTCGCCGGCGCCGCCAGGGCCGCGGTGACGTCGACGAACAGCCTCCCGCCGGCCTCGGCCATCGGGCGCGGCGTCGTCATCTGCCAGAACGACAGGCCCAAGGGCTTCAACGGGTCGGTCATCATCTGCTGGTGGCCGACGGAGATGTAGACGCGGTTCCCCCGGGCCCCGTCCCCGTCCCCGTCCCGGGACTCGGGGACGGGGAACAGCGTGGTGACCGGTCGGCTCTGCACGATCCGGAAGCCGCCGCCGGCCAGGCACCACTCGATGTCCTGGGGGCGGCCGAAGTACGCCTCGATCCGTCGGCCGAGCTCTGCGAGCCGCACCGCCTGCTCATCGGTGAGCACCTGCCGCTCCTGCTCATCGCCCCCGATCGGCCGCTCCCGCGTCCCGCCGCCCGGGACGGGGTCCAGGGCCGACCGCTTGGCCGCGACCTCCTTCCCGACGACCGCGCCGTCGCGGACCCTGTGGACGTCGGCGTTGACCCGGCCGGAGACCAGGGCCTCGCCCAGGCCGAACACGGCCTCCACGGCGGACACCCTCCGGTTCCCGGTGACGGGGTCGGCCGTGAACAGGGTGCCGGAGGCCTCCGAGGCGACCATGCGCTGCACGAGCACGGCCATGGCGGCCTTGCGGTGGTCGAAGCCGTTCTGCAGGCGGTAGGCGGTCGCCCGCTCGGTGAAGAGCGACGCCCAGCACAGGCGGACGTGTTCAAGGACCGAGGCGGGCCCCACGACGTTCAGGTAGGTGTCCTGCTGTCCGGCGAAGGAGGCCGTCGGCAGGTCCTCGGCGGTCGCGCTGGAGCGGACGGCGTAGGCCGCGTCCTCGCCGAGCCGGGCGAGCGGCCGCGTGACGGCCGCCGCCAGGTCGTCGGGGACCGGGCACTCCTCGATGGCGCGGCGGATCTGCGCGCTGAGGGTGCGGACCGCGTCCCGGTCGCCGGGCGCCGCGGCCGAGAGCCGGTCGAGCAGGCCGCCGATCTCCGGCACGCCGGCGACGACCCGCCGGAAGGCGGCGGTCGTCACGCAGTAGCCGTCGGGGACGCTGACGCCGTCGAACCGCGAGAGCTCACCGAGGTGCGCGCCCTTCCCGCCGACGTCCGCGATCCGGTCCCGGCCGGCCTCCCGCAGGTCCAGCACATAGGAATCGTGCCGGACGGATTCCTCCGTGCCGCCATTGGTCTCGAGCATGCGCCACTTCCCCCGTACGTCGGTTCTGACCTGCAGGATTCTGCACGACGCCCGGGGTCTTGCCGCAAGCCCCGGGGGCTGCTATACATTGAAAGTGGCAGGGAGGAACTTTTCTCCCCGCCTTTTTTGTTTCCGGGGCCGATTCGCGGCCGAACGGGGGCCGACGGGCGTATCGGGCGGGATTCCCCCGGGGGCGGCGCCGGACCGGGACGAGACCTGCGCCCACCGGGAACGCTCGTCCGCGGCCTCCCTCGGCAGGTCTCGGCAGGCCACGGCCGCGTCGGCCGGAGCGCGTGCCATCGTCGGGGCCGACGCCCGCCCCGGCGTAAGGCGGCCACGATCACGAGACGACACATGACGAAACATGACGCCACAGCGAGACCGGACGCGATCGGCGGGTCGTCGAGGCGGCATCGAAGAGCGGCGGTCGGCTCCGGTCCGGTGCGGTACCGGTGGGCCTCGCCCTGAGGCAGGGCACCCGTCGGCCGCAGGGCACGGCCCTGTCCCGGAGGCTTCTGGGCGGCCGGCCCGGTCAGCTCGTCGGACGGGGCGGCAGCGCGAGGCCGATGTGCTCGCCGATCTCCTCGATCAGACCCAGGTCGGCCAGGCGGAACGCCCCCCGGTTGCTGCGCCGGATCAGGGTCAGCGCGCCGCGCACGCCGCGGCTGCTCACCAGGGGAACGCTCAGCAGGGACCCCGCGCCCAGCACGCTCAGCAGCGGCGCCCCGTCGGCGGCGGCCCCCAGCGCGGTCTCGTCCTCGATCTGCTGGTCCAGCACCGACGTCCCGGTCGCCAGCACCTGCCCCGGCACCTCGGTCGCACCCGGGTCGCGGCCCTCCAGCAGCTCCCGGTGGCCGTGGGCCTCCGGGGCGGCCACCACGGCGCGCCGCGCCCGCGAAGGGTCGCCCGGCAGGTCGCACACGTCCACCAGCACCCAGTCGGCGTAGGAGTCGGCGAGCAGCGCCGCCGCCTCGTCCAGGGCCAGCGGCCGCCCGGCGCCGCCGGGGCCGGCCGAGGCCAGCAGCAGCCGCGTCATCCGGGTCAGCACGTCCAGGCGGCGCGCGGCCAGCACCACCACCTGGTCCTCCACCTCCGGCTCCAGCGGCGCGGGACCCTCGTCGCCGCCCCCGTCGGCCGCCGGCGAGACCACCGCCAGTACCAGGGGGTTGGCCTCGGTGGTCACGTCGAGCCGGGTGAGGGTCAGGTGCACGTCCTCGGCCCAGCCGCGCTGGGCCAGGCGGGACTCGAAGGAGGCGGTCTCCCCGCCGCGCAGCACGGCGGCCAGCCACGACCGCATCGGGGCGCGCCGCCGCAGGTCCACGAAGTTCGAGAACGGCTTGCCGGTCAGGTAGCCGGGGGCGCTGCCCAGCCGCTCGGCGGCCAGGGTGTTGATGCGCCGGATGTAGCCCTCGTGGTCCAGGAGCAGCACCGGCACGGTGAGTTCGTTGAAGGCCGCGCGCAGCACCGCCTTCTCGTCGTCGCCGGAGGGCGCCCGGCGCGGTCCGGTGTCGGCGGCGTCCGCGGCGAGCCGCTCGCCGCAGTCCCGCAGCAGCGTTCCGGCGTAGGACAGCTCGGCCAGCGCGGCCTCGGCGGTGCCCGCGGCGTCGTCCGGATACATGCCCAGGGTGGTGCGCAGCGCGTCCGCCCGCTCGTTCAGCTCCGCGATCTCCCGCTGTAGATCGGCGAGGTTCTCCGGCACGCTCTCGGACTCCAGCCCCTGTTCTGTGAAAATCCATGATCATGCGGGTCGGCGGCGGGTGCGCGCCGCCGGACCCCTACCGACGCTAACGCATGCGCGGCCCCCCGGGTTCTGCGGTTACCGTGGAGTCGGCGAACGGCCGGAAGGGGGCGGCAGGTGAGCGACGCGGCGACACCCGCGTGGGTGGAGCGGCTCGCGCGCGAGATCGGCGCCCTGGGGCAGGCCGAGGGCAGTGGGCCCGAGCGTGCGATGGACCGGATGAGCGCGGCCGCCGCGCGCGGCGTGCCCGGCTGCTCGGCGGCGCTCGTGGTGATCTGGCGGGGGGTCCGCCCCGGCGACGAGGGCGGGACCGGCGGGGAGCTCTGCGCGGCCGGCAGCCACGTCGTGGTCGACTACGGCGCCTCCCACTCGGACCTGGCGACCGCGCTGGAGCGCCAGTACGCCGTCGACCAGGGGCCCGCGGTGGAGGCGGTGCGGGAGATGCGCGCGGTCACCGTCGGCGACGTCCTGCGCGAGGAGCGCTGGCCGGACTACCTGAGCGCGGCGGTGCAGTGCGGGGACCGGTCCTCGGTGACCTTCCCGTGCCAGATGGAGGAGGAGGTCGTCACCTTCGGGGTGCACTCCGGGCGCGGCGACGCCTTCGACGTGGAGGCGGTGGCGCCGCTGGTGGCGCTGCTGGCCGAGCACGCGGCGATGGCGCTGCACAGCGCGGGCAGGTACGTGGACGCCGCACGCGAGGCGGCCCACATGCGCAGGGCGATGTCCGCCCGCGCCGTCATCGACCAGGCCAAGGGGATCCTGATGCACGCCCGCGGGTGCGGCGCCGCCGAGGCGTTCGAGGAGCTGCGCCGGGTGGCGCAGCGCAACCGGATCAAGGTCGCCGACGTGGCGCGGCGCCTGGTGGAGGAGAACGCCGAGGCGACCGTGCGGGCGCGGTGAGGGGTTGCGGAGGGCGACGCGGTGTATCGGTGTGGTGACGGTGGACGGCCGTACCTGTCTCGCCGTTCGGGCGGGCGCTAGTGTGGGCGGGTGGAGTCCACGACAGGCGCGAGCGAGGAGTGTGGGCGTGCCGTCTCAGATCCCGGTCAGCAGGGACGGTGACGCGGTGGTCGTCGCCCCCGAGGGGGACATGGACGCCGTCACCTCCCCGGCCCTGGCGGAGGTCCTCGACGGCCTCCTGACCGCCGAGGTGCCGCCGCGGGGGATCGTCATCGACTTCGCCAAGGTGAGCTTCTGCGACTCCCGCTGCATCGGCGTGCTGGTCCAGTCCTACCGGCAGGCGCGCGACCGGGGCGTCGGCCTGGCGGTGGCGGCCCCGCAGCGGGCGGTGCACCGCCTGTTCGTGATCGCCGGCATCGACCAGGTGATCACCATCGAGGACGACCCGGGGGACGCCCGAGAGGCGGTCCTGGCCGGCACCTGAGCCGGTCGGCAAAGGTCCGCGGCCTGATCCGCCGACCGTCGTCGGGCCGGGCGGGGGGCTAAATCCGGAAGTGGGCCCGCATCCGCGTGCCGTCCGGGCCGGGCAGGACTTCCAGGAAGTCGCAGACCTGCCGGGTGATCCACAGGCCGTAGCCCCGGCCGCCGAGGCCGTCGGCGGGGCGGAAGCCCACCAGCGGGTCGTCCAGTGCGGCCGAGCCGTCCAGGACCTCGCACACCAGGCGGCCCCCTTCGCGCCACAAGGTCACCGTTCCCTTGCCCGCGCCGTGCTCCAGCACGTTCGCCGCCAGCTCGTTGACCGCCACGAGCAGGTCGGACCGGCGCCCCTGCGGCAGGCCCGCGGCCTCGGCCAGGCCCACCGCCTCCTCGCGCACCGACGGCAGGTCCGGGCGGATGTCCATGGTCAGCACCGGGTCGGCGGGCGGCAGGACCGGCGGTGCGGCGGCGCCCGCGGCCTCCTCGGCGGTCCGGTGGGACGGGTTGGGGCGCACGCCCCCCTGCGCCAGCAGCAGCGGGTGCGCCTCCAGCGCGCCCCGCAGCGCCGCGGGGTCCAGCGCGGAGGTGTCGTGCAGGCACAGCACCGCCAGCCGGTCCCCGGCCAGCGCCCGGTGCACGGCCGCCTCCATGCGCCGCCACTGGTCGCGCTCCAGCCGCGTCCCCGACGGCGGCGCCGGTTCACCGACGAACAGCGCCCCCGCGCCGCCCGCCTCCACGGCCAGCCGGTGCAGCGCCCCGACCGTGCGTCCCGGGGCGTCGTAGTACTCCGCGCGGTCGGCGAAGCGCACCCGGCGCAGCAGGGGCTCGGGCAGGCGGGCGCGCAGGGCCTCCTGCAGGGCCTCCCGCAGCCGGTCGCCGACCGCGACGGTCACGCGCCGCCCGCCCTCGGCGCCCGCCGCGATGCGGGGCAGCACGGGGGCGCACAGCCCGGCGCCGGACCCGCCGAACACCGCGGCGTGCTCCACGGCTGCGGCCCCGCCGTCCGGGGGCGCGGCGTGCGACGTCATGGCATCACCCCGGACGGTCCTCCCGGTCGCGTCGGGAACGTGGCGGCGCAGGCGCAGGCCCCCCATCACGGGGCCGTCTC
This sequence comes from Nocardiopsis halophila DSM 44494, assembly GCF_000341245.1. Taxonomy (GTDB): domain Bacteria; phylum Actinomycetota; class Actinomycetes; order Streptosporangiales; family Streptosporangiaceae; genus Nocardiopsis_A; species Nocardiopsis_A halophila. The sequence goes on from NZ_ANAD01000085.1 coordinate 8,572, forward strand.
CGGACTAGTGTGCATCATCGCCCGCGGCCAGCGGGAGGCCGTCCGCGCCCGGAAGGGCGGTGCGGTAGACCCGCTCGGTCTCGGCGGCGACCCGCTGCCAGGTGAACCGCGAGCGCGCCCGGTCGGCGCCGGCGATGCCGTGCGCGGAGCGGGTGGTGGCCTCGTTCATCATCCCGCGCACCGCGCGGGCCAGGGTGTCGGGGCGGGCCGAGCGCAGCAGCATCCCGGTGGTGCGGTCCAGCACCGCGCCGGTGGGACCGCCGGCCGCCCGGGCGATCACCGGGAGCCCGCAGGCCATCGCCTCCAGCACGGCGCCGCCGTAGGGGTCGTAGCGGTCGGCCGAGGCGAAGATGTCGGCCGACCGGAGCAGCCGGGGCAGCTCCTTGCGCTCCACCGGGCCCATCAGGTGCACCCGGTCGTCCACCCCCGCCTCCTTGGCGCGCAGCTCCAGGCGGCGGGCGTCCTCGTCCAGCGCCACCTCCAGCGGGGCGGCGGCCACCACCAGCAGCTCGGCGTCGGGCAGCCGCACCATCGTGTCGATGAGCCGGTCCGGGCCGCCCGAGGCCGGCCCGGAGACGGTGATCACCCGGGTGCGGTCCTGGCGGCGCTGGCTCCACGGCTCGGCGGCGGCCCCGCCCTCGACGCTGAAGTGGTCGGTGTCCACGCCGAACGGCACCACGGCCACCCGGTGCCGCGGCAGCCCCATGCGGGCGAGCTCGAACCGCAGGTCGGCGGAGCTGACCGCGACCGCGTCGGCCCGGCCGGCGATGGCGGCCTCCAGGCGCACCCGCTCGGGGCGCTCGGGCAGGCCGGCCCGCTGCTCGGTCGCGTTGAGGGAGTGGAACGTCTGCACCACCGGCACGTCGCCCAGGCCCCCGGCGCCGTGCACGGCGGACAGTGCGGCCAGGCCGCTTGTCCAGCCGAGCGCGTGGACCACGTCGGGGGCGTCGTCCTTCAGGGAGGCGGTCAGCGCCGTGGCGAACGCGCCGGTGTGGTCGGCCTCCTCGTGCTCCTGCAGGGGGCGCTCGGGGCCGGCGCCGAGGATCTCGGCGTGCACGCCGCGCCCCATCCGGGAGCGGCCCACCGGGTCGGAGGTGCTCTTGCGGGCGTAGACGGTCACCCGGTGGCCGAGTTTGGCCAGGTGGCGGGAGAGCGAGGCGACGTGGACGCTGTCACCGCAGGTCGGCTCGCCCCTGTGTGCTGCGAGGGGGGCGGTGTGCTCGGCGATCAGGGCGATCTTCACGGAGTGCTCCTCGTGGCGATGGAGTCGGAAGGGCGTGCTCCGCGAGCGGGGGGCGGAGCACAGGGGGGCAGGGGCCCGGGAGCGTGTGGGGGCACGGGGGCCGGGCCGCATGGTGACGGAGACGGAGAACGGACGGGTGTCCGGAGAACGGTGAGAGAGAAATGGGGACGCATGGAATCACACCTAACGGGTTCCTGAGGAAACACGTGTAGCGCCCGCCTCAGCACCGGGAGTGAACCCCGGGAGGGAGCGCTCAGAGGAGGTGTGTCTGCGTCTTAGACACCCAGCGGACCCCATTCTGCCAGAGCGGTTCGAGGGCCGACAACGCGCCTCCGGCGTGCGGGAACGCGGTCGCGGGGCGGGTCGCGGGCGGTGCCGGGCGTTTGCAGTGCAAGGACTCGGGCACGGTGGCGGCGACGGAGCCCCGGCAGGACGGAGGACAGGGGTATGGGGTTCACGGATCCCCTCCCCGACTATCGGGGGGCGGGGCGACTGGCCGGACGGCGCGCACTGGTCGCCGGAGACTTCGAGGAGGACGGGCCCGGTGCGGTGGCGGCCGCGCTGGCCAAGGAGGGCGCGGCGGTGGCGGCCGCCGGGGACGCGGGACGGCCGGGGGTCGTCGCCGGCCCCCTCCCCGTCGTCCCCGGACCGGAGTCCGGCGGCCGGGCGGGCGGTGCGCCGAGCGGAGTGGAGCGGGCGGCGCGGGACGCCGCCCGGCTGGGGGCGTGGGCGCTGGCGCTGCACTGCCCCATGGGGAGCGAGACGGCCTGCCGTGCGGCGGTGGCGCACGCCGCGCTGGAGTTCGGAGCCCTGGACGTGCTCGTGGCGGCGGCGCCCGTGGGGCCCGGGGCCCCACGGGAGGCGGTGGCGTGGCTGGTCCGTGCCGCCCGCGACTTCATGCCGGCGGGGTCGTCGGTGGTGCTGGTGGGCGGCGCGTGGGCGGTCGACCCGGTGGGGTGGGCGCGGTCGCTGGGCGGGCCGCTGCGGAGCCGGGGCATCCGGGTGGAGACGGCGGGGGCGGGGCCCGCCGCGGGCCCGGAGGAGCGGGCCCGGTCGTGCGTGGCGGCGGCCGCCCGGAACGGGGTGCCCTCGCCCATGGCGCGCGGCTGATCCCGGAACTGCGGCGCCGGGCGATTTCCGCCATGATGGACGCGGACTTTGGCCACGGACAACGGTCCCCCGATACGGTTACAAGATCAACGCGCCCCGGCCCACCGTCCGGCGGGGCGCCGCGCAGACGCGTACGGCAGTCGCTGCCGTTGTGAACGGGAGGTAGGGCGCATGGGTGTCGCTGGTGGGGAAGTCACGGTCACTGCCCTGACGCACCGGGGCGCTGTCCGGCCGGCGAACGAAGACGCCGTGGTCATGGGGGCCCTCACCGTCGCCAGCGCGAACATGAACGTTCCCGTGCGCTGCGTCCTGTCGCTGACCGAGCCGGTGGTCCTGGCGGTCGCGGACGGCCTGGGCGGCCACGCGGCCGGGGAGATCGCCTCCGAGCACGCGGTCCACCGGATGGCGGAGATGAGCCCGCGCATGACCGGCCCGGACGACGTGGCGATGCTGCTGAAGAACATCGACGAGGAGATCAAGGACCACGCCACTCAGCACGCCGAGTTCTCCGGCATGGGGACCACGGTGGCGGGGATGCTCCTCAACACCGACGGCAACTTCTGGTTCAACGTGGGCGACTCGCGCACCTACCGGCTGGAGGGCAACCGGCTGCGCCAGCTCTCCCAGGACGACTCCCCGCCGCTGCCGCCGTCGGAGGACGGCAAGCCGGTCACGACGAACTTCATCACCCAGTCGCTGGGGGGCAGCGGCAGCACGGCGATGGTGCCGCATGTGGACCGCGACGCCGAGCCCGACCCGAGCGCGTGGCTGATGTGCAGCGACGGCCTGAGCGACCTGGTCGCCCAGGACGAGATGGAGCGCATCATCGCCGAGGCGTCCGACGACGAGGGCGCCGTCCACGCCCTGTGGCGCGCCGCGATGGACGCTTCGGGGCGCGACAACATCAGCATCCTTCTCGCCCGCCGCATGTAGGTCGTCCGAGGGCCGCCCTCCCGCGTTCGAGCTCCGGGACCGGGGCGAGGCGGGGCAGGGCGGGCCATGAAGGCGGGCCCGCCGGCGCCGGTATCCGAAGGAGCGGTCGGCGTCCGCGGAGGCGGGATGGGGCACCGAAGCCGGAAGATCCGATGTTCGGCTCTGTGTGCAGGGACGATCATCGCTCTTCGGTGTGGGCGGTACTCCCGGTCAGGGGCGCGAAGCACCTGCTGATCGTTGGTTCGTCGGCGTCTCCTGTTCGTAGGGGCAAAGGCAGTAGCGGCAGAAGCGGGGGCGTCGGGAGGGGACCGGCGGCGGTGGCAGAGGGCGGTCGCCCTGGTCAGAGGAATGGGCCGCCTGGTCGCTGAAAGTCCAGGCCCGTACGGCAAGGAGGGGCGGGGGGCAGCCCTGCCTGTCGGTCGTAGGTCCTCTCGTGGTCCGGGTGGTCCGGCGGCGACGGAGCAGCAGGTGCCCCCCCCCCGGCAGAAAGGGGCCCCGTGGCGCAGGCGAGGGGCCGGTCCGTCGGAGCCGTGGCGCTCCGACGCCCCACGGGGAAGGCCCCTGGCGCTGCATCGAGAGTGGTGGTATCGCCACGCAATGTGCAATTTCGTGGCGATACCACCACTCTCGATGCGCCGGTGTTTCCGTTATGTTCGCTGAGTCCGACTCGCGAGGAGTGGGGGCGTTGGGCGGGGCGGGAGAGCCGCACCCCAGGGGCGGGGCCTCCCGGCCCGGTCACCGGCGGATTCGACCCGCTGCGCGTCCGGATCGACCGGATCGGAGCGGGGGAAGCCTAGAGCGCCCGGATTACCGCCGGGAGCCGAGTCAGTGTGCGGCCGTGGCCAGACCAGAACCGGATTCGGTGTCTGGCGCCCCCTCTATCAGCGCGCCAAGGCCATTTGTGGTCAGATCTGTCACGCTGGGTAGTCCAGATCGAGTCTGTGAGGGTGTCGGACCCGGGTGAGGGTGTTCGCTCCGCCTCGACTCTGTCGATTTCCCCGCCCGGTCGCCTGGCAAAAGGGATGTTCGGGACGTCTTGTCGCCGAACCGCGTTCTGGTCTGGTCGAGATCGCACCTGGAGGCCGCCATGACGCGTCGGTGAGGGCGCTCCAGCCCATGACGGTTTGTGTTCACCCAGGTCAGCGGTGTGCTGCTCATTGAAGGGCGCCCGGTACGGGCCGGTCGTGCGCCGCGAACGCGCGCGGGCGGCGCCCCGTCCCGCCACGACCTCCCGGCGAGCACGCGTGGGTGGGGGCCTGCTCCTCCTTCGCCGCTGAATCTCCCGGACCACTGGTGGCCCGGCGGCCGACGAGCGGGCCCGGGTGACCGCTCCGCCTCCTTCGTCGCCGCCTGCCGCCCGGCGCTCCGGCGGCCCGCCGCCCGGGTGGAGCCCACGAGCGGGGCACCGGCCGCTCCGTCGCCGCCCTCTGCCGGGACCACCGGCGGCCCGGCGGCCGACGAGCAAGTCAGGGGTACCGCCCCGCTTTCTTCGTCGCCGCTCTTCACCCGGCACTCTGCCGCCCCGTCGCCCGGGTGGAGCCCACGAGCGGGGTACCGGCCGCTCCGTCGCCGCATGGTCTTCGGACCATGGTGGAACCGACAGCCCTTCGACGGCAGGGAGCGGCGGGACCGGCTTCGTTCGGGACGACGAGAGCCCCGGGCCCACCACGAGGTGGGTCCGGGGCTCATCGGCGGTTCGGCACGGCCCGGTCAGTCGCCGCCGCCGCGCCTGCGCAGGCGGATGATCGCGATCACGACCAGCGCCAGCAGCGCGATGCCGATGATCGCTCCGCCCACCGGCCCGAAGAGGGACACCGGGTCGCTGGACGGCGGGGCGTCCTCCTGGGTCTGGGCCTCGTCGGTCGCACCGTCGTCCTCCGGGGTGGGGGACGACTCCTCGCCGCCCTCCTCGGACGCGGCCTCCTGCTCGTCGGCGACGGCCTCGTCGGAGACGGTGAACTCGACGGTGTCCTCGATGACGTGCCCGTCGGAGGAGACCATCCGGTAAGCGATCGTGTAGTCGCCCGCCTCGGTCAGCGGCTCCACCCCGATCTCGGCGTCGGGCCCGTCGATGGTGATGCCTCCCGTGGCGTGGTCGTCCCCGTCGGGTCCGTTGACGGCGATCGCGTTGCCGCCGTCGCCGATGTCGGCGCTGAACGTCAGCTCGACCGTCTCCGGCGCGGTGTCCAGCGTGTCCCCCTCCTCCGGGGTGGAGGACAGCAGGACGTCGTGCGCGCTCGCCGCCGGGGCGGTGGCCAGCCCCAGCGCGGTCGCGGCGGCCAGCGCTCCGGTGAGAGCGGCGGCGCGGCGGGTGCCGCGCCCGCCCCCTGCTCCCGGCACGGCGGGGGAGGCGGGGGCGGTGTTCGTGATGGACGCAATGGTCATGGTGGTCGGCCCTTTCGGCCCGTTCGCGGTCAGGGACTCCTCGGTCACGATCGCAGGGGCGGGCCGCGCGGGCGGATCCCGGAGCGCGGGGCGTACCGGAGCCCGCGCTCCGGCGCCCCCGGCGCGGTGCGGGCCGCCGGGGGAGCGGGCACGGCCCCCGGCGCGATCAGCGGGGGCAGCGCCGAGGTGAGCATCCCCATCAGCGCCCACAGCGCGTCCTCCCCCCGGGAGAGCAGGGCGGCGCCGGCCAGCGCGGCCCACAGGTGTCCGGCGAGCATGCCCGGGGTGTACCCGAAGAGGGAAGGGCCTCCGTGCGCGGGGTGCGCCCCGTGCACCGCGGGGGCGCCGAGCGCCGCCTCCGGCGCGGGGTGCGCGGAGCCCGCCGCCAGGAACAGCAGGTGCACCGGCAGCTGGGCCGCGGCCAGTACCGCGAAGATCTCGCCGAACCCGCGCCGCCCGCGCGTGAACCGGGCCAGCGGCCCCACCAGCAGCGCCGCTGCGATGAGGGCCGCCCATGCCGGTACGGGGTCACCGCCCCACACCGCGTGGCCGGCCCACGCCACGGCGGTGCACGATGCCGCGAGCAGGGCCGTGCGCAGGGCCTGGAGCGGCCCGTGGCCGGCGGTTTCCACGGTCATCGAACCTAACCCAGGCGTCGGGCGCGGGAAAGCGGCGGGCGCCCGGCCTCCACACCGGGCGCCCGCCGACGGGGCGCGCCTCAGCTCGCCGCCGGTACCAGTTCGCGGCGCATGTAGCGGCGTTCCTCGGGCGTGGTGCCGCCCCATACGCCGTCGGCCTCCCCGGCCCTCAGCGCCCACCGCAGGCATTCTTGGCGAACAGGGCAGCTGCGGCAGACGGCCTTGGCGAGTTCGACGGTCTGGTGACCGGGGCCGGAGGAGCTGACGGGGAAGAAGAGCTCAGGGTCGTACTGCCGGCAGGCTCCGTGCCGGACCCAGTCTTCGCTCTCGTGGTACAGGCGATTCACCGGGTGCCTCCGTTCCCGTTCTCGATCCGCGACGCCGGTCGGCGACGGAGCTGGGGCGCGCGGAGGCGGATGTCGCCACCGCACGTAGTACTACATTGAGTCGTACTACGCGCAGTCTGCTAAAGATCGGCGCCGGGTTCAAGCCCCCGGGGGTGAGCGGCGGTGTGCTGCGCGTCATGTCGGCGCAATGGGGTCGCAACCCTCGCTTAACCGCTCTGACCTGCACAGATGAAGATCTTTGGACGTCGGGTGCGCCGATCGGGAACACTGGGCCCGGTCTGTCGCGGGCTTTCACCCGAATTCGTGTGACTTAGCCCACCCTTAAGATTCGCTGCGGTTGGCGTATGTTTACCCGGTGAGGGCGGGGAACGGCCGCCGCGTCCCGCCGCCCCGGCGCCCCGGGCCGCCCCTCGTGAGCGGCCCGAAACCCCAGGTGAGTCGGGAGCGATCCGCACCTCGGGGGCCCAGGCGCACCCCCCGTGCGATGTCGACGCACGGTGACGGCGGGCGCTAAATAGACAAGCCCTACCCGGTGCAACGACACCGAAACATTTCCGGCGAATCGGCCGGAAACGCTGCTCAGGAACGTTCGCTAAGTTTCTTCGACGTGCCACATCAACGCAGCGACGACGCAGAGACCGCCCGGACCGCGGCGGGGGATCACCCCTCCGTGACCGAACAGGCGACCGGCCGGACCGCCGAGGGCGGGCCGGACGACGGACTGCGCATGTCCGCACCGGAGCCCGCCGACGGCCCGGAGCTGTGGCGCCTTGCCCGCGACTGCGGACTGGACCTCAACTCGCCCTACGCCTACACGCTCTGGTGCCGCGACTTCGCCCGGACCACGGTCATCGCCCGCGAGGCCGACGGACGCGCCGTCGGATTCGTCACAGGATTCATGCGACCCGACGATCGGGGTACGTACTTCCTGTGGCAGGTGGGCGTGCACCCCCGGATGCAGGGCCGCCGCCTCGCCCGCCGGATGCTCGACCACCTCGCGGAGCGGTTCGGCTCCCTGGAGGCGAGCTACCTGGAGGCGACGGTCACCCCGGACAACGCGGCCTCACGAGCGCTGTTCGGGTCCTTCGCCCGAGCGCGGGGGGTGGAGGCCGTGTGGACCCCGCTGTTCACCGCGGCGCACTTCCCCGAGCCGGGGGAGGCCGGCGCCGGGGACGAGCACGAGCCCGAGGACCTGGTCCGGATCGGTCCGCTGGTCCGGCCGCCCGCCGGCCGCTGACCGCGGCCCGCCCGGCGCCGCCGGGAGGAGGCGAGAACGAACGATGCGACCCCCGATGACGTCCTGAAAAACCCCGATCAGTCGAGCCGAGAGCCCACGAACCTGGGGAAAGGAACCAAGGAACTCACGATGGAGATCTTCGACCGCCTCGAGTCCGAAGTCCGCAGCTACTGCCGTGGCTGGCCGGTCGTCTTCAACGAGGCGCGGGGCAGCTACGTCTACGACGAATCGGGGCGCCCCTACCTCGACTTCTTCGCCGGGGCGGGCTCGCTCAACTACGGGCACAACCACCCCGAACTCAAATCCGTGCTGCTCGACTACCTGATCGGCGACTCGATCGTCCACAGCCTCGACGCCTACAGCACGGCCAAACGGGACTTCCTGCAGGCCGTGGGCGACGTGCTGCTGGAGCCGCGCGGGCTGGACTACAAGGTCCAGTTCCCCGGCCCTGCGGGCAACAACGCCGTCGAGGCGGCCCTCAAACTCGCCCGCAAGTACACCGGGCGCGAGACGATCATCAGCTTCACCAACGGGTTCCACGGCATGACGCTGGGCGCCCTGGCGGTGACCGGCAACTCGATGAAGCGCGGCGGCGCCGGCGTCCCGCTGGGCCACGCCGCCACCATGCCCTTCGACAACTACATGGACGGCCAGACCCCGGACTTCCTGTGGCTGCGCAGCCTGCTGGAGGACAGCGGCAGCGGCCTGGACAAGCCCGCGGCCGTCATCGTGGAGACCGTGCAGGGCGAGGGCGGCATCAACGCCGCCAGCGCCGAGTGGCTGCGCGGCCTGGAGGCGCTGTGCCGCGAGTACGGCATCCTGCTCATCGTGGACGACATCCAGATGGGGTGCGGCCGCACCGGCGCCTTCTTCAGCTTCGAAGAGGCCGGGATCACCCCGGACATCGTCACCCTGTCCAAGTCGATCAGCGGCTACGGGATCCCGCTGGCGCTCACCATGTTCAAGCGCGAGCTGGACGTGTGGGACCCGGGCGAGCACAACGGCACCTTCCGCGGCCCCAACCCCGCCTTCGCCACCGGCACGGCGGCACTGCGCACCTTCTGGGCCGACAAGGACCTGGAGCGCTCGACCCTGGACAAGGGCGCGCTGATCGAGCGGCGGCTGGGCGAGATCGCCGCGGAGTACACCGACGCCGGGGCGCACGTGCGCGGCCGGGGCATGGCCCGCGGCCTGGCCTTCGAGCAGGAGGGCGCGGCCAAGGCGATCTCCGCCGAGGCCTTCAAGCGCGGCCTGCTGCTGGAGACCTCCGGTCCCGAGGACGAGGTCGCCAAGCTGCTGCCGCCGCTCACCACCACCGTGGAGGACTTGGAGCGCGGGCTGGACATCATCGCCGAATCGGCCCGTGTGGCCGTGAAGGCTCCCCAGCCGGCCTAGTCCCCTGATAGACCGGGTTGCATCATCCGGAACGGTCCGCGGGTCCTCCAACGGGACCCGCGGGCCCTGCAGCGAAGAACGTGTAGTGAGGGAGCAGCCACAGTGAAGGTGCGCAGCCTGAAGGACGTCGACGGCACCGACGCGGACATCCAGACCGAGACGTGGCGGAGCCGCCGGATCGTCCTCGCCAAGGACGGCGTGGGCTTCTCGTTCCACGAGACCGTGCTGTACGCGGGCACGGAGACCAGCATGTGGTACGCCAACCACATCGAGCTGGTGCACTGCATCGAGGGTGAGGCCGAGGTCACCAACGACGAGACCGGCGAGACCCACCTCATCACGCCCGGCACGCTGTACCTGCTCGACGGCCACGAGAAGCACACCGTGCGCCCGAAGACCGACTTCCGCGTGCTGTGCGTCTTCAACCCCCCGGTCACCGGCCGCGAGGTGCACGACGAGAACGGCGTGTACCCGCTCATCACCGAGGCCTGAGCCGGGCGGCTGCCCCCCGGGGCGGGGCCGCCTGCGCGGCCCCGCCCCACCGCCCGAACCGAACCACCGCCCCGGCTCCCTGGGCCGGGGCCCCGCAACCGCTTGGGAAGAAAGCGACGCCGATTGAGGAGTTAGGAGCGAGACCCCTCGGGGCAACGCCATGACTGCGTTGATGGACATCCAGCAGAAGACCATGGACGAGTACCCGACCCGCAAGGACAGCACCCCAGCGCTGCTGTACCGGACGTGCCCCGTCGTGTGGGAGTCCGGTGACGGCGGCCCTCACGACGGCCCTTACACGGCCGACGAGCTCGCCTCCTACGAGGCCAAGGGCTACGCACAGACCGAGGCGCTGCTCACCCCCGACGAGGTGGAGTCCTACAGCGCCGAGCTGCGGCGGCTCAGCCAGGACCAGGAGCTCAAGAAGGACGAGCGCGTGATCGTCGAGCGCTCCTCCGACGAGGTCCGGTCCGTCTTCGAGGTCCACAAGATCAGCAAGCTCTTCGCGGACCTGGTCAGGGACCCGCGCGTGGTCGGCCGCGCCCGCCAGATCCTGGGCGGCGACGTCTACGTGCACCAGAGCCGCGTCAACTACAAGCCGGGCTTCGGCGGAGGCGACTTCTGGTGGCACTCCGACTTCGAGACCTGGCACGCCGAGGACGGCATGCCCGCCCCGCGCGCCGCGAGCATCTCCATCGCGCTGACCGACAACTACGCGCACAACGGCGCCCTGATGATCATGCCGGGCTCGCACAAGACCTTCGTGTCCTGCGTCGGCGAGACCCCTGAGGACCACCACCGCTCCTCGCTCAAGAGCCAGGAGATCGGCGTCCCCGACAAGCACAGCCTGGCGGTGCTGGCCGACATGCACGGCATCGACGTGCTCACCGGCCCCGCCGGCGGCGCCACGGTGTTCGACTCCAACTGCATGCACGGCTCGGGCGGGAACATCACGCCCTTCCCGCGGTCGAACATCTTCATCGTGTTCAACAGCGTGGAGAACACCTGCACGGAGCCCTTCGCCGCGCCGAAGCCGCGGCCGGAATTCCTGGGTGCCCGCGACTTCACGCCGGTGAAATGACGACGCCCCCCTGTGAACAATGCGTTTCACAGGGTCACCGAATTGCGCGACCCGATCGTTACGGGGCCGGAGTCGGCCACCCCGGCCGATAACCAGTGCATAACGCCGCATTCCCGACCCGTTAGGGCGCGCCGAACAATGGGGACGTGAGTCCGCAGCGCACGGCATGGGCCCCCCGGGGCCCTGCCGCGTCGTGCGAGATCGGACTCCGGTGCTCGACGGGCACGCATCCGCCCTTCGGGCGCCCATTCCCCGAACACCGCACGGCGCCCCGTCCCGCGTCTCCCCTCGACGCGGGGCGGGGCGCCGTTCGCATCCCTCACAGCCCCCGAAAAAGGAGATGGCAATGACCGACCACGAATCCCGCAGAAGCGCCGCCCGCGGCGCGTCCGGGCGTCGCGACGTCCTGCGTGCGGGCGCGATCGGGGCGGCGGCTGTCGTCGCCGCCGCGTCGCTCTCCGCGTGCTCTCGCGCGGACGAGGGCCCGGTGACGCTGGAGGAGATGCAGGAGCGCGGGTACATCACCGCCGCCATCAACAACGAGCCGCCCTTCGGGTACATCGACGACGACGGCTCGGTCACCGGCGCAGCGCCCGAGCTGCTCAAGGAGATGGCCGCGGAGCTGGGGATCGACGAGGTCCGCGCCGAGTCGGTCGACTGGGACGCCCTCATCCCCGGCCTGAAGTCCGGGCGCTTCGACGTGGTCGCCGCCGGCATGTACATCACCCCGGAGCGCTGTGAGGAAGTGTCCTTCATGGAGCCCGACTACCGGGTCCAGGAGGCGTTCATGGTGCCCAAGGGCAACCCGGAGGAGCTGGACTCCTACGAGAGCGTCGCCGAGAACGAGGACGTGACCATCGCGGTCCTCAACGCCTCGGTCGAGCAGGGCTACGCCGAGACGGCCGGGGTCCCGGAGGGGCAGATGGAGACCGTCGGCGGCGCCGCCGACGCCATCGAGCTGCTGCAGAACGACCGGGTGGACGCGGTCGCGCTGAGCACCTTCTCGCTCAACTACCAGCTCGAGGAGCGCGAGCTGGGCGAGGACTTCGAGGTCACCGAGGGCTTCATCCCGGTCGATGAGAACGGCGAGGAGGTCAGCCCCGCCGGCGGGTTCGCGTTCCCCAAGGAGAACACCGAGGTGCGCGACGAGTTCAACGGGGTGCTGAGCACGTTCAAGGAGGACGGCACGCTCCGGGAGACGGTCGAGCCCTTCGGGTTCGACGAGTCCTCGGACCCGGGCGACCTCACCACCGAGCAGCTCTGCGCGGAATAGCGTCGAGGTGACACCACCACAGTGGATTTCGTAATCAATGCGCTCCCCCAGTACTGGGAGGGAGCGCTGCTCACCATTCGGCTGACGGTCCTCGGTGCCGCGCTCGCGTTCGTCCTCGCGGTCGTCGTGGGCACCATGGGCACCCTGCGGAACCCGATCGCGCGGGCCGTCGCCACCGTCTACACCGAGGTCTTCCGCGGGGTCGCGGCGATCGTGCTGCTGTTCTGGTTCGGGTACTCCTTCGTGGAGATCACCGGGTTCCGCCTGACCACCGATTTCGCCGCGATCCTGGCGCTGGGCCTCAACGTCGGCGCCTACGGCGCCGAGGTGGTCCGGTCCTCCATCAACGCGGTCCCCCGGGCACAGACCGAGGCCGCCATCGCGCTGAACATGTCGTGGTGGCGGCGGACCTCGCGGGTCATCTTCCCGCAGGCCTGGGCGCAGATGCTGCCCACCTTCGGCAACCTCGTCATCGAGCTGATGAAGGCGACCGCCATCGTCTCGATCCTCGGATTGACCGACCTGACCAAGGTCGCCGACGACTTCCGGGCCTCTGCGGTCGCGGACACCTTCACCGTCTACACGGTGGCCCTGGTGGCGTACTTCCTGTTCGCGCAGGTGCTCATCGTGCTCGTGCGGCTGCTCGAGCGGCGCGCCAACCGGCGGCTGGGGCGGCCGACCGACGACAGCCTGCTCGGACTGCTGCGGCCGCCGTCCATCGGAACGACGACGGGGGGTGCCCGCTGATGGTGTGGGACGTGGAGTTCACACGCCTGCTCATCCCGGCCCTGCTCGAGGGGCTGTGGGTGACCGTGCAGGCCACGGTGCTCGGGTACGCGCTCGCGCTGGTTCTGGGCCTGGTCGTGGCGCTCGTGCGCCGCATACGGGTCGTCGGCGGAATCGTCTTCGTGCTCACCGAGTTCATCCGCACCACACCGGTGCTGGTGCAACTCGTGTTCATCTTCTCGCTCAGCGCCCTGTCCGATGTCCCGGCGCTGACCATCGGCATCGTCGTGTTGGGCGTGCACTACGCGACTTACACCGCCGAGGTGTACCGCTCCGGCATCGAGGGGGTGGCCAAAGGGCAGTGGGAGGCCTGCCGCGCGCTGAGCCTTCCCCCGCACCGGGTGTGGGGCGGGGTGGTCCTGCCGCAGGCGATCCGCAAGGTGATCCCCGCCCTCGGGAACTACCTGATCGCCCTGTTCAAGGACACGCCCCTGCTGTTCGCGATCAGCGTGCCCGAGATGCTCTCGGTCGCCAAGGGCCTGGGCGGCGACCACTTCCGTTCGTTCGAGGCCTTCACCCTGGTCGGGATCGCGTTCCTCATCGTGAGCGTGCCGTCCGCGGTGGTGATCCGCCGCTTGGAGCGCCGATATGCAGCAGTCTGACCCGAGGGGAGAGGCCCCCGAGATGGAATCCCAGAACGAGCCGCTGATCAGGTTCGACGACGTCGTCAAGCGGTTCGGCGACAACGTCGTGCTGGACGGGCTGAACGTGGACGTCAACGCCGGTGAGCGTGTGACCCTCATCGGGCCCAGCGGTTCGGGCAAGACGACCATCCTGCGGCTGCTGATGACGCTGGAGTACGTCAACGGCGGGACGATCTGGGTGGGCGGCGAGCCGTTCAGCCACATGTACAAGGGCGGCAGGCTCGTCCCCGCCTCCGAGAAGTACCTGCGGGCGCGGAGGAAGACCATCGGGATGGTCTTCCAGCAGTTCAACCTGTTCCCGAACATGAGCGTCCTGCAGAACGTCACCGAGGGGCCGGTGCACAGCCTGGGCATCTCCAAGGACGAGGCCTCCGAGCGCGCGGTCGAGCTCCTGGAGATGGTCGGCCTGCAGGACAAGATCAACGCCCATCCGACCCAGCTGTCGGGCGGTCAGCAGCAGCGCGTGGCGATCGCCCGCGCGCTGGCCATGCGCCCAGAGATCCTCCTGCTGGACGAGGTCACCTCGGCTCTGGACCCGGAGCTGGTGGCCGGCGTGCTGGACGTGCTGCGCGAGATCGCGCGCGAGACCGACATCACGATGCTGTGCGTGACCCACGAGATGGGGTTCGCGCGCGATGTGTCGGACCGGGTGTTCATGTTCGACGCCGGCCGGATCGCCGAGTCCGGCCCGCCCGAGCAGATCTTCGGCGACCCCCAGGAGGACCGTACGAAGAGCTTCCTGAAGGCGGTCCTGGAGCAGAGCTGATCAGTCGTCCTGGCGACGAGGGCGGCGCGGCCTCAGGGCCGCGCCGCTTCTTCATGTTCTTCCGTCCTCGCCCTCCGGCGCCTCCGGGGCGTCTGCCCCGGTCCGGTCGTCGTTCTGGTCGTCGGTGGGGCGCCCCTTGGGGGGACGGCCGCGGCGGGGGAGGGAGCCCGCACTCTTGGGCATGCGGCCGTGGTCGGCCAGGGCCTTGCGGAGGACGAACTCGATCTGGGCGTTGGTGCTGCGGAGCTCGTCGTTCGCCCACCGCGCGAGCGCATCGTGCACGGCGGGGTCCAGGCGCAGGAGGATCTTCTTGCGCTCGGCCAAGGTGATCGTGCCGTCCTCTGGTGTCCCGGATTTCGCGAGTGGTCGCCGAAACTACTGGTAGAGCGATCCCGTATTGACGACCGGACTGGTCGGGCGGTCGGCGCACAGGACCACCAGCAGGTTGCTCACCATCGCCGCCTTGCGCTCCTCGTCCAACTCGACGACGTCCTCCTCGGCGAGGCGCTTCAGGGCCATGTCCACCATCCCCACGGCGTTGTCGACGATCAGTCGGCGGGCGGCGACGATCGCGCCGGCCTGCTGGCGCTGCAGCATGGCCTGGGCGATCTCCTGAGCGTAGGCCAGGTGGGTGAAGCGCGACTCCACGATGCGCACACCGGCGGCGTTGACCCGGTCCGCGAGCTCCTTGGAGAGCTGCTCGGTGATCACCTCGGCGTTGTCCCGCAGGGACTGCACGTCCTCGTTGTGGGAGTCGTAGGGGTAGCGGTTGGCGATGTGCCGCACGCCCGCCTCGGTCTGGGTGGAGACGAACTCGGTGAAGTCGTCCACCTCGAACACCGCCCGGGCGGTGTCCTCGACCTGCCAGACCACCACGGCCGCGATGTCGATCGGGTTGCCCTCGGCGTCGTTCACCTTCATCACCGAGGTCTCGTGGTTGCGGATGCGGGTGGACACCGCCTGGCGTGTGGTCAGCGGGTTCACCCAGCGCAGCCCGTCGCGGCGCACCGTTCCGGTGTAGCGGCCCAGGAAGAGCAGCACCCGGGCCTCGTTCGGGGCGACGACGGTGAGGCCGACCCCCAGCACGGCGGCGGCCAGGACCGCCACGGCACCGGCGCCGATCAGGGGGATGCCGCCGTCGCCCAGGCCCACCAGGACCAGCGCCGCCCCGGCGACCAGCAGGGCCACGGCCGCGGCCGCCATGGGGATGCCGGGCAGGGTGAAGGCCGCCCGTTCGCGGTAGACGGGCTCGGGCAGCTCGACCCCCGGTGCGGGGGAGGCGGTGTCGGTCATCGGCGCTCCTTCCGGTTCCAGATTACGTGATTGCCGTAGACTAGCATTGTGATATCACTTTATTGAAGGCGTCGGACCGGACGGCGCCGTCCGCCGCGCAGGCGACCATCTCGGGAGGCCCACATGACCACGGAGCACGGCACACTCACCGCGGGCGCCGGCACGCCGGTGCGGCTGCGCCCGCCACGGCACCGGGTCGCGGCTCGGGCCGTCGCGCTGTGGACGCTGCGCTGGGCGGCGTTCTGGTTGCCCGCGACGCTGGTGGCCGCGGCCGCCGCGATCGCCTCCGACCTGACCGGCCTCCTCCCGGAGGCGACGGTGCCGCTGTGGGCCCTGACCGCCGCCGTCGGCGCCCTGGGGGTGCTGCTGGTCCTGGTCGTGCCGCAGTGGCGCTACCGGGTGCACCGCTGGGAGGTCACCGGCGAAGCCGTCTACACCGCCTCGGGCTGGCTCTGGCAGGAGTGGCGGGTGGCCCCGATGGCGCGCATCCAGACCGTGGACACCGAGCGGGGGCCGCTGCAGCGCGCGCTCGGCCTGTCCACGCTCACCGTGACGACGGCCTCGGCGGCAGGAGCGCTGCGCATCGACGGACTGGAGTCCGAGCGGGCCTCCGACCTGGCGCAGCAGCTGACCGAGGTCACCCAGGCGGTACCGGGGGACGGGACATGAGCGGCACGGGCGGACGCGACGACCGGACGGACACCGGAGAGAGGGCGGACGCGATGGACGGGACCGTGGACGAGAACGCCGCGGGGACCACAGGGTCGCCCTCGGCCCCGGGCGCGCGCGGCGAGGGCTGGCTGCTGCTGAGCCCGCTGACGGTGTGGGCCGGCGCGGCGGGCATGGGCCTGGCCATCGGCCTGCCCGTCGCCGTCACCGCCGTGATCCTGGCGGTGGCGGGCGTCCCGGCGGTGTGGGTGCTGCTCACCGTGGTCGGAGGCCTGGCGGTCGTCGGCCTGGCCGTCGGTGCCGACGTGCTCCGCTACCGCCGCACGCGCTACCGGGTGACGGAGGAGCGCTTCGAGGCGGCCTCCGGGGTGATCGCGCGCAGCCACAAGTCGCTGCCGCGCGACCGGATCCGCAGCGTCGACATCGCGATCCCGCTGTGGGCGCGGCCGTTCGGCCTGTGCCGGGTGGAGATCGGCACGGGGGAGAGCGCCGGCGCGGGTGAGGCGATGGACCTCGTGCTGGTGCCGGTGGCCGAGGGGGAGCGGCTGCGTCGTGTGCTCCTGGACCGGGGCGGGGTGACCGGCGGCGCCGACGTCGTCGACGGCGGGACGGCACCGCTGGTCCGGATGGCGCCGCGCTGGTACGGGTACGGGCTCTTCGCGTGGGGCCCGGCCGCCGTGGGGTACGGCGGTCTGGCGGCGCTGCTGGGGTCGTTCACCGAGCTGATCATCAGGGTGGTGCTGCCATGGTTCCTCGGCCGCACCGAAGGGGCGTCGGCCGTGGCACTGACCCTGTGGGCGGTCGGGGCGCTCGCGGTCTTCGTGGCGGTGGCCTCGGCCGTGGCGCTGGCCCTGCACACCGAGTCGTGGTGGAACTACGAGCTCACCCGCGAATCCGACGGCACCCTGCGGGTGCGGCGGGGACTGCTCACCCGGACGTCGGTCTCCATCGAGGAGCGCCGCCTTCGCGGTGTGGAGCTGGTGGAGCGGCTGGCGCTCCCCNCGTCGCCTCGGCGGCGGCGGTGGCCTCCGGGCTCGACCAGGCCCAGGAGGGGCAGGGCGGCAAGGGCGGCTTGGTGCCGAAGCGCGCGCTGACGCCGGAGATGCCCCGGAAGGGGGCGCGGCACGCGGCGGAGGCGGCGGTCCGGGCCCGGAGCGGGATCGCCTTCGACGGCCTGAGGGCGCACCCGCGGGCGGCCTTGCGGCGGCGGATCGTGCGCGCGCTTGCCGTCACGGCGGTGGTGGCTTCGGTGGTCGGCGGGGGACTGTGGACGCTCGCCGCCGCGACGCCGCTGGAAATCGGGGGCGGGGCCGTGGGCGCGGCCTTCCTCGGCACGGCCCTCCTCACGCTGCTCGTCGGCATCCCCTATGCGGTCGGCTGCTTCCGGGGGCTGGGGCACGGTATCGACGGCCGCTTCCTGCTGCTGCGCAAGGGGATGGCGGCGCGTTCCACGGTCGCCCTGAAGCGGGAGTCGGTCATCGGCTGGACGGTGCGGCGGTCGCCGTTCCAGCGATGGTCGGGCCTGGCGACCCTGGGCGCGACGGTCGCGGCGGGGCGAGGGGTGCACGAGGCCCGGGACGTCGACTGCGGGCAGGGGCTGGCGTTCGCGGAGGAGGCGGTTCCGGGGCTGCTCGCGCCGTTCCTTGAGCGCGACTGAGCCTCACCTGGGAACCTCGACCTGGGAACCCCGGGGACCCGCCACGAGGACGGCGTGGCGGGCCCCCGGCCGTTTCGGAGGGCATGACGGACCCGGCTTGGGGGGCNCGGGCTTGGGGCGCTGTGCCAGGCTGTGGGCATGGCACGCCTGCTGATCGTCCACCACACGCCTTCACCCGGGATGCAGGACCTCTTCGAGTCCGTGTGCTCGGGGGCCGAGAACGACGAGATCGAAGGGGTCGAGGTCACCGCGCGCGCGGCACTGGCGGCGACGGCCTCCGATGTGCTGGCCGCCGACGCGGTCCTCCTGGGGACCCCGGCGAACATCGGCTACATGTCCGGCGCGCTCAAGCACTTCTTCGACGGTGTGTACTACCCGTGCCTGAACGACACCACCGGGCTGCCTTACGGGCTGTACGTCCACGGCAACAACGACACGGCCGGGGCGGTGCGGGCGGTGGAGCAGATCACCAAGGGCATGGGCTGGGAGCGGGTCCGCCCGCCGGCGGAGGTGATCGGCGAGGTCGGCCGTGAAGCGCGGGATGCCTGCTGGGAGCTGGGGGCCGTGGTCGCTCTCGCGGCTACGGGCGAGGCCTGACCGAGGATGGCCCGATGGTCCCGCCGGAGCGGTGGGGGCGTTCAGTCCTGGTTCACCGGGATCATGTACGCCAGCTCGTACCTGTCGGGCGGCACAACGATGTCGGCCGTCTCCACCGGCCGCTCCTCGGTGTAGTACGTCCGCTGGATCACCATGACCACCGACCCGCGGCCGAGACCGAGACGGTCGGCCTCGTCGGCCGTCGCGCCGCGGGCGGTCACGATCTCGTTGGCGTGCGCGATGTGCTGGCCGATCACGCGCATCCGCTCGACGACGCCGCGGCCCGCGTGGGGGCCGTCCTCCGGGAACACCGCCTCGGTTCCCCGGGTGATCTCCAACGGTTCGTACGAGGTCGACAGCATCACCGGCTCGGCGTCACCGGTGAAGGTGTAGGTGGTCCGCATCGTCTCGGCTCCGGGCGTGATCGCGAGCCGATCGGCGATCTCCTCGGGCGCCGGCACGGTCTCTGACGACGACTCCCAGCCGCCCCTCATCGCTTGCGCGGCCATGTCCGCGCGGAACGGGGATCCGGCCCGGTTCTCCCGGTACCAGCTCCGAGTGAGCCGACGAACGGGAGGACGCGGCCGCACGTAGGTCCCTGAACCGGTCCGGCTGATGACGTAGCCCTCGGCGACGAGCTGCTGTACCGCGTCGGCGGCGACGCGGGGACCGATTCCGAACTCGTCGGCGAGTGCCTGTCGGGAGGGAAGTCGGTCGTTCGCGCCGTACTCGCCCATGATTATGCGTTGCCGCAGCGTATCGGCGATCCGCTGGTAGGTCGGGCGGGCCACGGCGACTCCTCGGGAAAGGTCAATCTGCACGAACAGCTTGACAAGGCTGTACGTGCAGAAGCAAGCTGCACGTACAGCTTCAAAAGTAGTACGTGCAGATTTTGAGGATGTGCATGGAACACGCGTCGATGACCGTCCCCGCTATCGCCGCCATGGCCCCAGCCGTACGCCGCGGCGTGATCGGCATGCTGGACGGCTTCGACCGCCGACATGACGTCGCTCTCATCGCAGTCGAACTGGTCGTCTCGGCGATCCGCGCCGCTGTCGGCGACCTCGTCGTCCGCGTCTGCCACCTCGACGGCGGCGCGGTTCGGATCGAGGTGCGTGATCAACGCGGGCGACAACCGCAGACCTCGCCCGCTGAGCCCGAGGACGGAGCCCCTGACCCACTCGCCGTGGTGTCGGCGCTCGCGGACCGCGTCGGCTCCTCGCGGCGCGGAGGTGACTGCATCACCTGGGCCGTGGTCGCCCCAACTCCAACAGCTTCCTGAGGAGTCCCCCATGCGATTCCTGTACCTGCTCGTCCCCGCGGTCCTCCTCCGCCTGGCGATGTCGGCCGTCGGCCGCCACATCCCGGGGACACCCCCGCCCCCCGCCCCGGCGGCGCCCTCGCCCGTCGTGCCGCTGCCCGCGGAGCAGACGTACGGCGCATCCCCGGTTCCGGAGTACATCCGCTTCTGTGAGGCCGACGTGCGGCACCGCGCCCGGTGGCGTCTGACCTACGGGCCCGGGGCCCTCGTGCCCTTCCGGGCGTACCACCTGGTCGAGGGCGTCACGGTCGCGGCCTCGGACGTCCGCATCCTCGACGTTCTCCTCTCCCAGTACGAGCCGCCGTCGCGGGTGCGCCCCTACGTGCCCGAGGACGACGCGGAGCGCGAGGCGGAGCGGTGCCTCCTCGCTGAGGCCGCGCGAGGGGTGGCGTGATGGAGGCGCGCCTCTGTAAGGCCTGGTTCTCCGGCGAGGAGCGCGGGTTCCCCTGCGTCCGCCGGGAGGGGCACGGCGGTGACCACGAATCCGTCCTCGGCGACACCTGGCGCAACGACGCGGCCGTGCGCCCGTTCCGGTTCACCGTGACCGTCGACGTCGCGGCTGCTGACGAAGAGGGCTACCGGGCCGAACACGGGCTCGACGAGACAGACGAGACCCGCGGCGCCCTGGCCGCCACCGTCGCCGACGAGCTGACAGCCCTCGGCGAGGAGAACGGGTGGTGGCACCGGGTGCACGTGAGGTGAGGCGGCCATGCCCGACTCCTCCGGCAGGCCCTACCGGACGTGTCCGCACTGTCGGACCAGCTACCCGGCCGACCGGCCGCGCCCGTGCGGCCGCCCGTGAGACGGCCCCTGGCGTCCCTTCCCCATCCCCAGCAAGGCGCCAGGGGCACCCCGCCCGCATGGCGGAAGAGCACCCGCCGCGCCATGAGGCCCCGCCCCCCTGGCCGGGCGGCGCAGCAGGCAGGCCACCGCCACCATCAGGAGGTGAGACGCGCCAGATGGGAACGGAGCGGAGCCGCAAGCCCCGGGTGGTGCCCGGCGTCGATGGCGGTCATGACGAGCATCCCCGCGAACACCTGCACCAGCCGCCCGGCCTCGGTGGCGAGGGCGTCGGCGAACGCCTCCCGCACCCGCGCGGCGGTGTCCGGGCTGAGGAGGCTGTAGGCGAGGAGGGTCGCGGCGTCGAACCCGGCGGGGGCGAGGCTGTACCCCTCCCAGTCGAGGACGGTGAAGTCGTCGGCGTCGCGGCCGGCGAGGTTGGCCCAGTGCCAGTCGCAGTGCTGGGCGACCCACGGGATGCGGTGGGCGCCGGTCGGGTCGACCCCGGCGCGCTCCAGATACCTGAGGAACATCCGTTTCGGCATCCCCGGCCAGGCCGCGGCTCCTGGGATCACGCGGGACGCGTCGGCGAGACGGCGCCACCAGCCGTCCGACACGTCGGGGATGTGGTGGAGGTCGGGGGTCGCCGACACGGCGGCCGCCGTGCAGTACGCGTAGAGCTGGGCCCTCACGGTCGCGGCGCGCTCCTTCTCGGCGTCCCACGCCTGCCACTCGGCGCGCTCCAACAGTCCGGGCATGGGCACCCGGCCGCCGAGGGCGCGCCACGCCTCGGCCGGGGCGTCCGGGCGCGGCCACAGTGGTGGGGCCGGGACGGCGGCGACGCGCAGCCACAGCGCCTCACCCGTGCGCCCTACGGGCGCGGACACGGTCGCGTCGCCGAACCCGTAGCGCTCCGGACCGTCCTGGTGGACGTCGAGCGCCACCAGGCCGTGAGCAAGGTCGTCCTTGCGCATCCGCATGCTCGTGGACCTCCCCGGGGCGGCAGGGCCACGAGGCTACCCGAGAACCCCCCGATGAACAGGAGAAAACCCGTGAACCCCACGATGATGCCCAGCGTTACCGGGAAGCACGAGAAGCCCCCGCCCATGCTCGGCGGGGACCTGGCCGGCAGCGACGACCAGGAGTGCCGCACCGAGACGTGCACCGACTGGTGCCTGTGCGTCGAGTAGGCCGGTGATGTGACGGCGGGCCGCAGCGGGTCACCCCTGCGGCCCGTCCGCTGTTCACCGGTCGGCGGGGATGGCGTCCATGATGACCAGGTCGCAAGGAGAGGCGCCCCAGTAGCCGCCTCGGCGGAGCACCCCGGCGTGGCGGAACCCGCCCTTCTCGTAGGCCCGTATGGCGGCCTTGTTGGGTTCGAGGACGCGGAGCCACACGCTGTGGAGCTGGGCGATATCGAAGGCGTAGGCCAGGGAGAGACGGGCGGCCTCTGCGGCGTAGCCGCGGCCGCGGGCCTCAGGCGCGAGGTAGATGGTCCACTCCGCCGAACGGACGAAGTCGTCGGCGTCGAACTTGACGATCCCCGCTCCACCCCCGGTGCCGTCGATCAGCTCGAAGGGGTGTGAATTGGAGCCGCTCCCGCTTTCCCACCCCCGGCGGTGTGTCTCCACCGTGTGGGGCCACCTGTTCCCCAGTCCACGTGCGGTGTCGGGGTCCATCATCCACCGGTGGTAGACGTCCGCCCGTGCGGGGCGGGGCACGGCCAGGCTCAGCGGGTCGCCGGGGTAGGCGATGACGGGGCGGTCTGGAGTGTCCATCGGTGCCTCCGCTCGCGAGGGGTCTCCCATGTGAGCGTAGACCGCAGGGGCGGCCCGGGTGTGCCGTTCCGGGCCCCGGCCCGGTGGGGAGGGTCCGGTTGTCACGGCGGCCGGTCCAGCCGCTCCGGTCCTTCCCCGTGCCTGCGAAAAGTGTTCTGCTCCCCGCGTGCGGGGATGGACCCGACTCCGCTTGATGCGCTGCGGGGAGGCCCCTGCGACGAGTGAGAGGAGTGATCGGTTGTCCTCGGGGCCTCTCTTGGTCAAAAGCGGCTGAATCGGCCCGCTGTGCCCCTTGTGTCGGTAGTGTCCCCAAGAGTTCCGTGGCGCCGTCTTCCGATGGTGCGCGGACGGCTCCGTCGACGCGGTGTCGCGTCCGACGGCGGATGTCCCCGCTCTTCTGCTTCGACGTCCCACCGTCGCCCGGAGCACGCCCGATGCGCGCCGTGCCCGCCGTGCGCACGTGTGCCGAACGCGGCCGCGGCGCCTGCGCGCGTACCCCGTAAGCCGCACCGGAAGGTGTCGTGCAGCCGGTCGTGCCGGAAGGCCTCTTGGCCACCGGATACTCCCGCCTGTGTCAGGTCGCGCCCGACCCGCGCACACTTCCGGTCGCATCCCCCGACACGTCCAGGAGGACCCCGTCGTGGCCATGCAGAACAGTCAGCACCATGCCCCTCGGCACCGCGCCCAGCACGGCGCCATGGACCACCCGTCCGAGCACATCAAGCGCCGCAACCCGGTCGGCGTTTGGATCGGCCTGCCCCTGATCACCATCGGCATCTACCTGCTCGTCTGGATCTACAAGATCCACGACGAGATGAGCCGGGCCACCCCCGAGCGGGAGATCAGCCCCGGGAGCCCGATGATCGCCGCGCTGATCGCTCCGCTGACCCTGTTCATCTGGCCCATCGTGGCCACCCACAAGGCCGGCGGCCACATCGCCGCCGCCCAGCGGGCCGCGGGCCAGGCGCCCTCCTGCAGCGGCGGGATGGGCGTGCTCCTGCTCTTCGTGTTCGGCCTGACGCCGCTCTACTACCAGATGGAGCTGAACAAGGTCGCCGGGGACCACTGAGCCGGGTACCGCTCCCGCCCCGCACATAGGGCGTAGTTCGGCGGCGGGGCGTACGCCCCGCCGCCCTTCTGCGTCGGGCTCCTCCGTCCGTCCCCGGGAAGGTCAAGGCGTGGTCGCCGGCCCACCACGCGGCCGGGCCGTTCTCCAAGCGTTCGCCATCGCCTGGTAACACGGCGCTCTCGCCCGCGAAAGCCCCACACGGGCACGCCCGAGGCCATTCGCTGCGAACATCGCCACTCACCGAGTCCGCGACATTCCGCACACGATACGTCACAATGCGTGTTTCTCCGGTCAGACTGAAGGCTCTGACAGGGGGAGTGGGCACGTGGACGCAGGTCAAGGGCGCACCTTCCGAGCCGGTGCCGCCGGGCTGGCGCTCGCCGGACTGGCCGTCGCCGGCGGGGCGCTGCTCGCGGCGGCCGGGATCGTCGGCGGTCCCGTCTCCCTGTCCGAGGTGACCTGGCACGGCTCCGAGGCGTTCTGGGGGGTCTGGCTCCCCGTGGCCGCGGGTGCACTGCTGACCTGGCTGCTCGGCAGCCGAACCGGCCAGGGCGAGCTGGACCGGCGGGTGCGCGACGCGATGGAGGGCCACCCGGTCCGGCTGGAGCTGGCCCTGCTGCTGGGCATGCTGCTCGGCTTCGCCGTGGGCACCGCCGGGCTCTACGCCCTGTTCCGTCTGGTGAGCGAGGAGCTCCCGGCCTCCGCAGCCCTTCCGGTGACGCGGCTGGTGTTCCTGTTCGTGCTGCCGGTGCTCTTCGTCGACCAGGGGGGCTTCAGCCTGAGCGGGCACGGCACCCGCATGCCCCGCCTGTCGATGGCGGTGCGCGAGCCGTGGCGGTGGCTGGGGCTGATCACCGTGGCCGCGGTCGGCGCTCCGGTCCTGGTCGGCCTGCACGCGGCGGAGGTGCCCACGCCCACCGCCGCACTCTTCGTCGTCCCGGCGGTGCTGGTGGGGGTCAGCACCATCGAGGAGATCTTCTTCCGGGGCATGGTGCAGACCCGCCTCGAGCTGGTCGCGGGCCGCCCGGCGGCGGTGGTGGTGACCGCGATCCTGTACGCCCTGGCCCACGCGGTGGGCAGCTACTACAACGCCTACGCCCCCCTCGACGGGGACGGGGCGTCCGGGCAGGTGAGCGTGGCACTGGTCACCTACGGGGTGCAGGGCCTGCTGCTCGGCTACGTGTGGATCCGCTACCGGAACATGTGGGTCAACATCCTGCTGCACGGCGTTCCGCTGCTTCTGGTGCTCCTCCCGAGCCTCTCCGCCGGCGGTGTCGGGTGACGTCCGACCGCGGTCGCACATCCCCCGAAAGTCACGTAACCGTGTCGAACCGGTAAAATATTCGTCGGTGTGCGAGCGTACGCCCCGGTCACCGGACCGGACGCACGGCGAAGGCGGGGATCCCCATTCACGGCACGGCCCATGGCAGGACCGCGCCCGCCGCGGACCGCGCGCCGCGCGCGGCACGCGCCGTCGGCGGGGCCGCCGCCCTGGCGTTCGCCGCCTGCGCCGCCGTGTACGCCGCCGGGTCGCTCGCCGCCGGCGGGTTCGATCCCCGGGTCGCCCTGCTGTGGCCCTCGATCGCCCTGGCCATGGCGCTGATCCGGCTGCTCCCGCCCCGGGTGCCGGAGGCCCGGATGGTCGAACGGGTCCGGGAGCGCATGGCCGGGCGCTCGCTCGGAACCGAGGCGGCGCTGCTCGTCGGCTGCCTGGCCGCCTTCGCGGTCGGCGACGCCCTGCTGTCGCCGGTCTTCGCGCTGATCGGCCCCGGCGCGCCGCCGCTGGCCTACTACGCCGCCAAGACGATCTTCCTGCTGCTCATCCCGCTGATGTTCACCGGCGGAAGCGGCGTCATGCGCCGTTCCAGCGGGCCCGACCTGCTCCGCCTGTCCGCCGTGGTCCGCGAGCCCTGGCGCTGGGCGGCGGCGGTCCCGGCGGCGGTCTTCCCGCTGCTGCTCGCCCTGCCCTGGATCGCCCGCCCGGAGCTCCCCGGCGCCCTGCCCGCCGACTACGCGCTGGGCGCGGCGGCCGCGCTCTCCTTCGCCGGTGTCGCCGTGATCGACGTGCTGTTCTTCGCGGTGCTCCTGCAGACCCGGCTGGAGCCGCTGTTCGGCCGCCGGGCCGCGGTCGCGGCCACGGCGGTGCTCTACGGGCTCTCGTCGCTGGTCGGCGAGCCGCTCACCGGCGGCGCGCACGACCTGGCCTCGGCGGTCGCCGTCCAGGGGCTGTCGTTCCTGGTCTACGGGTACCTCTGGGCGCGGTACCGGAACCTGTGGGCGAGCCTGCTGCTGGCCGGGGGCGTCACCGCCCTGGCGGTGCTCCCGCCGACCGCCGCGTTCGTCTAGAGGGCTTTCGGGAGGGGATCCCTTCCTTACCGGGCGGCGGGGGTCCTCCCCGTGTCCCGCCGTCCGCGCCGAGGCGGGCGGCCGTTGATCGCTGATGCCCGTCGGCCGATTCCGAGGACCGCAGGGGACCGGAGGGTCCGACGGCGACGCGCCCCGGTGAACCCGTGTGCGGGGGCCGGTCCCGTGGTCCCCTGGGGGCGAGGATGCGGGCACCTGTCCTCCCTCCTAAAATCCGCCGATTCGACCTTCTATCGGGACAAAACGGTAGGGTCGCACGTCCGTGCCGGGCCCGGCCGAACGGCACCGCCGCGCGTCCCTGCGGTTGTCGC
Organism: Nocardiopsis halophila DSM 44494; assembly: GCF_000341245.1. Classification (GTDB taxonomy): domain Bacteria; phylum Actinomycetota; class Actinomycetes; order Streptosporangiales; family Streptosporangiaceae; genus Nocardiopsis_A; species Nocardiopsis_A halophila. Next base: position 34,741 of record NZ_ANAD01000085.1, read on the forward strand.
GGCCCGCGGGGAGCGGTGCAGAGCGGCCCCGCCTCGCGCGGGCCGGAAGGGCGATACGCCACAATCGATCTTGAGAGTTACGGTTCGCCGTTCGTTCACCGGAATGGGGCAGCGTGCGAACCATGGCAACGGAAGCGGTGTTCATGGGAGAAGAGGCGGGGAACCTCCCCGAGGGGCGGTTCATGGACCGGGAGGTCGACTGGCTCCGGTTCAACCAGCGGGTCCTGGAGCTGGCGGAGGACGCCGCGATGCCGCTGCTGGAACGGGTCCGCTTCCTGGCCATCTTCGCGAGCAACCTGGACGAGTTCTTCATGGTGCGGGTCGCCGGGCTCAAGCGCCGCCTGGCCACCGGGGTCGCGGTGGCCGGACCCAGCGGCCACCACCCCCGCGAGCTGCTCACCCGGGTCGCGGAGGTCAGCCACGACCTGATGCGCCGGCACGCGCGCTGCTACCACGACTCGGTCGCCCCCGCCCTGGCGGACGCGGGCATCCGCATCCTGCGCTGGGACGACCTGAGCGAGGAGGACCGGCGCCGGATGCACCGGTTCTTCCGCGGCTCGGTCTACCCGGTGCTCACCCCCTTCGCGGTGGACCCCGCCCACCCCTTCCCCTACATCTCCGGGCGCTCGCTCAACCTGGCGGTGACCGTGCGCGACCCGCGCACCGGCCGCACCGCCTTCGCCCGGATCAAGGTGCCCTCGGCGCTGCCGCGCTTCATCCGGCTGGAGGGCGAGAGCTTCGTCCCGGTCGAGGACGTCATCGCCGGGCACCTGCCCCAGCTCTTCGCCGGCATGGAGGTGCTGGAGCACCACGCCTTCCGGGTGACCCGCAACGCCGACCTGGAGGTCGACGAGGACGAGACCGACGACCTGGTGCAGTCCCTGGAGAAGGAGCTGCTCCGGCGCCGGTTCGGCCCGCTGGTCCGTCTGGAGGTGGAGGAGGACATCTCCCCGGAGGTGCTGCGCATCCTCAAGCGCGAGCTGGGCGCCGAGGACGAGGAGGTCATCGCGGTGGCCGGCCCGCTCAACCTGGCCGGCCTGCACCAGATCGCCGACCTGGACCGCCCCGAGCTGAGCTTCTCCCCGATGGTCCCGGCCGAGCCCCCGGGCCTGGACCGCGAGGACCTGTTCGCCGCCATCCGCGGCCGCGAGCTGCTGGTGCACCACCCCTACGAGTCGTTCGCGACCACCACCGAGCGGTTCATCGCCATGGCCGCGACCGATCCCAGCGTGGTCGCGATCAAGCAGACGCTCTACCGCACCAGCGGCGACTCGCCCATCGTCGAGTCGCTCATCGAAGCCGCCCGATCCGGCAAGGAGGTCGTCGTCCTCGTCGAGATCAAGGCCCGCTTCGACGAGCAGAACAACATCGCCTGGGCGCGCAAGCTGGAGGAGGCCGGCTGCCACGTGGTGTACGGAGTGGTGGGCCTCAAGACGCACTGCAAGCTGTCCCTGGTGGTGCGCCGGGAGGAGGACGGCTCGCTGCGCCGCTACTGCCATGTGGGCACCGGCAACTACAACCCCAGCACCGCCCGGGTCTACGAGGACTTCGGCCTGTTCAGCGCCGCCCCCGAGGTCGGCGAGGACCTCAGCGACCTGTTCAACCGGCTCACCGGCTTCTCCCGCACCACCAGCTACCGGCGGCTGCTGGCGGCCCCGGACGGGCTGCGGTCCGGGCTCACCGACCGGATCGACGCCGAGGTGCGCGCGCACGCCGAGGGGCGCCCGGCGCGCATCCGGATCAAGGTCAACTCGCTGGTGGACGAGGAGATCATCGACGCCCTGTACCGGGCCTCCCAGGCGGGCGTCCCGGTCGACCTGTGGGTGCGCGGCAGCTGCGTGCTGCGCCCGGGCCTGGAAGGGGTCTCGGAGACGGTCCGGGTGCGCAGCATCCTGGGGCGCTTCCTGGAGCACTCGCGGGTGTTCGTGTTCGAGAACGGCGGCGACCCGCAGGTGTGGCTGGGCAGCGCCGACCTGATGCCGCGCAACCTGGACCGCCGGGTGGAGGCGCTGATCCGGGTGTCCGACCCCGAGCACCGCGCGCGGCTGGTGGAATTGATGGACACGGCGATGGACGAGGGGACCTCCTCCTGGCACCTGGGGCCGGACGGGGAGTGGACCCGCCACACCCGCGACGCCGAAGGGGCGCCCCTGCGCGACCTGCAGAGCGCCCTGCGCCGCGACCGGCATGTGAGGGCGATGGATGGCTGACGACTACCCGTTCGACGAAGCCGAGATCACGAGCGCCTGGCCGCCCCGGGACACCGCGCCCGGCGGCTACATGGAGCCGATCCGGGCCGCGGGCGCGGTGCTCTGGCGGCAGGGGGAGTCCGGGCGCGAGGCGGTGCTGGTGCACCGCCCGGACCGGGACGACTGGACGCTGCCCAAGGGCAAGGTGAAGAACGGCGAGCACCTGGTCACCGCCGCGGCACGGGAGGTGGCCGAGGAGACGGGGCTGCGGCCGGTCCTCGGCCGGCGCCTGCCCCCGCAGCGCTACCTGCGCGGGGGCTGGCCCAAGCTGGTCGACTGGTGGGCGGCCGAGGCCGGGCCGGGGGCCTCGGAGTTCACCCCCAACGAGGAGATCGACCGGGTGGAGTGGGTCCCGCTGGCCGAGGCGCGCGACCGGCTCACCTACGACCACGACGTCTCCGTGCTGGACAACTTCGTTTCGGGGCCGCTGGAGACCTTCCCGCTGGTGCTGCTGCGGCACGCCCCGGCAGGGGAGAAGCGCGCGTGGGAAGGGGACGACCTGCTGCGCCCGCTGGACGAGACCGGGCGGGAGACGGCCGGGGAGCTGGCGCGGGTGCTGGAGCCCTACGGCCCGATGCGGGTGGTGTCCTCGGCGGCGGCGCGCTGCACCGAGACCGTGCTGCCGTACTCGGCGGCCACGGGCGCCGAGGTGCGCACGGTGCCGGCGCTCACCGCCGGCGTGCACCCCGGCGGCGGTGTGGACACCGCGGCCGCGCGCCGGGCCTTCGCGACCCTGGTGGAGGAGGGGCGCCCGACCCTGGTGTGCATCCACGGCGAGCTGGTGGCCGACCTGATGAAGGAGGCGCTGGCCCGGCTCGGTGCCCCGGTGACGCAGCAGATCTCGTTGCGCAAGGGCACGTTCTGGGTGCTGCACATCACGTCCGGGCAGGAGCGCTCCCTGGCGGCGGTCGAGAGGCACGAGGCGACCCGGTAGCGGCCCCGGTGCGCCGGGGGGACGGGGCACTGAGAGGATTCCGGCATGGCGCAGCACAGAGTGGCGCGGAGCGTCGTGGTCGACGCCCCCGCGGAGAAGGTGTTCGAGGTCCTCGCCTCGCCCCGCAGGCACGCGGAGTTCGACGGTTCGGGCACGGTTCGCGAGGCGGTGCACGGGCCGGAGCGGCTCGGCCTCGGCGACGAGTTCGGCATGGACATGCGGATGGGCCTGCCCTACCGGATGTCCAACCGGGTCGTGGAGTACCAGGAGGGGCGGCTGATCGCCTGGCGGCACTTCGGCGTCCACCGGTGGCGGTTCGAGACCGAGCCGCTGTCCGACGGGACCTGCCGGGTGACCGAGACCTTCGACTACTCGACGGGGGGTCCGCTGCTGAGGTTCGGCTACATCCTCCTCGGCTGGCCGTCGCGCAACGGCCGTTCCATCGAGCAGACCCTGGTCCGCCTCAAGGAGCTCGTCGAGGGCTGACGGCGCGGGCGCGGGCGCGAGGCCCGGCGGCGGGCGGCGGTGGTCAGGAGGACGGCGTCTCGTCGAGCTCGACCGAGTACTCGAGGTTGCCGTCCTGGACCCCGGTGACCGTGACCGCGGCGTCATAGGTCTGCTCACCGGCGGTCACCTCGCACTCGATCGCCGCACCGTCCTCGGCGTCGAGACTGCCGCCCGGGCACTCCACCGAGTCGGGGACGCGGCCGAGCTCGGACTCCAGCTGCGAGGCGATCTCCTCCTCCAGGCGCTCTCCGTCGATGGCGCCCTCGCATCCCGTGGCGGCGAACGCCGCCGCCAGGGCGGTGCCGGCCAGGACCGGGGCGAGCCGTCGACCGGACCGTCGGTGAGGCCTCTGCGGCCTCTGCGGCAGGGGTGCCGTCATCCTCATCGCTCCTTCGGGCGTCGTGGCCGCCGTCTCTGGGAACGAGCCTACGTCGGACGGCGGTGAACGCCAGGGGGCGCGGCCGGGGGCCTCCCGGGGCCGGCGGTGAACCGGGCCCGGGAGGCCGACACGCCGTTCAGGCACTCGGGAGGGCGCCTCGGTCGTCGCCGGCGCGCCCGGCGCCATCCTTAGTAGCCGTACCCGTCGTACCCGCCGCCGCCCATGCCGCCGTCGTCGTACCCGTCGTACCCGTCGTAGCCGTGCCCCATGAGCAGCGTCTCCGCGGCGCCGACGCGGTAGCCGTCGTACCCGTCGTAGCCGTCGCCGCTGCCTGCGGCCGAGGCGGGCCCGGCCGAGGCGGCGATGGCGGCTCCGGCGGCGGCGGTGACGGCGGCCGCGGCGAGCGTGCGCGTGAGTGACATGATCGAGCCTTCCTTTGCGTGATCAATCCGTGACTGACGGTGACCAGCCTAGGCGGGTCGAGCGCCGATCACCAGCACGTCAGGCCGGGTAGCAGTGCACTTCGGCCGCCTTGACCGACGCCCACACCCGTGCGCCCGGCGCCAGGTCCAGCTCGGCCAGCGCCGCCGGGGTGACGTCGGCGCCCACCTCCAGGGCGCCGCCCAGCCGGACCCGTACCTGGTCGCCGAAGCGCTCGACCCCCGTCACCTCCAGGGGCCACACGTTGCGCGGGGTGCCCGACGGCGGGTCGGGGTACAGGGCGACCGCGCGCGGGGGGAAGGCCGCGAAGACCGGGCCCGCGCCCGGGGACGGCGCCTCGATCCGGGCACCGCCCGGCACCTGCACCGTCGTCCCCTCCTGGTGCCCCCGGTACAGGTTGAGCCCGACCAGGCGGGCCACGTACTCGGTGCGCGGGCGCAGGGCGACCTCCGCCGGAGGGCCGTCCTGCACCACCGCGCCCTCCTCCAGCACGGTGATGCGGTCGGCGAGCACCATCGCCTCCAGCGGATCGTGGGTGACCAGCACGGTGGCGCCGTCGAAGGCGTGCAGGCGGGCCCGCAGGCCGGCGCGGACCTCCTCGCGGGTGTGGGCGTCCAGGGCCGACAGCGGCTCGTCGAGCAGCAGCAGGCGCGGTCCCGCCGCCAGCGCCCGGGCCAGCGCCACGCGCTGGGCCTGGCCGCCGGAGAGCGCCCCCGGCCGGGACCGGGCCCGGTCGGCGAGTCCCATCTCCTCCAGCAGCCCGGCGGCGCGGGCGCGCGCGGCGGCCTTGGACTCGCCCCGGCAGCGCGGGCCGAAGGCCACGTTGTCCAGCGCGGACATGTGGCGGAAGAGCAGGTAGTCCTGGAACACCACCCCGATGGGGCGCCGCTCGGGCGGCAGCGCGGTGATGTCGCGCCCCTCCAGCACCACCGAGCCGCCGGCCAGGGGCTGGAGCCCGGCCAGGGCGCGCAGGGCCGTCGACTTGCCCGCCCCGTTCGGCCCCAGCAGCGCCACCACCTCGCCGCGGTCGGCGGTGATGGAGGCGTCCAGCAGGAAGCCGCCCCGCTGCGCCCGCATCCGGGCCTGCAGCGCGCTCACGCCGTCGTCCACCGGTCGCGCAGGGCCGCCAGCACGGCGACCGAGACCAGGAGCAGGATCAGGCTGAGCACCACGGCGGCCTCCGGGCTCTGCTGCATCGCCAGGTAGACGGCGAGCGGCATGGTCTGCGTGCGGCCGGGCAGGTTCCCGGCGAAGGTGATCGTGGCGCCGAACTCGCCGAGCGCCCGGGCCCAGGCCAGCACCGCGCCGGCCAGCACCCCCGGGGCGGCCATGGGCAGGGTGATGCGGCGGAACGCGGTCCAGCGGGTGGCGCCCAGCGTGGCGGCGGCCTCCTCGTAGCGGCGGTCGGCCCCGCGCAGCGCGCCCTCCACGCTGATCACCAGGAACGGCATGGCCACGAACACCTGGGCGACGACCACCGCGGCGGGGGTGAAGGGCAGCGAGAGGCCGGACCATTCGTACAGGTGCCGTCCGAGCAGCCCGTTGCGGCCCAGCACCAGCAGCAGCGCGACGCCGCCGACCACCGGGGGGATCACGAGGGGGACGGCGACCAGGGCGCGCACGGCCCGGCGCCCGGGGAACTCGGTGCGGGCCAGCAGCCACGCCAGCGGAACCCCGAGCAGGAGGGAGACGGCCGTGGCGGCGGTGGCGGTGGACAGCGACAGCCACAGGGCACCCCGCACCCCGGGTGAGGCGGCGAGGGGGACGAGGTCGCCCCAGGGCGCGCCGATGAGCAGCCCGGCGAAGGGCAGGACGAGGAACCCGAGCCCGAGCAGCGCGGGGACCACCAGGAGCCAGGGCACCCGCCCGCGCGGGGGCCGGGCCTTCCTCTCGCCGCTCAGCACGCCCGCTCCGCCCCGGCACCCTGCGTTGATCTCGGGGAAGTCGGCCTTGAAAGGGCGCTCTTAAGGCCGACTTCCCCGAGATCAACGCAGGGTCGGCCGTCCGCTCCGCCTCCCGGGCTGAAGCCGGCGTCGGCCAGCGCCTGCTGCCCCTGGTCGGACAGGACCAGGTCGACCCACTCCTGCGCCGCCTCGGGGGCCTGGGCCCCCTTCACGACCGTGATCGGGTAGTCGTTGGCGGCCTCCTCGGCGCCGTCGACGTCGATGCCCTCGACGTCGCCCCCGGCCGACCGCACGTCGGTCGCATAGACCAGCGCCGCGTCCGCCTCGCCGAGGCGGGCCCGGGTCAGGGCCGCCTTGACGTCCTCCTCCTCGGACGCACCCGCCACCCGCACCCCGTGAGCGTCCAGCAGGTCCCGGGCGGCCGCGCCGCACGGGACCTCCGGGGCGCACAGGGCGACCCGGACGTTCGGGCCGGACAGGTCCTCCAGGCCGGTGATCCCGGCCGGGTTGCCCGGGGGGACCGCGATCCGCAGCTCGTTGCGGGCGAACACCCGCGCCTGGCCCCGGGCCGCCCCCGCGTCGGCGACGTCGTCCATCGTTCGGGTGTCGGCCGAGGCGAACACGTCCGCGGGCGCGCCGTCGGCGATCTGCAGGGCCAGGTCGGAGCTGCCGGCGAAGGAGAAGTCGACCGGCACGCCCGTCTCGGCCTCGAACTCCTCGCCCAGCCCGGTGAAGACCTCGGTCAGCGAGGCCGCGGCGAACACGGTCAGCCGGTCCCCGCCCGAGGCGCCGCCCGCGCACCCCGCGGCGGCCAGCAGCAGGGCCCCGGCCGCCGCGGCCGCGCGCCGCCCCCGCCGGCGCACGGCCGGCTCAGTCATGGCGCGCTCCCCGGTCGGCCCCGCTCTCCACGATCACGTTGGTCGACTTCACCACCGCGGTGGCCACCGCCCCGGGCTCCAGGCCCAGCTCGTCGGCGGCCTCCCGGCTCATCAGCGACACCAGCCGGTGCGGCCCCGCCTGGATCTCCACCTGCGCCATCACGTCCCCGCGCCGCACGCCGGTCACCAGCCCGCGCAGCCGGTTGCGGGCCGAGGAGCGGCCAAGGCCGGGGTCGGCGTCGGGGGAGCGGAGGAAGGCGGCCAGCGCGGCGCCGTCGACCAGGCGGCGGCCGGCGGCGTCGCGCTCGGCGGGCAGCCGCCCCGAGTCGACCCAGCGGCGGACGGTGTCGGGGCTGACCCCGGCGAGCTCGGCGACCTCGCTGATCCGGAACGTCGGCATGTCCGGCACACTACCGCTCGCATCTGCGATGAGAAAGGGGGAATCATCCAGCAGATGCGAGGGGGTGGGCCAGGCGGTTCAGAGGATCCTCTGGACCTCGGGGCGTGCTGCCACTACCCCCCTCCACGTGGCAGCGCCATGGCGCACCCCGGCCGCGCGACCATAGGTTCCATGGTGAGGGGCGGATACGACGGCGGGAGGCCGGGAGCGATGGCGAGCGGAGATGCGGCCGCGGCCGCACGCGCCCTTCGGCCGGGATGGGCCGAGCGGCTCCTCGCCCTGCTGCACCTGCTCACCTCGCTGGTGCTGTCGGTGCTGTACCTGGTCCCCGGCGCGCTCCTGCTGGTCGCCGCGACCGCCGTGTCGTTCGAGACCTACTACTTCCTCGCCGGCACCCCCTACGGCGCCCAGGGGCCGATGGACGTCGCCCGCCAGGCCGGCCTGGTCGCCGGGCTGGCCGTGCTGGGCATGCTGACCGCCCGCCTGTGCTGCGCCCTGCAGCGGCGCTGGCTCGGCGACGCCTTCGGGGTCGTCGAGACCCGCCCGCCCGACCCCGACGTCCCCTCCTCCCGCCCCGGCCGCGTGCTGAACCACCTGTTCGGCGCCGAGGCCTGGGGCAACCTGCTCTACTGCACGGTCGCCGGCCTCCAGGGGCTGCTGGCCGGCGGCCTGGTGCTGGCCCTGGTGGCCTTCGGCATCGGCGGCGCCGCGGCCGCCCTCATCGTGGCCGGCTTCGTCGCCCTCGGCGGCCAGGCCTACCTGGGCGAGCTGTCGGTCAACCTCGCCATCGCCGCGCTCGGCGTGCCGCTGGCCCTGTGGCTGGCGCCGTTCGCGGTGCGCCTGGAGTACGCGGTCGCCCGCACGATGCTCTTCGACGCCCCCGAGGTGCGGGTGCGCCGCCGCCTCATGCACGTCCAGGACAGCAGGTCCCGGATGGTGGACGCGGCCGAGGCCGAGCGCCGCCGGATCGAGCGCGACCTGCACGACGGCGCCCAGCAGCGGCTGCTCGCGGTCACCCTCACCCTCAGCCGGGCCCGCTCCCGCTTCGACCGCGACCCCGAGGGCGCCCGAGGGCTGCTGGAGGAGGCGCAGGCCGAGGCGAAGGAGGTCATGGAGGAGCTGCGGGAGGTCGCCCGCGGCCTGCACCCCCGGGTGCTCACCGACCACGGGCTGGAGGCGGCCCTGCCGGTGGCCGCCGGGCGCGCGCCGGTGCCGGTCAAGGTCGACGTGGACCTTGACGGGCGCCCGTCGCCGCGGGCCGAGGGCGTGGCCTACTACGTCGCCAGCGAGGCGCTCACCAACGTCGCCAAGCACGCCCGCGCCACCGCGGCGCGGATCACCGTCCGCCGGGTCCCCGGCCGCGGCGGCGACCTGCTGCGGATCAGCGTGGGCGACGACGGGGTCGGAGGCGCCGACCCCGAGGGCGGCACCGGGCTGTACGGGCTGTGGGACCGGGTGGACGCCGTGGACGGGCGCCTGCACATCGCCGGCCCCGAGGGCGGAGGGACCGTCCTGACCGCGGAGATCCCATGGGAGGCATAGCGATGCGGGTGATCATCGCCGAGGACTCGGTGCTGCTGCGCAGCGGCATGGCCCGGCTCCTGGAGGACGAAGGGGTGGAGGTGCTCGCCCAGGCGGGCGACGCCGAGGCGCTGATGCGGGCCGTCGCGGCCCACCCGGAGGCCGACCTGTGCCTGGTCGACATCCGCATGCCCCCCGGCTACTCCGAGGAGGGCATGGACGCGGCCATCCGCATCCGCAGCGAGCACCCGGGGGTGGCGGTGCTGCTGCTCTCCCAGCATGTGGTGAGCCGCTACGCCGGAGAGCTCCTCGGCGGCGGCGCGTCGAAGGTGGGATACCTGCTCAAGGACCGGGTCGCCGACATCGACGAGTTCATGGAGGCGCTGCGGCGGGTCGCCGGCGGCGGTGCGGCCATCGACCCCGAGGTCGTCTCCCAGCTCCTCAGCCGGCGCGCCGACAGCTCCCTGGAGCGGCTCAGCCCGCGCGAGGGGGAGGTGCTGGCGGCGATGGCCGAAGGGCTGAACAACGCCGGCATCGCCGAGCGCCTGGTGATCACCGAGCGGGCGGTGGAGAAGCACATCCGCTCCATCTTCACCAAGCTCGACCTGGGCCAGGACGACCACGACCACCGGCGCGTGCGCGCCGTACTGGAGTACCTCCGCGGCGTGGAGGCCGCGGCCCCCGAAGGGAGGAAGCCATGACGTTCAATGCGCGGGGCCTCTACGCCTCGTCGAGCAAGGTCCCGCGGCAGCGGAGGTTCCGCTGGATGTGGCTGGGGACCGTGGCGGCGGTCGCCGCCGTGCTCTTCGGCGCGGCGGTGGCGCTGGGCGCGGTCCCGGTCGGCAGCGAGGAGCGCGCCCCCCAGAGCTTCGAGGGCGCCGAGCGGGTGGTGGTCGAGAACCGGACGCCGGGCGGGGTGACGGTCACCGGGGCGGAGACCGGGGCGGTGGAGGTCCGCACCGAGCTGCGGCGGTCCCTGCTGTTCGAGCCGGAGGAGAGCCTGGACGAGCGGGGCGGGGTGGTCCGCGCCGAGGCCGGGTGCCAGGCCGCACTGATGTCGGTGTGCGCGGTCGACTACGAGGTGACGGTCCCCCTGGGCGCCGAGGTCGAGGTGCGCACCGCCTCCGGCGAGGTCGAGGTGGTCGGCGTCGACGGCGCGGTGCGGGCCGAGTCGGTGTCCGGCCCGATCGAGGTCGAGGACCTGGGCGGAGGCGCGGTCCTGGAGACGGTCTCCGGGATGATCGAGGTGGACGGGGCGGACGGGTCGGTGGAGGCCCGCTCGGTCTCCGGCGAGATGGAGATGGAGGGCCTGGACGTCGACCGGCTGGCCGCCGAGAGCACCTCGGGCGTGATCGAGGTCGAGGGCGCGTTCTCCGCGGCGGAGCTGGAGAGCACCTCCGGCATGGTCGAGGTCCTCACGCGCGAGCGCTTCGACTCGCTGCGCGCCGAGACCACCTCCGGGGAGGTCGAGCTGACGGTCCCCGACGGCGCCTACGACGTGCAGGCCGAGTCCACCAGCGGCGCCGTCGACGTCGGGGTCGAGGACGACGGCGGCTCGGACAGCAGCATCCGGGCCTCTTCCACCAGCGGCGCGGTCGAGGTCCGCTCCGACGACTGAGGCCCGCCGGCGCCGGGCGGGGCCGCCCCGGCCCCGCGATCAGCGCCGCCGCGGCTTCCGCGGTGCGGCCGATGGCCTACCCTCCCCTTCAGGTGCGGGGCCCACGCCCCGTGCGGACGGCCGGGGACGACCGGCCGCCGACCACCGAGCGAGGACGGGAAAGCGCGCCATGGAGGGAACCTCCTTCGAGGATGTCGTGTCCGAGGTCTTCTCGACCCAGACGGCGCCGCCGTGGTGGCTCGTCGTCGCCACCGGGGTGGTCGCACTGGCGCTGGTGTCCACCTCAGGGCCCTGGCGACTGGCGCGCAACGCGGTGACCATCGCCCACGAGGGCGGGCACGCGCTGGTGGCGCTGCTCAGCGGGCGCCAGCTCACCGGGATCCGGCTGCACTCGGACACCTCGGGGGTCACCGTCTCCCGGGGCCGGCCGGAGGGGATCGGGATGGTCCTCACCGTGTTCGCCGGCTACGTCACCCCGTCGCTGGTCGGCCTGATCGGGGTGGTGTTCCTGCTGGGCAACCGCATCACCGCGCTGCTGTGGCTCTCGGTGCTGGTGCTGGCGGCCCTGCTGGTGATGATCCGCAACCTGTACGGCGTGGTGTCGGTGGTGGGGACGGGCGCCCTGGTGTTCGGCGTCTCCTGGTTCACCCCCGCCGAGGTGCAGGCCGGCTTCGCCTACTTCTTCACCTGGTTCATGCTGGTCGCCGGGGTGCGGCCGGTGCTGGAGCTGCAGTCCCAGCGGCGGCGCCAGCCCTCCCCGCACTCCGACGCCGACCAGCTGCACCGGCTCACCGGGATGCCCGGCACCGCGTGGGTCGTGGTGTTCGGCGCGGTCAACCTCTGTGTCCTGGCGCTGGGCGTGTGGCTGCTGTGGACCTCTGCGGGCCACGCGGCGTGAGGGACGGGGCCGGGACCGGTGTGGCCGGAACCGGCCACACCGGGCACACCGGCCGGCGGACTCAGGGGCTGGGCGCGTTGAGCGGGGCGGCCAGCGCCGCGGCGACGTCGGGCATGACCGGCACCCGGGTGTCGATCGCGGTGACCCGCAGGATCTGGGCGACGCGCTCGTTCGGCGCGGCGACCATCACCGCCGCGTAGTGCTCCTTGGCCAGCTTGTGGGCCTGGATGAGCACGCGCAGCCCGCTGGAGTCGATGAAGTCGAGGCGGGAGAAGTCGAGCACCACCCGTCCGTGCGGCATGGACTCGACGGCCTCGCGCGCGGCGGTGTGGAACCGCCGCTCGGTGGCCAGGTCGACCTCGCCCTCGAAGGTGAGGACCAGGCCCTCGTCGTGGGCGTGGCTGGTGATCGTCAGGGCGGGCATGGCGGCTCCGGGAGTTCCGGGTCGGGCGCCCTCGGCGCCCCCGGCCCGGGCAGCGGTCCGCGGGGCGCCCTGCTCCGGGCGGGCGCCGAACGCGTGTGCTCGCGCGTGAGCGGGCGCATGGTCGCGGCGGGACTGCTGACTCATCGTGATGGCTCTACCCCTCATGCCGGGCCCCTGGCGGGACCGGCATCTGCGTGGTCTTCGTCGTCGGCGATCGCTCGACTCCGGGGCGGGCGGCCGGGTTGCGGGTGGCCGGGCCGGACGCGGCGGCCTGCGGGGCGACCCGTGGGCTGGAACTCTCACACGCCCGCTGGATGCTAAGGAGCTTAGAACAAGCCTCCGTCCCGGACGATACCACACGGCTGTGGCCTATTCGTGACATGAGTGAAGCGCGAGCGTGCTCATGAACGGGGTGCGGTGTTAGCCTCACCACACCAAGCAACTGCTTGCTTCATGGGGAGGCGTCCCGGCATGGCCATCGAGTTCACCAAGGCGACCGCGCGCGTCGGCGCCTACGTCACCGGCCTGGACCTGAGCCAGGACCTGTCCGGCGAAGAGGTCGGCACCGTCCACCGCGGCCTGCTCGACCACGGAGTGCTCTTCTTCCGAGGCCAGGACATCACCGACGAGCAGCACGTCCGCTTCGCGCTCCGGTTCGGCGAGCTCAACACGCCGCCGATGAAGGCCGGGGAGCCCTCCGGCGACCCGGTCGCCGACGCGATGCACGTGCTGAACCAGACCAGTCCCAAGGGCGAGGGCGGCGACAGCTGGCACGCCGACAACACCTTCATGCCGAACCCGCCGCACGCGTCGATCCTGCGCGCCGTCGTGCTGCCCGAGGTCGGCGGCGACACCCTGTGGGCCAGCGCCTGCGCCGCCTACGACGGCCTCTCGCCCCAGGTCCGCACGCTCGCCGACTCCCTGACCGCCGTGCACGACATCACCCTGGGCGTCCGCAAGGCCGTGTCCAAGGGCCACCCGCTCGACCTGGCCGACCTGCAGCGCCGCTTCCCGCCGCGGGAGCACCCCGTGGTGCGCGTGCACCCCGAGACCGGCCGCCGGCTGCTGTACGTGCACCGCAGCTCGGTCACCCGGATCACCGGCCTGGACGAGTGGGAGAACGAGGCGCTCCTGCCGATGCTGTGCGACCGGATCCGCCGCCCCGAGTACCAGGTCCGGCTGCACTGGGAGGTGGGCACCATCGCCTTCTGGGACAACCGGGCGGTGCAGCACTACGCGGTGCCCGACTACACCGAGCGGCGCGAGATGCACCGGGTCACGGTGGACTTCCCGAAGGGCTTCGAGGACTGAGCCGCGCGCCCGGCCCGTCGCGCCGCAGCACCCAGGTGGCCGCCGAAAGCGTCAGCGGCACCGCCACCGTCAGCGCCAGCGCCGGGATGGCGATCCCCGAGTCGTTGGCGGCGAAGCCCACCAGCGCCGTCACCAGTGACCCGGTCAGTCCGGCGCGCAGCGTGGGCGCGCGCTCGTAGGCCCGCTGCAGCACCCCCATCCGCCAGTCGGTCGGCTTGTTGAGCACCGCGAACAGGAAGAGCAGCGCACAGCCGGCCAGCAGCGTCAGCTGCCAGTTGCCCAGGGTGCCCAGCATCGCGGTCAGCTTGCGGGCCACCACCGGCCACGCGCCGCCCTCCAGCACCTGGGAGGCGAACAGCCCGAAGTGGCTGCGCTGCGAGGGCGGGCGCAGGTAGTCCCAGTAGGCGATCGCCGCCAGCACGGCGGCTCCGGCCGCGCAGACCAGCACCATCCGGGTGATCGTCACCGTGCGCCCGGCGATCATCAGGACCGTCACCGCCAGCCCCGGCACCAGGGCGAACAGCCCGCCGAAGTCGGTGCCCAGCCCCGGCCAGCCGACCACCAGCGCGGTCGCGCCCCCGATGGCCAGGGCGACGGCCACCGCCGCCCGGCGGTGCCCGGCCGCGATCAGGTAGTGGGCGAGTCCCGCGACCGTCATCAGCATGCCGGTGGCGAAGGTCGCGAAGGCGATGTTGCCGAGGCCGTAGAAGCGCCCGGCCACGATGGGCGTGTACCCCATGGGCGAGTTCATCTGCAGGGTCGCGCCGGTGCACATGTCGGTGAACAGCACCGCGGTGGTGATCCCGGCGACCACCGTCATCGGCCCCAGGATGTCCCGGCGCCAGGGGCCGGCCAGCGCCGCGGTGGCGATGAGCGCCGCGAACAGCAGCACGCACAGCGGCAGCGCCGCCTCCGGGGCGGGAAAGGACCACCAGGGCACCAGGTTGGCCAGGTAGCTGGCGACCGGGACCGCCGCCCCGCCCAGCGCCACCGCCCGGGTCGCCGCCAGCACGGTCGCGCGCTTGTCCCGGTCGCGCTCGCCGTAGCGGTGCACCGCGTAGGCGGCCGCGGCGTAGATGAGCAGCTGCAGGGCGACCAGCAGGCTGAAGAACCCGGCCATCAGCGACCCCACCACGTTGGCCGCGGTGTTGAACTCGGCGAGCTCGTCCACGGCGGTCTCCAGCTCGCCGGGGCGCTCGACGGAGGCCCAGGTCCGCCCGACCATGGAGGGCGGCGGGGTGAGCCCCATCGAGCGCAGGACGGTGGGGCTGGCGTCGGTGAGGGTGACCAGGCCGTCGCGCCGGGTGGACTCGGAGGTCAGGTAGCCCCCGCCGTACCCGTCGCCGGTGACGGGGCCGGGGCCGTGCAGCAGCGCCGCGTTGAGGTTGGACGGCCCGGCCTCCACCGACACCCCGGCCACCATCAGCGTCGCGTCCTCGGGGAGGGCGTCCACGACCTCGGCGAGCCGGTCGTCGATGGCCGAGAGCGCCTCCAGCCGGTCCTCGTGCTGCACCGGGTCGGGCTCGGGCTCGGCCTCCCCCTCCGGGGAGGCCGCGGGGCCGGAGGGAGAGGCCTCGGGGTCCACCGGCGGGTCGAGGTACAGGTCGGAGAGGCCGTCCAGGTCGACCACGGTCAGCCGGGCCTCGGCCATCTGCGACTCGGTGAGGGCGGCGGGGGTGGCCAGGTAGCGGTCGACGCGCCCGTCCTCGTCGGCGGCGGCCAGGGCGGCGCCGGGGCCGACCGCCAGGGTGCTGCCCCCGGCCTCGTGCACGGTGCTCCCGAGCAGGCCCACGCGGGCGGTGTAGGGCGATGCGGCGTTGACCGCCACGTGGTCGCCGTAGTCCTTGACGACCGCGCCCTCGCCGTCGCGCTCGGGGGGCACCGGGAGCTCGCAGATGGAGTGCCGCTGGCGCTCGCTGAACGCGCGCTGCCCGGCCGAGACGGTGAGCCACCCGTCGACGGGGCAGGTGCGGGAGGTGGCGGTGCGGATCGACATGTCCCCGATCGCGCTGCGGCCGGCCAGCGACCACAGCTCGGGCATGGTGTCCCGGTCGACCTCCTCCCACATGAGGCCCGGGATCCCGACGACCACGGCCGGGCCGCCCGAGGGGGGCTCCTGCGCGGCGGGAGCGGCCCGTGCCGGAGCGCCTGGAACGGCGGCGAGGACGGCGGCGGCCACGGCGAGTGCGGCCGCCGCCCGGGCCGCCCGTCCTCCCAAGGACACGGCATCCTCCTCGCTCCGGGGGCGTTCTGCTGCACACCGTAGCGGTCCGGGCACGCCCCACCGGGGTGTGCCACGCACCCTGTGGACGGAAGGGCGGAGAGGAGACGGAAGGCCCGGGGCTCTCGGAGGAGGAAGGAGAGCGGGGGAAGGGAGCCGGATTCGGGCGGCCGGAGCGGGCTCGCGCTCGCCCCTCGTGCCGCCGCCGGATTCCGGGGGCGCCGACGCCTCCCCCTGCGGGGCCGAAGGCGGCTCGGGGTCGGCTCATGCCCGTAACGATGGCGCTGCTCCGGCCGGACGGAACGTCCACCACTGCGGCGAACGCGACCGTTCGTCCTCGCCGTGCTGCGGACGCTCCACCTCGAACTGCGGCCTTGCACGTGGCAAGGGGCGGCCGAGGGGAACGGCCAGGGGCCGCTTCCCTGGTCGTCAGTCCTTGCGCAGGCCTTCGAAGGCGACCGCCGCCACCTGCGCCGCCAGGGCCTCGGGGTCCAGGCCGCCGCCGGGGCGGTACCACTCCACCAGGGAGTTCACCATGCCGAAGAGCAGCCGCCCCGCCACGTCGGGGTCGACGTCCGGGCGGATCGAGCCCTCGGCCATCCCCTCGCGCACCAGGTCGGCGACGAACCGGTCGAACTCGCGGCGCCGCTCCAGCGCCCGCCGCTCCACCGGGGTGTTGCCCCGCACCCGCAGCAGCAGCGTCACGTGCGGCAGCTCCTCGGCGAGCGCCAGCACGCTGCCGCGCAGCACGTGCTCCAGGCGGCCCAGGGCCGGCCCGCGCCGGGCCTCCGGTTCGCGGGTGACGGCGAACAGGGCGTCCAGCGCGCGGTCCAGCGACTGGCGCAGCAGCTCGGACTTGCCGGAGACGTGGTGGTAGATGGCGGACTTGGTCACGCCCAGCGCGCGGGCCAGGTCCTCCATACTGGTGCCGTCGTACCCGCGCTCGTTGAACACCCGAACCGCCGTCCGCAGGACCGAGTCGGCGTCGTGGCCGGGGCGTCCGGCGCGGCGGCGCGCGGGGGTGGCGGGGCCGGGGGGAGTGGAGCGGGACACAGAGGGTGAATCTACCCCGGCCGCGACCGTGCCCGTGCGCGCATCGCCGCTCGCGCCGCCAACGGTGTCCGACGTCACGGCCGCTCGTCGATCGTCCTGCGCACCTTGCCGGTGGACCGCTCCAGGGTGCCCGGGTCGAGCACCTCGACCGCGGCGCCCACCCCGGTGTGCTCGCGCACCGCCTCGGCCAGCGCGGCCCCGGCCCGGGTGCGCTCCTGCTCGGCGATGCCCGGCCGCGCCTCCACCCGCACCGTCATCTCGTCCAGTCGCCCCGGGCGCCGCAGCACCAGCTGGAAGTGCGGCGACAGCGCCGGGACGCGCAGCACCTGCTCCTCGACCTGGGTGGGGAAGAGGTTCACCCCGCGCAGCACGATCATGTCGTCGCTGCGCCCGCCGATCCGCTCCATGCGCCGGAACGCGGGCCGGGCGGTCCCCGGCAGCAGCCGGGACAGGTCCCGGGTGCGGTAGCGCACCACCGGCATGGCCTCCTTGGTGAGCGAGGTGAACACCAGCTCCCCCTCGCCGCCGTCGGGCACCGGCGCGCCGTCGACCGGGTCGACGGTCTCGGGCAGGAAGTGGTCCTCGAACACGTGCGGCCCGTCCTTGGACTCCACGCACTCGTTGGCCACCCCGGGCCCCATCACCTCCGAGAGCCCGTAGATGTCCACCGCGTGCAGGTCGAAGGCCTCCTCGATCTCGGCGCGCATGTCCTCGGTCCACGGCTCGGCGCCCAGGATCGCGGTGCGCATCGAGCTCGCCCGCGGGTCGATGCCCTGCTCGCGCATGGCGTCGGCGATGGTGAGCAGGTAGGAGGGGGTGACCATGATGGTCTCGGGCCGCAGGTCGTCGATGAGCTGCACCTGCCGCGCCGTCTGCCCGCCGGAGACGGGGATGACCGTGCACCCGAGCCGCTCGGCCCCGTAGTGCGCCCCCAGGCCGCCGGTGAACAGCCCGTAGCCGTAGGCCACGTGCACCTTCTCCCCGGGCCGCCCGCCGGAGGCGCGGATGCACCGGGCCACCAGGTCCGACCAGATGTCCAGGTCGCCGCGCGTGTACCCGGCCACCGTGGCCCGCCCGGTGGTGCCGCTGGAGGCGTGCAGCCGCAGCACCCGGTCGTGCGGCACGGCCAGCGCCCCGTACGGGTAGGCGTCGCGCAGGTCCTGCTTGGTGGTGAAGGGGAAGCGCCGCAGGTCCGACAGCGAGTCCAGGTCGTCCGGGTGCACCCCGGCGGCCTCGCACTTGCGCCGGTAGAAGGGCTGGTGGGCGTAGGCGTGGGCGAGGGTCCAGCGCAGCCGCTTGAGCTGGTGCTCCTCCAGCATCCCGCGGTCGGCGCGCTCCATGGGGTCGAGCATCCCGGGGCCGGGGGCGGGTCCGAGGCGCCTGGCGCCGGCGGGGTGGGGGGACGGGTCGGTCACGGCGTCGTCCTTTCGGCTGGCGCACCCCGGCGGGGCGCGGGGACGGACCCTTGCGGCCTGAACGAACGGTCGGTTAGTAAGTACGGCATAGACAAGCACCACCGGCCGGGGCGCTGTCAAGGGGCCCGGCGGCCATCGGTGCTGGAAAGCGCAGCAGGACGCGACGACGCGTAGGGAGAGGCCGCCCATGGACCCCAGCGAGCTCTACGAACGGCACCGCAAGACCCTGGAGGAGGCGGTCGGCGCGATCCGCGGACGGCACTTCTGGTCGCCCTACCCCGAATCCCCCAGCCCCAAGGTGTACGGGGAGGAGGCGGCGCCGGCCGGAAAGGCGGCCTTCGAGGCCTACCTGGGGCGGGACTTCCCGCTGGAGGGCCACCCCGGCACCGGGGACCGCGTGGTCACCGAGCGCTCCCCGTACGGGCTGGCGCTGGGCACGGGCTACCCCCGCGCCGGCGCCGACGCGCTGATCGCCGCCTCCGGGCAGGCCGCCGGGCCGTGGCGGGACGCCGGCCCGGACGCGCGCGCCGGGATCTGCCTGGAGATCCTCGACCGGATCAACAAGCGCAGCTTCGAGATGGCGCACGCCGTGCAGCACACCAGCGGCCAGGCCTTCGTCATGGCCTTCCAGGCCGGCGGCCCGCACGCCCAGGAGCGCGGGCTGGAGGCACTCGCCTACGGCCACGACATGACCACCGGCTACGCCGGCGCGGTGCGCTGGGAGAAGCCCCAGCGCAAGGGCGACCCGCTGGTGATGGAGAAGCGCTTCACTGCGGTCCCGCGGGGCACCGCCCTGCTCATCGGCTGCAACACCTTCCCCACCTGGAACGCCTACCCGGCGCTGTTCGCCAGCCTGGTCACCGGCAACACGGTCATCGTCAAGCCGCACCCGCGGGCGGTGCTGCCGCTGGCGGTCACCGTGGCCGTCGCCCGCGAGGTGCTGGCCGAGTGCGGGCTGGACCCGAACGCGGTGCTGCTGGCCGCCGAGCGGGCCGAGGACCGGATCGCCGCCGACCTGGCGCTGCGGCCCGAGGTGCGGATCGTCGACTTCACCGGCTCCAGCGAGTTCGGCGAGTGGCTGGAGGAGAACGCCCGCCAGGCCGCGGTGTTCACCGAGAAGGCCGGGGTCAACTGCGTGGTGGTGGACTCCACCGACTCCTACGCGGGGATGCTGGGCAACCTGGCGTTCTCGCTGTCGCTGTACAGCGGGCAGATGTGCACCACCCCGCAGAACATCTTCGTGCCCGCCGCCGGGATCGACACCGACGAGGGCCGCAAGAGCGCCGAGCAGGTCGGCGAGGACCTGTCCGGCGCGCTCGGGCGCCTGCTGGGCGATCCGGCCAAGGCGGCGGGCGTGCTCGGCGCCATCGCCAACGAGGGCGTGATGGACCGGCTGGGCGGGGGCGGGGGGGGGGGGNGTGCGGCGCTCGGAGGAGGTCGCCCACCCGGACTTCGCCGACGCCACCGTGCGCACCCCGGCCGTGGTCCGGGTGGAGGCCGACCGCGAGGAGGTGTTCGGCCGCGAGCACTTCGGCCCGGTCTCCTTCCTCGTGCCCACCTCCGGAACCGGGGAGTCGCTGCGGCTGCTGCGCCGGAGCGTGGAGCGCCGGGGCGCACTGACCGCCGCGGTCTACTCCACCTCCGAGGAGGTGCTGGCCGAGGCGGAGAAGGCCGCCCTGGACGCCGGGGTGAACCTGTCGGAGAACCTCACCGGGCAGGTGTTCGTCAACCAGTCGGCGGCCTTCAGCGACTACCACGGCAGCGGCGCCAACCGGGCGGCGACCACCTCGCTGACCGACCCGGCGTTCGTCGCCGGCCGGTTCAGCTTCGTGCAGTCCCGGCGGCACGGCTGAGCAGTACGGCCGAACGGGGCCGCTCCGCGGCCGGAGAGGGCGGGGTCGCGCCGTTGACCCCGCCCTTCTCCGGGCGGTAATTTCTCACTGAACGTTCGGTCGGTATTATGGCCGGGGGAGGACCCGCGATGACGGACCGAGGGACGGCGACGGCGGCGCCGGAGAACGCGCCGGAGCAGCGGCGCTTCGAGGAGCGGATCGCCGCCGACGAGCGGATCGAGCCGCGCGACTGGATGCCCGACGACTACCGGCGCACCCTGATCCGCCAGATCGCCCAGCACGCCCACTCCGAGATCATCGGCATGCAGCCCGAGGGCAACTGGATCACCCGCGCCCCCTCGCTGCGCCGCAAGGCGGTGCTCATCGCCAAGGTGCAGGACGAGGCCGGGCACGGCCTGTACCTGTACAGCGCCGCCGAGACCCTGGGCGTGGCCCGGGAGGAACTGCTCGACCTGCTCCACCAGGGGCGCCAGCGCTACTCGTCGATCTTCAACTACCCCACCGTCTCCTGGGCCGACGTCGGCGCCATCGGATGGCTGGTCGACGGCGCCGCGATCACCAACCAGGTGCCCCTGTGCCGCTGCTCCTACGGGCCCTACGCGCGTGCGATGGTGCGCATCTGCAAGGAGGAGAGCTTCCACCAGCGGCAGGGCTTCGACCTCCTGTACACCCTGGCGCGCGGCACCGAGGCGCAGCGCAGGATGGCCCAGGACTCGGTCGACCGCTGGTACTGGCCCTCGCTGATGATGTTCGGCCCGCCGGACTCGGAGTCGACGCACTCGGAGAAGTCCATGGCCTGGAACATCAAGCGGTTCTCCAACGACGAGCTCCGCCAGCGCTTCGTCGACATGATCGTTCCGCAGGCCGAGGCGCTCGGGCTCACCCTCCCCGACCCCGACCTGGCCTGGAACGCCGAACGCGGCCACTACGACTTCGGCACCCCCGACTGGGACGAGTTCATGCAGGTCCTCAAGGGGAACGGGCCCTGCAACAAGCAGCGCATCGAGCACCGGCGCGACGCCCACCGCGAAGGGGCCTGGGTGCGCGAGGCGGCCCGTGCGCACGCGGCCAAGAGCCGGGCCCGGAGCCGGACCGCGGCGGCCTGAGGTGAGAGGCGGGAGAGACACGATGGCGGACCAGCCCCTGTGGGAGGTCTTCGTCCGCGCCCGGCGCGGACTGTCCCACGTGCACGTCGGCAGCCTGCACGCCGCCGACGCCGAGCACGCACTGCACAACGCGCGGGACCTGTACACCCGGCGGCAGGAGGGCGTCAGCGTGTGGGTGGTCCCGGCGGCGGAGATCAGCGCATCGGCGCCCGAGGACAAGGACGCGTTCTTCGACCCGGCCGAGGACAAGGTCTACCGGCATCCCACCTTCTACCCGGTCCCCGAGGGGGTGGAGCACCTGTGAGCGGCCAGGAGAGGGGATCGGCCCACGCCGGGCCGGACACCGCGCTCGCCGCCTACGTGCTGCGGCTGGGCGACGACGCGCTCGTCGCCTCCCACCGGCTGGCCGAGCTGGCCGCCCGCGGGCCGCAGCTGGAGGAGGACGTGGCGCTGGCCAACACCGCCCTGGACCTGCTCGGCCAGGCGCGCTCCCTGCTGACCTACGCCGGCTCCCTGGAGGAGCGGCTCACCGGCGTCCTGCGCACCGAGGACGACCTGGCGTTCCTGCGGGGCGAGGACCAGTTCGCCAACTGCCTGCTGGTGGAGCTGCCCAACACCGACTTCGCGCACACCGTCGCCCGTCAGCTGCTGTTCTCCGCCTACCAGTTCGAGCTCTACTCGCGGCTGGCGGGCTCGGCCGACGCGACCCTGGCCGGGATCGCCGGCAAGGCGGTCAAGGAGGTGGCCTACCACCGCGACCACGCCGCCGGGTGGACCGTGCGGCTGGGCGACGGCACCGAGGAGAGCAGCGAGCGGATGGCGGCGGCGCTGGAGGCGGCCTGGCCCTCCACCGCGGAGCTCTTCGCCTCCGACCCGGTGTTCGCCGCGGTCGCCGCGGCCGGGCTCGGCGCCGACCCGCCCGAGCTGCGCCCGGCCTGGGAGGCCTGCGTTGACGGGGTGCTGGCCGAGGCGGGCCTGGCCCGCCCGGAGGTGCCGCCGGTCACCGGCCCCGCCGGGAGGGGCGGCCGGCAGGGCGTGCACACCGAGGCCTTCGGCTACCTGCTGGCCGAGATGCAGCACCTGCACCGGTCGCACCCGGGAGCACTCTGGTGACCGGGCCGGTCCGCACCCGGGACGCCGCGCTGGAGCGCGTCGCCGAGGAGGCGGCCGCGGTGCCCGACCCCGAGATGCCCATGCTCACCCTGCGCGACCTGGGCATCCTGCGCGGGGTGGAGCGCGGCGCGGACGGGCGGCCGGTGGTGGTGATCACCCCGACCTACTCGGGCTGCCCGGCGATGGAGGCGATCCGCGAGGACGTGCGCGAGCGGCTGGCGCGGCTGGGCCACGAGGACGCCGAGGTGCGCACCGTGCTGTCGCCGGCGTGGAGCACCGACTGGATCACCGAGGAGGGGCGGCGCAAGCTCGCCGAGCACGGGATCGCTCCGCCGAGCGGGTCCGCGCCCGTGGGGCCGGTCCCGGTCCGGCTGAGCGTGAAGTGCCCGCGCTGCGGTTCGCCCGAGACCCGGACGCTCAGCCGCTTCGGCTCCACCGCCTGTAAGGAGCTGCGGGTGTGCACGTCGTGCAAGGAGCCCTTCGACCACGTCAAACCGCTGTAGGGCGCCGGAGAGGGCCGGGCGGAGGTGCGCAGGTCCGCACACGGTCCGCACAAGCACAGTGCCGGCACGGACCAGACGGGAGAGTCATGACCGCAGGCCGCCGCAGGGCCGCCTTCCGCACGCTGACGGTGTCCGCCGTGGAGCGGCTGACCGACGACGCGGTGGCGGTGACCTTGGATGTCCCGCCCGAGCATGCCGAGGAGTTCCGGTTCGTGCAGGGGCAGCACCTGACGGTGCGCCGCCCCGGCGGGGCGGAGGAGGTGCGGCGCACCTACTCGATCTGCTCCCCGGCTCCCGACGGGCCGCTGCGGATCGGCGTCAAGCGCTTGGAGGGCGGCGCGTTCTCCTGCTTCGCCAACGACGCCCTCAAGCCGGGGGACGCCCTGGAGGCGATGCCTCCGCTGGGCGGCTTCAACGTCCCGCTCGACCCCGGCGCCGCCCGGGCGCACGTCGCCGTCGCGGCCGGCAGCGGCATCACCCCGGTGCTCTCCCTGGCCGCGACCACGCTGGCCCGGGAGCCGGAGAGCACCTTCACCCTGGTCTACGCCAACCGGACCTCCCGGGACGTGATGTTCCTGGAGGAGCTGAACGACCTGAAGGACCGCCGTCCCGCGCGCTTCCAGCTGCTGCACGTGCTCAGCCGCGAGCAGGGAGAGGCCCCGCTGACCAGCGGGCGCATCGACGCCGAGCGCATGGGGGAGCTGCTGGGCGTGCTCCCGGACACCGCAGGCGTCGCCCACTGGTACCTGTGCGGTCCGCAGGAGATGGTGGAGACGGTGACGGAGGTGCTGACCGACCGGGGGGTGCCCCGGGAGCGCGTGCACTTCGAGCTGTTCCACGTCGAGGGGGCCCCGCCGCCGCGCAGGCGCCGCACCTCCGAGGCGGGAGGCGCGGCGGGCGGCCCGGCCCCCGCGGCGTCGACGCGGTTCACCTTCACCCTGGACGGCCGCACCAGCACGGTGGACACCGACGGCGACGCCGAACCCCTGCTGGGGGCGGCCCTGCGGGTCCGGGCCGACGCCCCCTTCGCCTGCCGGGGCGGGGTCTGCGGCACCTGCCGGGCGAAACTGTGCGAGGGCGAGGTGGACATGCCGGTCAACTACGCCCTGGAACCCGCCGAGATCGAGGCGGGCTACATCCTCACCTGCCAGTCCCGCCCCATGGGAGCCGAGGTGGCCGTCGACTACGACGCCTGAGGCGCCCTGCCCCTCAGCAGTCGGGCTCGACGTCGTCGAGGGGGACGGTCTCCTGTGCGTCGTGGCGGCTGGACTCGGTGACCAGCGCCGCCGGCAGCCCTCCCTCGTACTCTTCGGCCTGCCGGGTGAGGCGGTCCGCCGAGACGTGCACGGTCCCGAGGTCGTGTTCGGCGGCGGCGCCTCCCTCGGTGGCCTGGGAGCCGACGCCGACGGCCAGAACCTGCATGCCCATGGGGTCCACCACCGGGCCGCCGGGGAGTTCGGTGAGGGAGCCGTCGCCGTTCACGAACGAGACCGACCAGTCCTCGCCCGGGTCCCCCAGGTCGACCTCCAGGAGGTGGTCGTCGAACTCGGCCTCGGTCCGGTACCGGTACTCCTCGCCGATGTCGACCTGCCGCGGCACGGCGTCGCACCAGGCGATCAGGATCGTCGGGTAGGCGTCGTCGTCGACGCCCCCTTCAGGGACGAGCGCGGCCACACGCGGGGCGTTGCCGGCGGCGGAACAGCCGGCGGTGACCAGCGCGAGGGCCGACGCCAGCGCCGCGGTCCTCAGCGCTGCGGCCCTCACCGTGGAAAGGGGGACTCTCATGGGGATCCTCGTCGTGTCCGGGGGCGGGAGCACGCTTCACTTTCCCACCCCTGAGAAGAATCCACCCCTTCCGGAGACCATCGGGCCCGAAGGCCGACCCGGCGTCAGGGGCAGCGGACGACCTGGCCCGCGTAGGAGAGGTTGCCGCCGAAACCGAAGAGCAGGACCGGGACGCCGCTCTCCACCTCGCCCCGTTCCAGGAGCTTGGAGAAGGCCAGCGGGATGCTCGCCGCCGAGGTGTTGCCCGACTCCACCACGTCCCGCGCCAGGACCGCCTGCGGGGCGCCCATGCCGCGGGCGATGGACTCGATGATGCGCAGGTTCGCCTGGTGCATGACCAGCGCCCCCAGCTCCTCGGGCGCCACGCCGCCGCGCTCGCACGCCGCGCGCGCCAGCGCGGGCAGGCGGGTGGTGGTCCACCGGTAGACGGCCTGGCCCTCCTGCACGAAGCGGGTGGGCGTGCCGCCGATCCGGATCGCGTCGCCCATCTCGGGGAAGGAGCCCCACAGCACCGGGCCCACCCCCGGTTCGGCCCCGTCCGGGCAGGCGGCCAGAACCGCCGCCCCGGCGCCGTCGCCGACGAGGACCGAGGTGGAGCGCTCGGCCCACTCCACGA
This sequence comes from Nocardiopsis halophila DSM 44494, assembly GCF_000341245.1. Lineage (GTDB taxonomy): Bacteria > Actinomycetota > Actinomycetes > Streptosporangiales > Streptosporangiaceae > Nocardiopsis_A > Nocardiopsis_A halophila. The sequence continues at coordinate 59,870 of NZ_ANAD01000085.1, forward strand.
CGTCGGTCATCTTGTCCGCGCCCACCACCAGGGCGGTGCGCGCGGCCCCGGCCCGCACGGCGTGGTCGGCGGTGGCCAGGGCGTGCGGGTAGCCAGAGCAGACCACGTTCACGTCCAGCACGGCCGGGGCCGGGGCGCCGATCCGGGCCGCCACCCGCGCGGCCATGTTCGGGCTCCGGTCCACGGCCGTGGAGGTGGCCACCACGACCATGTCCACGTCGGCGGCCTCGGTCCCGGCGTTGGCCAGCGCCTTGGCGGCGGCGTTCGCGGCCATCTCGTCCACGGTCTCGCCGGGCGCGGCCACGTGGCGGGTGCGGATGCCCACGCGGCTGCGGATCCATTCGTCGCTGGTGTCGGTGAGCCGGGCCACGTCGTCGTTCGTGAGCACGGTGCTGGGCTGGTAGTGGCCGAGCGCCACGATCCGCGACCCGGTCATGTTTCGTCTTTCCCCCGCTATGTCAGGCCTTCTGGGCCTTGGCATGTGTAAGCCACGCCAGTCTTAGGGCTACTGGCCAGTCGCACAAGCGGAGGCCGTCCCCGGCAGGCGGGAACGGCCTGCCGGGGACGGGGATCCCCTCCTCGGACGACTACTGCTCGGCCTCCTCCTCGGCGGAGCCGAACGCCGCGTCGAAGGAGGCGTCCGGGGCGTCGAACAGGTTGGAGCGCACGAACGCCACCGCTTCGGCCGCCCCCTCCAGCCGGTCCATCCCGGCGTCCTCCCACTCGATGGAGACCGGCCCGTGGTAGCCGATCCGGTTGAGCGTGCGGAAGCAGTCCTCCCACGGCACGTCGCCCCTGCCTGTGGAGACGAAGTCCCACCCCCGGCGGGGGTCGCCCCAGGGCAGGTGCGAGCCCAGCCGGCCGTTGCGGCCGCCGCCCACGCGTTTGCGGGTGTCCTTGCAGTCCACGTGGTAGATGCGGTCGCGGAAGTCCCACAGGAAGGCGGCGGGGTCGATGTCCTGCCAGACCATGTGGCTGGGGTCCCAGTTCAGCCCGAACGCCTCGCGGTGCCCCACGGCCTCCAGCGCGCGCTCGGTGGTCCAATGGTCGTAGGCGATCTCGGAGGGGTGCACCTCGTGGGCGAAGCGCACCCCCACCTCGTCGAAAACGTCCAGGATCGGGTTCCAGCGCTCGGCGAACTCGGCGTACCCGGCCTCGATGACGTCCGCTCCCACCGGAGGGAACATCGCCACGTACTTCCAGATCGGCGACCCGGTGAAGCCGACCACGGTGTCCACACCGAGCCGGGCGGCCGCGCGCGCGGTCAGCTTCATCTCCTCGGCCGCGCGCCCCCGCACGCCCTCGGGGTCGCCGTCGCCCCAGATGCGCGGGCGCAGGATGTCCTTGTGCCGGTGGTCGATCGGGTCGTCGCACACGGCCTGCCCGGTGAGGTGGTTGGAGATCGCCCACACCTTCAGGTCGTACTTGCCGAGCACCGCGCGCTTGGCGTCGACGTAGGACGGGTCCTCCACCGCCTGGCGGACGTCGAAGTGGTCGCCCCAGCAGGCGATCTCCAGGCCGTCGTAGCCCCAGGAGGAGGCCAGGCGGCACACCTCCTCGAACGGCAGGTCGGCCCACTGGCCGGTGAACAGGGTGACGGGTCGGGGCATGGTGTCGGCTCCTTAGGGGGTCGGGGCCTCAGGGGTCACGGGCGGGTCGGCCTCGCCGGCGCCGGCACACCGGCGAGGCCGAGCATGAGGTCGCGGACGTCGGTCGCGGCGATCCTGTCCCGGGAGAAGGACGGGTCGCCGCAGACGGCGACCGGACCGTCCAAGGGGTCGTCCGGCATGCGCCCGTGCGTGCCGCGGACCCATCGGGCGTCGGTCGGCACGACGTTCATCGTGTAGCGCAGGCCGGCCTTCTTCTTCGCCAGGTTGAGCGCGGCGCGCGCTTTGGCGGCGTTCGGGGCGGCGGGGTCGAGGAACAGCTCGGCGGGGTCGAATCCGGGCTTGCGGTGGATCTCCACGCCGCGCGCGAAGTCGGGCGCCGAAGCGTCGTCCAGCCAGTAGTAGTAGGTGAACCAGGCCTCCGGCCCGGCGACCAGCAGCAGCTCGCCGGAGCGTTCGTGGTCCAGCCCGTGGTCGGCCTGGGCCGCCTTGTCGAGCACCAGGTCCACACCGGGCAGCGAGGAGGCCAGGGACGCCACGTGCGGAACGTCGGCGGGGTCGGCGACGTAGACGTGTGCCGCCTGGTGGTCGGCCACGGCGAACGCGCGCGAGGCCCACGGGTCCAGGTACTCCATGCCGTGCTGGGTGTAGACCTCCAGCAGGCCCGCCTCGCGCAGCGCCCGGTTGACGTGCACCGGGCGGCTCGCCGGGGTGATCCCGTACTCGCTCACCACCAGCACCCGCGTCCCGCGCTCGGCCGCGTCGTCGAGCAGGGGCGCCAGCGCGGCGTCCATGTCCCGCACGGCGGTCCGGGCCTGCTCGGAGTGCGGACCGTGGCGCTGCAGGTCGTAGTCGAGGTGCGGGATGTAGCACAGGGTCATGTCGGCCCGGGGGAGCAGGGCGCGCGTCGCGGCGACGATCCACGCGGTGGAGCGCAGCGACGCGGTCGGCCCCCAGTAGTCGAACAGCGGGAAGGGCCCCAGCGAGGACGTCAGCTCCTCGTGCAGGGCGGGCGGCCGGGCGTAGCAGTCGGGGGACTTGCGGCCGTCGGCGTGGTAGACGGGGCGCGGGGTGACCGTCCAGTCGGTGCTCGCCCCCATGGCGTACCACCAGCACACATTGGCCGCCGTGTAGCCGGGGAAGGCGCGGCGGGCCGTCTCCCACGCCTTCTCCCCCTGCACCAGGCGGTTGTGCTGGCGCCAGAGCATGACCTCGCCGAGGTCGCGGAAGAACCACCCGTTGCCGACGATGCCGTGGTCGCGGGGGAGGCCCCCGGTGAGGAAGGTCGACTGCACCGGGCAGGTCACCGCGGGCAGCACCGTGTCCAGGGGCGCCTGCCACCCCTGGTCGGCCAGCGCCTTCAGGCGGGGCGCGTGCTCCAGCAGGCGCGGGGTGAGGCCGACGGCGTCGACCACCAGGACCGGGTGCGGGGCGGGCATCAGGACGCCACCTCCAGGCCGAGCGCGGTGAGCCGGTCGCGGGTCCAGGCGATCTCGGCGGCGATCCCCGCGATCAGCCCGTCGTCGCCGGCGGGGCGCTCCCGCTCGGGCAGCACGGACCAGGTGTAGGTCTCCACCTCCACGTGGTCGGTGAGCGGAGCGGCGCCGCCGAAGGCGTGGAGCAGGACCGCGGAGAGGTGGTCCCCGGTCCCGAGCAGCGGTGCGGCGGGCGGACGGTGCACGGGCACGTGGAAGTGGACGCGCCAGGGGGCCGCGCCGGGCAGCGGGTCGGCCCCGTCCAGCGCATCGGGCAGGTCGTCCCTGGCCCCCGGGCCGCCGCCCTTCGCGGGCCCCTCCCGCACCTGGTGCAGGAAGCGGTCCTCGGCGAACGCCCGCAGCGCCGCGCGCTGCCCGGGGTCCCCGGGGCGGGGCGCCTCGACCGCCGCCGAGGCCTGTAGTTTGACGATCGGCAGGCCCGCGCCGCGCACGCGCTCCAGCGCCTCGCCGGGCTCCTCGAAGCCGACGGCGAGGTGGCACGTGTCCAGGCACACGCCCACCCGCGGTCCCACTCGGGAGGCCCCGGAGCGGCCGCCGAGGTGCGCGGCGGCGTCGTCTGCGGTCTCCACCGCGCAGCCCGGTTCGGGCTCCAGGCCGACGCGGACGGTGCGCCCCTCCTCGGCGGCCAGCCCGTCCAGCCCGCCGGCGAGCCGGTCGAGGTTGGCCAGGGCGCGGGCGGTGCTCTCCGGCCCCCAGCCCTCGCGCCGGCCCAGCGGCACGGTGGAGACGCTGCCCCGCACCGCGTCGTCGGGCATCAGCCGCGCCAGCACGCGGGCGCAGTCCAGGGTGTACTCCAGCCGCTCGGGCGCGGTCCAGTCGGGGGTGAACACGTCGTGCTTGACCCGCGGGGCGTGGAAGCGCGCGTAGGGGAAGGCGTTCAGGGTGACGACCTCGCAGCCGGCGGCGTCCAGGGCGGCGCGCAGGCGCTTGGTCTCGGCGGCCGACGCGGCCAGCTCGCGTGCGGCCGGGGCGGGCAGCCACAGGCCCAGGCCGAGCCGCCCGGTGTCCAGGGCCCGCCGGACCCCGGAGCCGTAGCGGCGGATCTGGGCGATGAGGCCGTCGACGTCCTCGGCCGGGTGCACGTTGGTGCAGTAGGCGATGTGGACGGTGGTGCCGTCGGGGTGCCGCATGCGCACGCGCGTCAGTCCTCTCGGGGCTCGGTGGCGGGGGGATCGGGTTCGGCGTGCCGGCCCCGCAGGACGGAGTTGCCGGCGAACGCGCCGCCGGTGTCGGGGACGGCCTCCTCCAGCAGCAGGCGCCCGCTGCGGGCGAAGAACTCCACGGGGTTGCGCCAGAGCACCCGGTCCACGTCGTCCTCGGTGAACCCGGCGCGCAGCATCTGTTCGCCCGTGTGCGCGGTGGACAGCGGGTCGCTGTGGCCCCAGTCGGCGGCGGAGTTCACCACCACCCGCTCCAGGCCGCGCTCCTGGAGGATGCGCACCATGCGGACGGGGTCCATCTTGGTGTCGGGGTAGATGGAGAACCCGAGGGTGCAGCCGGAGCCGTCGACCAGGTCCACGGTGGTCTCGTTGAGGTGGTCCACCAGCACCCGCTCGGGCGGCAGGCCCGACTCGGCGACCAGTTCGAGCGTGCGCCGGGTCCCGGCCGCCTTGTCCCGGTGCGGGGTGTGCACCAGCACCGGCAGGCCGTGCTCGGCGGCCAGGGCGAGCTGGTGCCGGAAGGCCTTCTCCTCCTCGGCCGTCAGGGCGTCGAAACCCACCTCGCCCACCGCCACCACCCCGTCCTTGGCGAGGTAGCGGGGCAGGGTGCGCAGCACCTCGGTGCAGCGGGGGTCGTTGGCCTCCTTGGGGTTGAGGGCGATGGCGCAGTGGTGCCGGATCCCGTAGCGGGAGGCGCGGAAGCGCTCCCAGCCCACGAGGCCGTCGAAGTAGTCGTGGAAGGATCCGGGGTTCGTGCGCGGCTGGCCGAGCCAGAACGCGGGCTCCACGAGGGCCCGGACCCCCGCCTCGTACATCCGCCGGTAGTCGTCGGTGGTGCGGGAGGTCATGTGGACGTGCGGGTCGAAGATGCGCATCACGCCTCCTGGCCGGTGGTGGGCGGAGCGGAGGGACCGGCTCCGGTGCCGTCGTCGGTGCCGGGGGAGTCGGCCGGGTGCGGAGAGAGGGCGATCAGCCGCCGGGCGTCGGCCGGCACCTCCCGCCCCGCGGCCTCGCGCTCGGCGGCGTACCCGGCGGCCATCCGGCCGAGCTCGGCGTCGGCGCGCTCGGCCAGGCCGTGCACGGCGGCCAGCGGGACGTCGCTGAACAGGCACTTGAGCACGCCGTGCCGCCAGGCGTGGTCGTCGAGGGCGGCGGCCGCCGGGGTGCCGAGGGCGGCCGCGATGAGCCGGGGGTCGTTGCCGCGCAGCGCGTCCGCGATGAGCCCGGCGGCGAGCCGGTCGGCGTCCCCGCCCCGGCCCAGGAGGGGCAGGGAGCGCAGCACGGCGCGCTTCTCCTCGGCGTCGCCGAACCGGTAGAGGGCCTCGACCTCCTCGGCGAACCGTTCGGGGCCGACGGTGTCGCGGAGCGCGGCGACCACGGCGGCCCGCGCACCGTCCTGGAATGTGGGCCCGAGGACCCCTTCGGGATCGCCGGACGGGCCGGGGCCGCGCCCGACCCTCCTGCTGACCGCGGGGAAGAGCCATCCGACCGCCCCGGGGTCGCGGCGCACCCGTTCGACGAGGGCGGTGAGGCGGTCGGTGACTCCGGTGCCGTCGGTGCCGTTCATGGAGGGAACGCTCCTTTCCGCCGCCCCGCCGGAGCCGTTACCGCCGTGGGGGAACGGGCTGCCGTACCCGGCGCGGGCGGGCTGGTGCCCCCGCTCTGGTGCCCGGTCGGCGGGGCGGGCCAACGGGACGTTCGGTCCCGGCCGCCCGGCAGGCGGCAGGATGTCGTGGTCGGTCACCGGGCCTCCCTCCGGTCTTTCCGGGCCTGGCGCTCGGCGGCGCGCAGGGCCTGCAGGGAACCGGCGGCGACCTGCGGGGCGGCGTGGCCGTGCCGGGGCAGCTCCACCGAGGCCAGCCCCCGGTACCCCGCGTCGACGAGCGCCCCGAGCGCGGCGGGCAGGTCGAGTCCGCCGTCGCCGAACTCCAGGTGCTCGTGGACGCCCGGCCGCATGTCGTCCAGTTGCACGTTGGCCAGCAGCGGCCCCGCCTCGGACACGGTTGCGGCGGCGTCGAGCGGCTCGTTGCACACGCAGTGGCCGACGTCGAGGGTCACGCGCAGGCGTTCGGGCCGGCCGAGGCGCTCCCGCAGCTCGTGCACGTCGGCCAGCCGGGCGCAGAACATCCCCGGCTCGGGCTCGAACGCGCAGGTGACCCCGTGGCGCTCGGCCTCCTCCAGGACCTGGCCGACCCCCGCGGTCAGACGGCTCCACCCGACCGCCGCGGGGACCCCGGGCGCCAGGACGCCCGACCAGAAGGAGACGGCCTCGGCCCCCAGGTCGGCGGCGATGCGCACGGCCCGGTGGAGGAGGTCGACCCGCCGCTCCCGGCCGGTGTCGGAGACCAGCGTGGGCTCGTGCTTGCGCCAGGGGTCCATGAGGTAGCGGGCCCCGGTCTCGATGACCACCGCCAGCCCCAGCCGGTCCAGGACCCGTCCCACGGCGGCGGTGCGGGCGGGGGCGTCCGGCGCGAACGGGTCCAGGTGCGGGTGGTCCAGGGTCAGCCCGACCCCGTCGTAGCCCAGTCCGGCGATGACCTCCAGGGCCTGGTCGAGCCGGTGGTCCCCGAACCCGTTGGTGCCGTACCCGAACCGCAGGGCCGTCCCGTCCGTCATGTCGCCGACACCGCCTTGAAGCCGGCCCGTGCCGCGGGGACCGCGCCCGAGAGCGCCGCCGCGGTCACGGGCGCCCCCGCTCGGGCGATGTAGGCGGCCTGAAGCGGGATCATCCCCCGGATGCCCGCACCCGTGGCCGCCATGACCGTCGGGGCCTCAGGGCATCGGACCGCCGCAGCCTGGGCGGCGCCGACCGACGCGCTGTACCAGGCGCCGAACGCTCCGGCGGCCAGGCGCGCACGATCCGCCTTCCACGGCGGGGCGAGGGGGAGCAGGACCCCGGCCGCCGTTCCCGCGACGACCGTCCGGGCCGTCGGCCTGTCGGTGCCGTGCACCTCACCGCGGCTCAGCAGGGTCACCCCGAAGGTGTGGACGGCCAGCCCGAGCGCCGGCAGCGCCGCCGCGCGCGGACGGGGCCCTGCCCCCATGACCACGTCCATCCCGCGGTTGAACGCCATCCCCAGCGGGGCCATGGGGGTGGGTTTGAGCAGCAGGTCGTACGTCCACACACCGGCGGCGAGCAGTGATGCTGTCACCGCGCTCCCCCGCCCTCCGGCGAAGGCGGCGGCACCGATGCCCGCACCGGTGAACCCGGCGGCCGCGGCGAGCGCTTCCCAAGGGCGCACACGCCCCGACGGCAGGGGGCGCTCAGGGCGCTCCCGCGCGTCGAGCTCCCGGTCCGCGTAGTCGTTGAGCGCCATCCCGGCCCAGTACAGGCAGGCCGACGCCACGGGCATGGCCCAGGTGCGCCGCCCGTGCGGCCATCCGGCAGCGGCGGCCCCGGCGAGCGTGTCCCCGGGCACGGACAGGGCGGCCGGGAGCCGGACCAGCTCGGCGAAGGCGCGAAGCCGTCCCATCACGCCCCCTCGCCTTCGCGGCCCAGCCGGGCGCACCATTCGACGAGGGCGTCCCACTGCGCCGACAGGGCGTGCTCCTGTGAACCCACGGGGTCCTTGAAGAAGAACGCCAGCGCCCCCAAGGGCCCGGTCTCGCCGACCTGGTTGGCGCGCGCTGTCAGGCGGGCGATGTCCAGCACCAGGGGCGCCGCCAGCGCCGAGTCGCACCCGGCCCAGGTGAACTGCAGGCTCATCCGTACACCCAGGAACCCCTCGAACGACACGTGGTCCCACGCCGTCTTGAAGTCCCCCAGGTCCGGCACGTAGTCGATGTGCAGGGGACCTGCCACGTCCGTGCCGAGCATCGAGCGCAGCCCCCGCCCCTTGGAGGCGGTCTTGCTTCCCGCGCTGGCGGGGTCCGACAGTGTCTCGCCGTCGCCGCCGCCGAGCAGGTTCACCGACGACCACGACCGCACCCGCAGCGCACGCTGCGCGAACATCGGTGCGAGCACGCTCTTGAGCAGGGTCTCCCCGGTCTTGCCGTCCGAGCCCGCCCAGCACAGCCCCTCCCGCAGGGCGGCCTCCTCCAGCGCGGGCAGGCACGGCCCGGGGCCGGGGGTGAACGAGGCCACCGGGCACCCCGCGCGGAAGGCCGCGTAGGCGTACAGCGAGCTGGCCGGCAGCGGGGCCCCGCCCCGGTCCAGGGCCTCCTCCAGCAGGTCCGCCGAGGCGGCCGCCGCGGCCGCGGGCCCGTCCGGCGGCAGCGGCGGCCCGGTGCTGGACACGTCCACCACCACGACCCGGTCCAGGCCCTCCTCCTCCCGGAAGCGCCGCAGGTCCTCCTCGATCCGCGCGGCCGCCTCCCGCTGCGCCCGGCCCCGCGACGGTGCCGCGCCCGGCCGGATCCGCGCTTCGACCGCCGCCAGCTCCTCCTCCAGCACGCCGGGCAGCCCGGCCGGGACGACGCCGCCCTCGGCCAGCATCGCCACCCGCTTGGGCAGCGGCGGCCCGGCCACGTCGTGGCCGCCGAACACCAGGTCGCCCACGCCGGGCGCCCCGGCCCGGTCCGGGCCGGGCAGGTCGGCCACGCAGCCCACCGGCTCGGCCGCGCCCGCGCGCAGCGCCAGCGCCCCGGNNNNCCACGGTGGTCGCCGCCACCGATCCGCGGGCGCCGATCAGCCATACCCCGGTCCGCATCAGTGGCCGTCCTCTCCGCCGTCGCCGCCCTGCCCGCCGTGGGCCTGGGAGCCCTCGGGGGCGGAGTCCGGCGCCAGCGCTCCGCTCCCGGGCGCGGCCGGCAGGTAGATGTGCACGTGCCCGTGGCCGGCCTCCAGGGCGACCGCGTCGAGCTGGGTAGCGGCCACCGACCACGCCCGCACGGCCTGGGTGCGCAGGTCGGAGGCGAGGGCCTCCAGCCGCTCGCGCCCGCCGCCGTCGGCCTCCAGGGCGGCCCCGTAGGCCTCCACCGACGACCCGAGCAGGTCCACGGCCGACCGCATTCCGCCGCGGGCCACGTTGTAGCCGGTGCCGCCGGAGGGGGAGGCGCTCAGCTCCTCGGAGACGCCGTCGACGGCGTCCGCCCAGCCGTCGACCTCGCCGCCGGAGGGCGCCTCCCCCGGCTCGGACCCGTCGGCGGGAAGGGCGGTGTCCAGCCCCTCGACGACGGGGAGCAGCTCGTCATAGGCGTCGCGGGTGGTGTCGATGAGCGCGCCCGCCTGCTCGACGCCGCGCGCGCTCTCGGAGGCCTCCAGCTCGGCGACCCGGTCGGGGTCGGGGCCGGGCGGCGGCTCGCGCAGGAACAGGTAGTAGCCCCCGACGGAGGCGCCGGAGACGGCCAGCGCCGCGGCGACGGCCAGCAGCGCGCGCCGCACCGGCCGGGCGGGCCCGGGCGGGGGGTTCGGGGAGGACGATCGGCTCCTGCGGGGTGTCGCGTCGGTCGGCCGACTGGGCACGGCGCCACCTTTCTGGTGTGACCCCCGTCACCTCTGCCCTCGGTGGGGCAGGAGTCTCAGTTCCTACCGAGTGGTAGGGAAGCGGTCGGTGACGGCGGATTGCGCGGATGATCCTGCGTTCGGGGGAAAGTGCTGGTCAGTCGGTTCGGTCGGTCCGGGCCGGGACGGAGGCGGCGGTCGCGCCCCTCCGGCGGGCGGCGGGGCCCGCCGAAGGGGCGGCACCGGCTCAGTGCCCGTACGGTCCCCGCCCCGGGTGGGGGCGGCGCAGCCTGCGCATGGCCCGGTAGCTCCGCTCGGCGTTGCCCAGCGAGTCCACCGGGTGCGGGGGCACCGCCGAGTCGGGCGCGTTGTCCTGCTCCCACAGCGCGTGCGGGCGGCCCCGGACCCGGGAGAAGAAGTCGGCGTAGCGCAGGTCGCCCTCGCCGAACTCGATGATGTCGTAGCCGAGCGGGTTGTCCTCGTTCTCCTTGCCGTCCTTGACGTGGAAGAGCGGGTAGCGCTCCGGGTGCGCCAGCACGTACTCCACCGGGTCGAACCCGGGGTAGACGTGCTGCCCGACATAGGCCCAGTAGACGTCCATCTCCAGGAACACCAGTGCGGGGTCGGTGTGCTCCAGGAACACGTCGTAGAGCCGGGTGTCCGGGGCGTCGTCGGCGAAGGCGAACTCCCAGTGGTGGTTGTGCTGGTAGAAGCCGATGCCCCGCTCGGCGGCGAGCGCGCCGATCCGGTCGAACTCCCCGGCCGCCCTGCGGTACCCGTCCACGGTGGTGTCGTCCGAGGGCGCGTCGGCCGTCCCCGCGTACGGCGCCCCGAGGATCTCGGCGCTGTCCAGCTCCCGCTCGGGGTCCTCCCGCCATGCGCCCAGGCCGACGTGGGTGCCGGCCGCCCGCAGCCCGTTCTCGTCCAGCAGCCGCCGGATCTCCTGCACCGTGATGGGGCCGACCCCCGGCTGGGTGTACCCGGCCAGCTCCACCTCGGCGTAGCCGATCCGCGACAGCTCCTCGAAGACGCGGGCGAAGCCGAGCTCGGCCACCTTGTCCCGGATGCTGTACAGCTGGATGCCGATGCGGCCCTTGGGGAAGACGCAGCCCCCGCCCGCGGCACCCGCGGCGTCCGAAGCACCTGCGGCGCCCGCCGGGGCCGCGCCCGCCAGCGTCCCGGCGCCGACGGCGACGGTCCCCGCCGCCACGGTGCCCAGGAAGCCTCGTCTGTCGAAATCGATCCGTGCCATGTCCGCTCCCGTCTCCGGTCACGTAGGGGGATGGGTGGGGTAGGGGCGGGGCGCCCGAGAGGGGCGCCCCGCCGGAACGGATGGGCCCTCAGGGGCCGCTACGGATCGGTGCGCAAGGCCTCGGCGGTGTCGAGCAGCAGCTCGCGCGCCTCCTCGTCCTCGACCTCCTCCGCCACGTCGGCGAACCGGTCGAGCGCCTTGCCCGCCTGCTTGTGCCTGTCCTTGTCGGCGTGCCTCTCGGCCGTGTCCAGGTGGGCGTTCAACCGGGCCGACTGCGAGGTGGTGAGGACGCCGTCCTCCCCGTAGCCGTCGAGCAGGCTCCGCGCCTCCCCGAAGGTGCCCGGGGCCTCCGGTCCGCCGTCGTCGCCCCCGCCGGGGTCGGCGGCTCCGGGTCCCCGGAACTGCAGGTAGTTCAGATCGAACAGGTCGTCCCCGTCGCCCGTGAACACCAGGAACAGCTCCACGGGCCGGCCCGGGTCGGTGAACTCCACCGGCACGTCGGTCCAGGAGTCCCACCCGCCGGTGGGCTCCACCTCGGCGGTGCCGATCAGCTCCCCGTCCGGGGCGTCGGCGCGCAGCTCCACGGTGCCCCCGGACCCGCCGGAGGCCGCCCGGAGGCCGAGCGACTCCACGCCGGCCAGGCTCACCGGGGAGTAGGAGACGTGGTCCCCGTCGCCGATGGCGGTCAGGTGCTCCAGCCCGCCCTCGGGATCGGTGGTCTCCTCCGCCGAGACCCCCTCGGCCGACGAGGTGTACTGCGCCTGCTTCCGTTTGGGCTGCAGGAGCGTGTCGGTGCGCCCGGGCAGCGGGTCCACCTGCCCGTCCGCGCCGCCGGAGTCGGTGTACTCGGCGGCGATGACGTAGAACAGGTTCGCCTCGGCCCCGTGCCCGTCGTCGGCCAGCGTCTCGATCTCGGCCTCGCACCCCTGCACCCGGTCCACCAGGTGGGCGTGCTCGTCATGGCCGAGCGAGGCCGTGATGGTCACGTCGGCGCATTCGATGCCCCCGTCCGCGGTGGACCCGTCCTCGGCGTCGGTGACCGACACCTCGACGGGCACCGTGTCGCCGAATTCGAACACCGACCCGTCCGGCGGCGCGGTGATCTCCACCTCCGGCGCGGTGTTGCCCACCGCGACCGGGACGTTGGCGGTGGCCGTGCGCCCCTGGGAGTCGGTGGCCGTGAGCTGGGCGACGTAGTCGCCCACCTCGGTGTAGGTGTGCGTCGGGTTCGCCTCCTCCGAGGTGGCCCCGTCACCGAAGTCCCAGCTCAGCTCCAGGTCCTCGTCGGGGTCGGGGTGGCCGGTGCCCTCGGAGGAGAACGCCGCCTCCAGCGGCGCCGGCCCGTCGTCCGGCTCGGCGGAGGCCTCGGCGACCGGGTACTGCTCCCCGCCGGTGTAGTCGATCCGGTACAGGCCGGCGTCGCCGCCGGTGCCGAAGCCCGCGCCCCACTCCAGCAGGTACAGCGAGCCGTCCGGGCCGTACTCCATGTCCATCGGGTAGTCGAACTCGGTCTCGGGCAGGAAGGACCCGATGTCGAGCACGTCCCCCTCGCCGTCGAGCGCGACCTCCTTCAGGTAGTAGCGCCCCCACTCGTAGAACATGGGCTTGCCGTCCATGGAGGCGGGGAACTTGGTGGGCGACTCCAGGCCGGGGTCGTAGTGGTAGACCGGCCCGGCCATCGGCGCGGCGGGCCCCTCGCCCAGTTCCGGCCACTGCTCGGAGGGGCCGTAGCCGTAGTGGAAGTCCGGGGGGACCGACGGCGGCAGGTCCGTCAGACCGGTGTTGTTGGGCGAGTCGTTGACGGGGTTCTCGCAGTCGAAGGCCCCGCCGGACTCCCCGGTGGCGAAGTCGTAGTCGATGTAGGGCTCGTTGGGGCCGTGGCAGTAGGGCCAGCCGAAGTTGCCGGGCCCCTCGATGGCCATCCATTCCACCAGGCCCTCCGGCCCGCGGTCGGGGTCGCCCTCCGCGGCGTCGGGGCCGTAGTCGGCCGTCATGACGTGCCCGGTCCCCGGGTCGACCGCGAACCGGAACGGGTTGCGGAAGCCCATCGCGTAGATCTCCGGCAGCGCCAGGTCCGGGTCGTAGGTCCCGTCGGGGAACAGCTCGTCCCACTGCCCGCCGTTGAACAGGTTGTCGTCGGGGACGGTGTAGGTGCCGTCGTCCTGCGGGACGATCCGCAGCAGCTTGCCGCGCAGGTCGGCGGTGTTGGCCGCGGTGCGCTGGGCGTCCCAGGACGCGCGCCCGTCGCGCTCGTCGATGGGCGTGTAGCCGTCGGAGGCGAAGGGGTTGGTGTCGTCCCCGACGCCGATGTACAGCTCGCCGCCCGGGCCGAACTCCAGCGCCCCTCCGGTGTGCCCCGGCTCGTTGACGCGCGACGCCGGGACCTCCATCAGCACCTTCTCCGAGTCCGGGTCGAGGGTGCCGCCCGCCTCCTCGGTGACGGTGAACCGGGAGACCCGGTTGTGCATGTTCTCCGGGTCGGTGTCGTCCTCGGACGCCGGGGCGTAGTACAGGTAGATCCACCCGTTGTCGGCGAAGTCCGGGTCCAGGGCCATGCCGACCAGGCCGTCCTCGCCGCCGGTGTAGGTGTCCAGCTTCCCGGTGGTGCGGGTGCGGTTGGTGGTCGGGTCGAAGACCTTCACCTCGCCCTGGCGCTGGACGTAGAACACCCGGCCGTCGTCGGCCACGCCCAGCTCCAGCGGGTCGTAGGCGTCGCCGTCCAGGGTGACCTTCTCGTAGTCGTCCCACACCGTTCCGCCGCAGTCGGCCTCGGCCGCCCCGGCGGCGCTGCGCACGCCGCCCAGCAGGTGGTCGATGAACTCCGGCTCGCTGTAGGCGGCGGCGGGGTGGCCCATCGCGGTGGCCCACACGGGGGCCCCGTCCACGTCCCGGCACCAGGAGACCGGGTGGTCGTGCCCCATCGCGTCGGGGCCCGGGTCGTAGGTGGTCTCGTCCGCGCTGACCAGCACGTGGGCGTCGCCCCGCACGCTGGTGTCGAAGTTGTACCACTCCTCCGAGCGCTGCCAGCGGGCCGGCAGCCCGTCGGTGGAGGGGTGCGCGGGGTCGGTGACCTGGGCGGTGCCCTCCAGCACCCCGGGGGAGTGGGTGGGCATGTGCGCCCCGGCGTTGACGTGGTCGTCCCACCAGGCGAACTCGCCCTCGATGTTCATGTCGGTGGCGTTGTGGATCGCGGCGATGCCGCCGCCGTCGGCCGCGTAGTCCTGCACGGCCTGGCGCTGGGCGTCGTCCTCCCACACCATGCCCGAGGTCTGGAACATGATGACGACGTCGAAGCGGTCCAGGTCCTCGTCGTTGAAGACCGAGGAGTCCTCGGTGTGCTCCAGGCCGAAGTGGTTCTCCTCGGCCAGGCGCTCGAACAGGGCGATCCCCGAGGGGATCGAGTCGTGCCGGTATCCGGCGGTCTTGGTGAACAGCAGGGCGTTGAACTCCTCGTGCGCCGCCTCGGCGTCGGCGGCCGCGGGGGCGGCCGCCAGTGAGAGGGCGAGCAGCAGCGAGGAGAGCACGGCGCCGAGTCTTCGCAGGCGCCGGTTGCGTGCGCTCATGGAGATAACCTCACCGGTCGTGTGTCCAGGGCTTGGAGACGTCGGGCAAGGGTCGTCCGTGCGGCGTGCCGGCGCCGACGGGCGGACGCGTTCGGCGGCGCGGGGCCGCGTCCTGCGTCCGGGGGGAACCCGTTCAAGGGGGCGCGGGGGCGCTCCTTCCGTCGTCGGGCGGGGCGGACGCGGGGCGGCCCCGCTGCGCGCGGCGCAGGAAGGCCAGCCCGTCCCGGGCCAGGGTGTCCTGGTCCGGAGCGAGGGGACGCCACACCGAAGCGGCGGTGGCGATGGCGTCGTTGTCGGCGGTGAACGACTCGATCACCAGGGGCCCGGCGTACCCGGCGCCGTCGAGGGCGCCGAGGATCGCCGGCCAGTCCAGGTGGTCCCGGCCGGGGGAGCCCCGGTCGTTGCCGCACACCTGCACGTGGGCGATGCGCCCGGCCGCGCCGCGGATCGCGGCCGGGGGGTCGGTCTCCTCGATGTTCATGTGGTACACGTCCAGCGCCAGCCCGCAGTGCTCGGCGGGCAGCGCCTCGACGGCCCGGAGCCCCTGCTCCACGGTGTTGACCAGGCTGGTCTCGTAGCGGTTCAGCGGTTCCAGGGCGACCTTCACTCCGGCCTGGGCGGCGTGCCCGACCACCGGGCCCAGCGCCTCGGCCAGCTCGGCGAAGCGGGCCTCGCGCTCGCCGGGGCCCATCCGCCAGGTGCGCCCGACCGAGGCGTAGGCCGGGCCGGCGATGACCGGGGAGCCGACCTCGGCCGCCGCGTCCACCGTGCGGCGCAGGTGGTCCCGGGTGGCGGCGACGGTGGCCCGGTCGGCCGCGACCAGCTCCCGGCCCGGCCCCATGACCAGGCACACCGTCGCCGAGAGCCCCAGGCCCTCCAGCAGCCGGGCGGCGCGGCCGGGGTCCCAGTCGCCCGGCCGCTCCACCGGCAGCTCCAGGGTGTCGAAGCCCCACCCGGCCGCGCGCGGGGCGATCCGCTCCAGCTCCGCGTCGGTCAGCGGGGAGGTCCACACCCAGGTGCTGACGCCCAGTGCCCTGTGCATCAGCGGTCCTGCCAGGCCTCGGGGTACCCGGGCAGGTCCTCGCCGCCGAACTTGGCGTAGTGCAGGCTCGGCATCTCGGCGTTGCGCTCCAGGTACTCGTCCAGGTCCTCCTCGGTGACCGGCTCCTGGGGCAGCACCCACTCCTCGGGCACCTCCTCGCCGTCCAGGACCATCGAGGCGGCCAGCACCGGGGTGCGCCACTGGAAGTTGGAGTAGACGGGGGCCAGCGCGGTCAGGTCCTCCTCCTCCCACTTGCGCATGAAGCTCAGCTCGTCCTCGCCGGAGATCACCGGGTAGGGGCGGCCGGCGTCCTCGAACGCCTCCAGCGCGGCCACCGCGCCGTCCCCGGCGTCCATCCAGATGCCGTCGACCTCGCCGCGCTGCAGGTGCTGGGTGACCAGGTCCTTGATGGTGGCGCCGTCGCCCTCGGTGAACTCGTGGCCCAGCACCTCCACGTCGCTGTCCCCGAACACCCGCTGAGCCGCGGCCCACCGGTGCTCCAGCACGTCCACCCCGGGCAGGATGCGCAGCGCCAGCACCTTCGATCCCGGCTCCAGCTCCTCGACCAGGAACTCGGCGGCGTCGGCGCCGTAGGCGTAGCCGCCGATGGGGTGGATGAAGCTGACCATGCAGTCGGTGTTGACCCCGCGGTCGAAGACGATCACCGGGGCGCCGCTCTCGCAGGCGGTCTCCACCGCGGGGGTGAGCGTGGCGGTGGTGGAGGGGGAGATGATGATCGCGTCGCAGTCCCCGGAGTCCACGAACGCCTGGATGTCGGAGATCTGCTGGTTGTCGTCGTCGGCGGCGTCGGAGACGCGGAACTCGCCGATGTCCCCGCTCTCCTGCAGCACCTCCACCTGCTGCTGCATGGTGATCCACCCGGTGACCCGCCAGGGGTTGGACACCGAGGCGTTGGAGAAGCAGACGGTGGGGTCCTCGCGCTCCGCGCCCTCCAGCGCGTGCTCGGAGGTGTCGGCGTACTCGGGGTCGATCGCCTGGAGCCAGGGCTCGTCCTCGGGCCCCTCGGGCTCGATGTCGCGCTGGGCGAGCTGGGCCTCGTACTCCTCGGCGTCGAACCAGTCGCCGCCGGTGCCGGTCTCGGCCCCCTCGTCGGGGGCGCCGTCGGTGGGGGCGTCGGTCGTGCACGCGGTGAGCACCAGGCTCAGCGCGGCGCCGGCGGCCAGTAGGGCGCGGGATCGGCGCATGGTGTCAGACCTCCTCGCGGGGGGACTTCTCCGGGCCGCCGGCGTCCGCCGGCGCCCGGGGGGATCTGCGGGACCGCTCGCGGGAGGCGTAGGCCACCGCGGCGATGATGATGAGGCCCTGGACGGCGGGCTGGATCGTTGAGGGCAGGTACAGCTGGTTGAACAGGGTGAACAGCGCCTCGACGGCCAGCGCGCCGCCGATCGCGGCCACCACGGTGCCGCGCCCGCCGCCCAGCACCACCCCGCCCAGCACCACCGCGGTGATGGCCGAGAACTCCAGCCCCTCACCGACCTGGGCGGTCACCCCGGCGAAGCCCCCGATGAGGATCGCGGCCAGGGTGGCCAGGACGCCGGAGCCGACGAAGGCCAGGGTGCGCACCCGCCACACCCGGGCGCCGGAGAACGCCGCGGCGGTGGCGTTGTCGCCGACCGCGACCAGGGTGCGCCCCTGCGGTGCGCGCATCAGCGCGACGGCGGCCGCGCCCGCCGCCGCCGCGATCAGCAGCGCCCAGGGGACGCCGCCGAGCAGGGGCAGCTCCACCGCGTCGCCCCGGCCGGCGGTGCGGAAGGCCTCGGACAGGGCACCGGTGGGAGCGCCGCCGGTCCACAGCCGCACCGCCCCGTAGAGCACCAGCATCATGCCCAGCGTCGCGATGATCGAGGGCACCTTGAGCACCGTGGTGACCAGGCCGTTGACCAGGCCCACCGCCGCGCCGAAGGCGACCATGAGCAGCAGCACCGGCAGCGTCGCCGACTCCTGGCCGTCGATCAGCCGGGCGGCGATCACCACCTGGGCGCCGACCAGGGAGCCCACCGACAGGTCCAGCTCCCCGGCGACGATCACCAGGTACTGGCCCACCGCCAGCACCACCAGCGGGGCGGCCTGCTGGGCGAAGGCCAGCAGCGAGGGCGGCTGGGCGAAGGAGGGGTTGATCGCGAAGACCACCGCGAACACCAGGGCGAGCAGGGCGTACACGGTCCCGCTGCCGCCCCCGGCCAGGGCGGCCCCCGTCCGGCGCAGGGTGCCGGGGACTCCGGTCGCGGTCATGGCCGGCCTCCTGTCCGTCGGTGCAGCAGCGGGGGCAGCAGCGGCGGGGGCGGAAAGCGCGGGGGCGTGGCGGCCCGGTCGACCTGGCGCCGGGCGTAGAGCGCTACCGCGGCGATGACGACCGTCCCGCGCAGCACGTCCTTGAAGAACGGGTCGACCCCCAGGACGTTGAAGACGGTGTCCAGGGTGGCCAGCACGAGCACCCCGGCGACGGTGCCGCCCACCCCGCCGCGCCCGCCGAGCAGGTAGGTGCCGCCGAGCACCACCGCGGCGATGGACTCCAGCTCGTAGCCGGAGGAGTAGACCAGGGTGCTGCCGGTGCCGAAGCGTGCGGCGATCAGCAGCCCGGCCAGCCCGGCGGTGACCGCGCACAGCACGTGCGCGGCCAGCAGCGGCCGGTCCGCTCGCACCCCGGACATCCGGGCCACCTCGGCGTCCCCGCCCACCGCGTACATGTGCACCCCGGTGCGGGTGCGGCGCAGGAACACCACCGCCAGCACCGCCACGGCGGCCATCACCGCGAACGACAGCGGCACCACGCCGATCCGGGTGTAGCCGAAGAGCTGGAACTCGGCGGGCACGTCCCCGGCCGGCCCCTTGTACCGGGTGTCCAGGTAGCCCTTGATGATCAGGCCCATGCCCAGGGTGGTGATGAAGGGATTGACCTTCAGCCGGGTCACGATGAGCCCGTTGGCCAGCCCGACCAGCCCCGCCACCAGGACCACCGCGGCCACGCCCAGCCAGATCCTCGACCCCTGCCCGGCCATGGCGGTGGCGCCGACCACGCTGGACAGCGCCATCACGTAGCCCACCGACAGGTCCAGCGACCGGCACAGGATCACCAGGGTCTGCCCGATCGCGACCAGCCCCAGCAGGCTGGACCGGGTCAGCAGGTCGACCGTGTTGGCGGTGGTCAGCAGCTCCTGGCCGCGCGCGGCGGCCAAGGCGGCCCCGGCGAGCAGGACGGCCAGCAGCGCCAGGTACACCAGCCCCGTGGTGCCCGGGCGGGGGAGGCCCGGGCGGGCCGTGGGCCGCTGGGCGGCGGGGGCGCTCACCGGTCCGCCTCCCCGCCGGCCCGGGCCGGGGCGGCGCCCACGGCCAGCCCCATCACGGACTCCTCGGCCGCGCCGCCGGGCAGCTCCCCGGCGATCCGCCCGTCGCGCAGCACCAGCACCCGGTCGGCCAGCCCGATGACCTCGGGCAGCTCCGAGGAGATGAGCACGATCGCCGCGCCCTCGGCGGCCAGCCGCCGGACCAGCGTGTACACGGCGTGCTTGGCGCCGACGTCGATGCCGCGGGTGGGCTCGTCCAGGACCACCACCGAGGGGGCGGCCGCCAGCCACTTGGCCAGCACCACCTTCTGCTGGTTGCCGCCGGACAGGAAGCGCACCTCCTGGGCGGGGGAGCGGGCCACCAGCTCCAGGGAGGAGAAGAGCCCGGGCAGGCGGCGGGCGCGCTCCCGGGAGCGCAGCGGCATCACCGCGTCGAGCACCAGGCGCCCGTTGTCCAGGACCGACCGGTGCAGGGCCAGGCCCTGCGTCTTGCGGTCCTCGCTGACCAGGGCCAGGCCCGAGCGCACCGCGCGGCGGGGGGAGCGCACCGCGACCCGTTCGCCGTCGATGCGCAGCTCGCCCCGGGTGAACCGGTCGATGCCGAACAGGGCGTGCGCCACCTCGGTGCGGCCGCTGCCCTGGAGCCCGGCCAGGCCGACGATCTCCCCGGCGCGCACCCGCAGGTCGATCCCGTCCAGCCACCTGTTGCCGCCGCCGGACACCTCCAGGCGGACGCCGCCGGTGCGGGTCCCCTCGGCCTTCGGGGGGAACACCGCGCTGACGGGCCGGCCGACCATCATCCGGATCAGTCCGGCGTGCCCGGTGGCGCCGGTGTCGACCGTGCCGGCCAGGGCGCCGTCCTTGAGGACGGTGATGCGGTCGGACAGGTCGAAGATCTCCTGGAGCCGGTGCGAGACGTACAGCACCGCCGTCCCGCGCTCCTGGAGCCGGCGCACCAGCCGGTACAGCAGCTCGACCTCGGCCCCGGCCAGTGCGGCCGTGGGCTCGTCCATGGTGATGATCCGCGCGCTCTGGGCCATCGCCTTGACGACCTCGACGATCTGCTGCTCGGCGACGGACAGCGCGCGCACGGGCGTGCGGGGGGAGAGGGCCGTCAGGCCGAGCTCTTCCAGCAGGCGCCCGGTCTCCTCCTCCATCGCGCGCGCGTCCACCCCGGCGCGCAGCCCGCGCCCGCGCGGTTCGCGGCCCAGGAAGACGTTCTCGGCCACGGTGCGCTCGGGCAGCAGGTTGAACTCCTGGAAGACGGTGGCCACCCCGGCCTCGCGGGCGCGCACCGGGTGGTCGAAGTCGACCCGCGCGCCGCCGAGCTCCACCGTCCCGGCGTCGGCGCGGTGCACCCCGGCCAGGATCTTCATCAGCGTCGACTTCCCGGCGCCGTTCTCCCCGACCAGCGCGTGCACCTCGCCCGCGCGCACCTGCAGGTCCACGTCCCGCAGCACCGGGACGCCCAGGAAGGACTTGCCCACGCCGCGCATCCGCAGCAGCGGCGCCTGCGCCGTCCCGGTCACCGGGCGACCTCCTGCCATTCGCCGGAGCGGGCCGAGGCCAGCACGGCCTCGGCGATCCGGGCGGCCCGCAGCCCGTCGGCGAAGACGGGCAGCCCGTCGGGGGCGGTGCCGGAGGCGATCGCCTCCCCGGTGTCGCCGACGAAGGATTCGAAGCACTCCTGGTAGCCCTGCGGGTGCCCGGCGGGGACCCGGGCCAGCCGGGCGGCGTCGGGCAGCAGGGTGTCGGGGTCGCGCATGAGCAGCTCGGTGCGCTCGCGCCCGCCCTTCCACAGCAGCTCGGGCTGCTCCTGGTCGAAGGCGAGGGTGTGCTCGGAGCCGGAGACCTCCAGCGACAGCCGGTTCTTGCGGCCGGCCGAGACCTGGCTGACCACGCCGGTGCCGATCACCCCGGCGCCGGTGCGGAACTGCAGCACCACCAGGTCCTCGGTGGAGACCGGGGCGCCCTCGCCGGGGCCGCGCCGGGGCACGGGGGTGCTGGTCTGCGCGCTGACCGCGGTGATCGGCTCGCCCAGCACGAACTCCAGCAGGTCGCACCAGTGCGAGCCGATGTCGCCGAAGGCGCGCATCGCCCCGCCCAGCTCGGGGTCGACGCGCCAGTTGTCGTCGCCGGGGCGCAGCAGCCAGTCCTGCAGGTAGCCGCCGTGGGCCAGGTGCACCCGGCCCACGGCGCCCTGGGCGACCAGGGCGCGGGCCTGGCGCACCATCGGGTGGAAGCGGTAGACGAAGGGGACGGCGGCCACCCGGGATCCGGCGGCGTCGGCGGCGGCCGCCATCCGGGCGGCCACGGCGGCGTCGGTGGCCAGGGGCTTCTCGCAGACCACGTGGCGGCCGGCGTCCAGCGCGGCCAGGGTCAGCGGCGCGTGCAGGTGGTTGGGGGTGCACACGTGCACCACGTCGACCTCGTCGTCGGAGACCAGGGCCGCGGCGTCGTCGAACGCCCGCTCGGCCCCCAGGGGGCCGGCCGCGGCGCGGGCGCGTTCGGGGGTGGAGGCCGCGACGCCCACCACGCGGCCGCCGCAGGCCCGGATCGCGCGGGCGTGGACGCGCCCCATGAACCCGGCTCCGATGACCGCGGCCCGGTAGCCGCGCGCTGTGACCTGACTCACTCGCATACGAGGAAGGTAGACGGCACTTCTGTCGAAGGTCAAGCATAAGTTGCCGAATCGGACCAAAATAGTCGAGCGATCACCGTGACTTAGTCCCGTGTGCTTCACTTGTCGTGTGACAGAAGACGCGCTGACCAAGACGCAGGACCGGCGGCGCGACGCCGGTTCCGTGGCCCCCGCCCCGCCCGTCCCGCCCGGCGCCGGCACCCTGCTGCGCCTGCTCCGCGACGGCCGGCCCCGCACCCGGGCCGAGCTGGCGTCGGTCACCGGCTTAGCGCGCTCCACCGTCACCCAGCGCGTGGACGCCCTGCTCGCCGGGGGGCTCATCGGCCCCGCGGGGGAGGCCGCCTCCACCGGCGGACGGCCGCCGACGACCTTCGTGTTCGACCCCGGGGCGCGGGTGGTGCTCGCCGCCGACCTGGGGGCCACCTACGCCCGGCTGGCCCTGACCGACCTGTCCGGGCAGGTGCTGGCCGACACCGCCGCCGACATCGAGATCGACCGCGGCCCGACCGAGGTGCTGGGCTGGGTGGCCGAACACGGCCGCGCGCTGCTGGCCGAGGCCGGGCGCGCCCCCGAGGAGCTGATGGGCACCGGCATCGGGCTTCCGGGGCCGGTCGAGCACGACACCGGCCGGGCGGTCAACCCGCCGATCATGCCCGGCTGGGACGGCTTCGACGTCCCCGGGTTCATCGGCGGGCTGCTGCCCGGGTCGGTCCTGGTCGACAACGACGTCAACATCATGGCGGTGGGGGAGCACTTCGCCCGCTGGAGCGACGCCCGGCACCTGCTCTTCGTCAAGGTCGCCACCGGCATCGGCTGCGGCATCATCGCCGACGGCGCCGTCTACCGGGGCGCCAAGGGGGCGGCCGGGGACATGGGGCACATCCAGGTGCCGCACGGGGCCGACGTGCCCTGCCGGTGCGGCAACAGCGGGTGCCTGGAGGCGGTGGCCAGCGGGTCGGCGATCGCGGCGGCCCTGACCGCGCAGGGGATCGAGGCGCACGGGGCGCTGGACGTGGTGGAGCTGGCGCGCGCGGGCGGGCTGCCGGTGCTGCGCGCCCTGCGGCAGGCCGGCCGCGACATCGGCGAGGTACTGGCGGCCTCGGTGAACATGCTGAACCCGTCGATCATCGTGATCGGCGGGTCGCTGTCCCAGGCCGGCGACCACCTGCTGGCGGGCGTGCGCGAGGTGATCTACCAGCGCTCGCTACCGCTGGCCACCGAGGGCCTGAGCATCGTGTCGTCCCAGGTGGGCGAGCGTGCGGGGGTGATCGGCGCGGCCGTGATGGTGATCGAGCACGGGCTGGCCCCCCAGCGCGTGGACGCGCTGCTGGCGGGCTGAACGCCCGCTAGTCCCGGTCGGGCCGGGTGCGGGCGTCGGGGTCGTAGGCGCGGTGGCGGCCGTCGTAGCGGCGCCGGGGCTGGTCGGGGAAGGCGTCCCGGTAGCCGCTCTCGTAGTCGTCGGCGGAGTAGCCCGGGTCGAAGCCGGTGTCGGGAAGCGCGCCCTCGCCGTGCAGCCGCGGCCGCCCCGGCGATGAGCGCCGCAGGGCGCTGGCGCCGACGCTGGCCAGCAGGGACACGATGGCGATCCCGCACACCGCGTTGATCAGGCAGGTGGCGATCTGGCTCGGCAGCGGCGCCGTCTGGGTGAACGGGGTGACTGCGGCGACCACCGTGGCCAGGCCCACGATCCACCCGAAGAAGGTCATGGGGCGCGGCGCGCTCAGCATGAGCAGGTGCAGCAGGGCGGTGGCGATCAGCGCCGCCACCGCGGCCGTGGCCGCGTACACACCGGTGGTCGCGTCGCCCAGGTAGCCGGCCTCCTCCGGCGCCAGCACCGGGATCCCGAGGACGCCGCGCACGATGAGCGCGCCCACGAGGATGACCAGGCCGGCGACGACGGCGGTCGCCAGACCGCCGGACCAGAGCCGCGAGACGTTGACGCTCCGGCCGTTGTCGTATCCGCTCATCGCCGAACCCCCCGATACGGCACCGAACTCGGTCACGGTGCCCATACCCGCAGGTCACCGTCGAAAACACGAGGCCGGACCGCGCCGTCACGGTCCGTCGTGGCCCGTGGGGGGCCAGGGGCGCACGAGGGGGCCGGGGCGCCGGCCGTGCGGCGCCCCGGCCCCCGATCGGCGGGGCGCCGCAGGCCCCCGCTACTTCGGGGAGGGGCCCTTCTCCAGGTAGAGGATCCAGGTGTCGGACGACAGGCGGTCGCACTCCCAGCCGATCGTCCAGTCGTCGGAGGCGACCGCGGCCCGGCCGGCCTTGTCGCATCCGATGGCCGTGTCGTAGTAGCCCTCGAGGATCATCTCGGCGCTGGCCGGCCCGGCGAGGGCCAGGCTCCCGGCGAGCGCCCCGCCGAGGGCGGCGGAGACGGCGGCGACGCGACTGGCGGTGCGAATCATTCATCCTCCATCAGGAATCGGGTGTCCGTCGGATATCGACGGGTTCCGATCCTGGGGGAGGAGCGAGGGAGGTATCCACCTTTTTCCACCAGGAACGAAAAGAGGTGGTCGCGCCACGGAAGCGCCTGTCCGGCCCTCCCCCCGCCTTGTTGATCTCGGGGGAGTCGGCCTTATGGCGGCCCTCTTAAGCCCGACTTCCCCGAGATCAATGCGGGGGCGCGGCTCGTGACTTTTCCCTCCCCTTGAAGGTGTTTCGCGGAAGAACCTAGTGGTCCTTTTATTAGACCCCCCGATAAAAAGAAGGCGGTCACCCGTCCGCGTCGCGGTAAAGGGTCGCGAGTGATTCGACGTCGTCGTATCCGGGGATTCCCGACGCGGCCTGGCCGCCATCGGCCCCGCGTCCGCCCGCCGTCGCGACGGCGGTCCGCACGGCGCTGTGCAGCGCCGCCCGGAACAGCAGCGACCCGGTGCTTACCCGGGCCACGCCCGCCCGGGCGAGCGGGGCGATGCCGTCCGGGGAACGCGGCGCGAGGACGTTCAGCGGGAGCCCGACCCGCTCGGCCAGATCCGCCATCACCGCCGTGTCCTCCAGCCCGGGGACGAAGACCCCGTCGGCGCCCGCGTCCCGGTAGGCGCGGGCGCGCTCCAAGGTCGCCGAGGCGCGCTCGGCGCCCGAGCCCGGGCGGAACAGGTGCCGGGAGAGCCAATAGGTGTCGATCCGGGCATTGACGAAGAGCGCGGGGGCGGCGTCCTTCATGGCGCGGATGAGCGCGCACTGCTCGTCTGCCGGCGCGAGTGCCGCCCCGCCGCGCCCGTCCTCGATGTTGACGCCCGCGATCCCCAGTGATGCCAGGTGCGCGGCCAGTCCGGCGGCGCCGGACGCGCCACCGCCGAAACCCGATTCGACGTCCACGGTCACCGGGGCGTCGAGCCGCGCCATCCCCTGTGCGAGGGCGAGGGTCTCGGACCGGGTGCACCCGGACGCGTCGGGCCTCCCGGCGGCCGAGGCGACGCCCAGGCTGGTCGTTCCGATCGCCGGGAACCCGGCGCGGGCGAGCGCGGCGGCCGAGGCCAGGTCCCAGGCGTTCGGGAGGACGAAGGGGTGCCCGGGCCGGTGCAGGGAGCGGAAGGTCTCAGCGCGCTCGTGCAGGGACGGCGTGGGCATGGAGGACTCCTGTCGCCATGGCGAGGGCGTGGTCGGACCCGGGGCAGGGGCGCTCGCCGTATCCGAAGGACAGTGCGGGCGGAGCGGGGCGAGTGCCGGAGAAGCGGTGGGGGACGAACCGGTCCGGCGAGGCGTACACGTCCGGGTCCCGATTGGCCGCCGCGAGGTCCAGCACGACCTCGCTCCCCGCGGCGACCGGGGCGCCGCGGATCCGTGTCCCGCGTTCGGCCACCCGGCGTATCAGCGGTGCCGGGGGAGAGAACCGCAGCGCCTCGGAAAGCAGGGCTGTCACGGACGCCTTGGACAGGGCCCCGTCATCGTCCTGCGGCACACCGTGCTCAAGGGCCGCCCGGATGAGGCCGGCCGTCGCGTCGCACGTCTGGACCAGCAGACAGACCCGCTGGGCGGTCTCCTCGGGCGCGACGTCGGGGAGCATCCCCACCAAGGTGCGCACCCCGGTGTCCGCGCGGCGCTCGCTCCCCGCCCCCGCCCCGGGGAAGTAGGCGGGGGCGACGTCCCGGACCGCCGCCACGGCGTTCGGCACATCGGACCGGGGAACACCGAGGGCTTCGGCGAGGACGGCGACGGGAACATAGGGCGCCTCGTCGGGGCCCGCCGAGCGCGCGCGGTCGGCGGCCGCACTCCGGAGCTCGACCGGTGGGAGGCCGGTGAGGAGCGCAGAGGCGAGCGCCCGGCGCCGGCGGTGGTCGGCCCCCGTGCTGAACCGGGTGGCGCGCCTGCGCAGCCAGGCGAGCGACGGTACGGACGGCAGAGGGGCGGCGCCGTCCGACGCCTCCGGGGGAGCGGGCACCACGAAGCCGGGGTCGCTCAGGACGGCACGGACGTCGGCATGGCGCACGACACGGATGGTGGTCGTCATGGCGGCGACGCTAGGCGCGGCACGTTTCGGCGGCCGCCGAAACGTGCGCCGGTTAGCGTGGAGTGTGCTTACCACGACGCGTCCCACCACGGGAGAGGGCGCCCAGCCCGACCTCGCCGCTCTGGCCTCCCTCCTCGCGGACCGCACCAGGGCGGCCTTCTGCACCGCTCTCCTGGACGGGCGGGCCTGGACGGCGGGGGAGCTCGCCCGGCACGCGGGCGTCGCACCGTCGACCGCCAGCGAGCACCTGACCGCCCTCGTCGAGGCGGGGCTGCTGGCCGAGGTGCGCCAGGGGAGGCACCGGTACGTGCGGCTGGCCTCGCGCGAGACCGCCGAACTCATCGAGGCCATGTCGGCGGCGGCGCCCAAGGCCGCGCCGCCGCGCGGGCTCAGGGCGGTGCACCGGTCGAACGCCCTCGCGCGCGGCCGGACCTGCTACGACCACCTCGCCGGAGCGCTCGGGGTGGCCGTCGCCGACGCGGTGACCCGGCAAGGGTGGATCGCCTGGGAGGACGGCCCCTCCCTGACGGCCGAGGGACGAACCGGCCTCGCCGCCCTCGGCGCGGAACTCCCCGCCCGGACCCGGCGCCCGCTCGTCCGGTCCTGCCTGGACTGGACCGAGCGGCGCCCGCATGTGGCCGGGGCCGTGGGGGCGGCCCTGTGCTCGCGCGCGCTGGAGGCGGGCTGGCTCGTCCGCCCAGGGGGCGGGCGCGCCGTACGGGTCACGGCCGAAGGCCGCACCGTCCTCGCCGGGACGCTGGGCGTCCCCGACGAGGTCCTGGAGTCAGCAGGCGCATGAGACCCCGGCGGGGGCGACCAGCGGGTCGGCCGGACGCCTCCCGGTCCCGTCCGCGGTCTCCACGGGGAACCCTTCGCGGGCCCAGTACTCCATGCCGCCGATCATCTCCTTGACACGGTAGCCGAGCCGCGCGAAGGCGAGCGCGCCCCGCGCGCCCCCGTCGCAGGCGGGGCTCCAGCAGTACACGACCACCGGGGTGTCCCGGCCGATGAGGCCGGGGGCGAGGTCGGCCGCCTGCGCGTAGGGGATGTGCACGGCGCCGGGGACGTGCCCGTGGTCCCAGGCGGTCCGGTCGCGCACGTCCACCACGGTGAAGCCCGGGGCGTCCGCCGCCATGGCGGCGTGCACGTCGCTCGGGTCGGTGTACAGGGACAGGCGGGCGGCGAAGTGGGCCTCGGCCGCGGAGGGGGCGGCGGCGGGGGTGCGCAGGACCGGGTTCTCGGCGGGCGGCGTGGCGGCGGTGTTCGTCATGCTGAAGAAGATATGTCCGTCTGACCTGCGAAGACCAGGTGCGTTCAACGGCACTCGGGCCTTTTCGCCGTGGAAGGCACGGTATTGGTGGTCCATGACCGTTGAATCGCTGGACGCTACCGATCTGCGCCTGTTGGAGGCGCTCCAGGCCGACGGGCGCGCCGGGTATGCCGAGCTCGCGCGCACCGTGTCCATGTCCCCGAGCGCCGTCGCCGAACGGGTGCGGCGCCTGGAGGCGTCCGGGGTCGTCTCCGGGTACCGGGCGGTGGTGGACCCCGAGCGGGTCGGGCTGCCGGTGATGGCGTTCGTCCGCCTGCGGTACCCGACCAACAACTACCGGCCCTGCCACGAGCTGATCGACAAGACGCCGGAGATCGCCGAGGCGCACCACGTGACGGGGGAGGAGTGCTTCATCCTCAAGGTGCGCACCCGGTCGATGCGCCACCTGGAGGAGGTCGTCGGCCGCATCGCGAGCCTGGGCCCCGTCACGACCAGCGTGGTCTTCTCCAGCCCGCTGGAGGGGCGGCCGCCCACGGACGCGTTGAACACCTCGCCCTGACGGACGGCCCCGCCCGTCTCACCCGCCCTGGCCCGTCCCCGCCGTGGCGAGCCGGGCGACCGCCCCCGACTGCAGAGCCGCCCACACGGTTCCGTCCCCTCGGACGGTGATGCCGTGCGGCTCCGAGTCCGGCGCGGGGAGGTCGTACTCGGCGACCTTCCCGTCACCGTCGATGGCGCCGATCCGGTTCGCGCCCCACTCGGTGAACCAGTACCTCCCGTCCCGCGAGGGGGCGATCGCGTGCGGCCGGGCCGACGGGTCGGGCAGGGGGAACTCCGTCACCTCGCCGCCGGGGGTGATGCGCCCGATGCCTCCGGCGCCGATCTCGGTGAACCACACGTTCCCGTCCGGGCCGGAGGCGATTCCGACCGGGGCGGCGTCGTCGGTGGGCAGCGGATGGACGGTCACCTCTCCGTCGAGGGTGAGCCGTCCGATCGCGTCGCCCTGGTTGAGTGTGAACCAGAGGGCGCCGTCGGGCCCGGTGGTGATCGCGGCCGGGAACCCGCCCCGGACGGGAAGGTCGATGTGGGTGACCGAGCCGTCCGGGGCCACGCGCCCGATCCGGTCGGTGTTCATCTCGGTGAACCGGACGGCGCCGTCCGGGCCGGTGCAGATGCCGTAGGGACCGCAGTCGGGCGTGGAACCGGGCAGCTCCGTGAGGTCCCCGTCCGCGGTGAGGCGCCCGATGCGGTGGTCGCCGTACCGGGTGAACCACAGGGCCCCGTCGGCGCCCTCGGTGATGACCGTCGGGCGGGAGCCCTCGGGGCCGGCGCGGTGGAGGACCACGGTGCCGTCGGCCTCCAGGCGCGCGATACCGGCGGAGTCGACCAGGGTCACCCAGAGGGCGCCGCCCGGGCCGTTCGTGATCCCGTACGGGCCCGCCCCGGGGGCTCCGACCGGAAACTCCCGCACGGCAGGGCGTTCGGTGTTCTGCATTGTGCTCCGCTCTCGGTGGATCTGGACGGGGACCGTCCTGATCCCTACACCTGTTGGGCCCCGTCGGCCACTCCTTTTCGCAGCCGTCGGAGCCACCGGGCTCCGACCGTCAGGCGGTGAGACCGGCGGGCAGGAGCCTCGCCAGGCGCTCGGGGTCGGTGATCAGGTCGAAGTGGCGCACCCGGCCGCCGACGATCGTGTGGCAGGCCAGGCTCCGCGGCCGGCCGCCGGTCACGTCCACGAAGCCGGCGCAGCCGTTGACCAGGACCGGGACGACCTCCACCGGGCCGAAGGCCCGGTGGAAGCCGGCCGCCTGGCGGGCGATCCGGGCGGCGCCGTGCACCACCCGCAGCGGGCGGACGCCGTCGTCGTGGCGGAGTTCGAGGTCGGGGTCGAGCATGCTCATCAGGGCCTCGGTGTCGCCGCCGCGCGCGGCGGCGAGGAACGCGTCGACCGCCCGGCGCTGCGCCGCCGGGTCCGGGTCGGGTGCGGCGGAGGACTCCTTGACCCTGCGGCGCGCGCGGCTGGCCAGCTGGCGCGCGGCCGGGGCCGACCGTTCGACCACCGGGGCGATCTCCTCGAAGGGCACCGCGAACATGTCGTGCAGCACGAAGGCCAGGCGCTCGGCCGGGGCGAGGCGCTGGAGGACGACGAGGAGCGCGTACCCCACCGTGTCGGCCAGCTCGGCCTGCTGCTCGGGGCCCACCGCGTCCGCGGGGGCGACCACGGGGTCGGGCAGGCGGTCGGGGAGGGGGTCCTCGCGCCGGGAGGTGCGCGAGCGGAGCATGTCCAGGCAGATGCGGCCCACCACGGTGGTCAGCCACGCGGCCAGGTCGTCGATGGAGGCGTCGCCGGTGCGGGACAGGCGCAGCCACGCCTCCTGCACCGCGTCCTCGGACTCGGAGAGGGAGCCGAGCATGCGGTAGGCGACGGAGGTGAGCCGCGGGCGGTGCCGCTCGAACCGCCGGGCCAGAAGATCTTGGTCGTCCACTGTCACACCTCACCATCGGCGTCCGTCTTCATGGGCGACGGACCGACCCCCCGCCTTCGCGGCGGGCACCCCTGAGGAGAGCCGATGGAGATGCGCTTCGACAACCCCGCGACGGCCATGCCGGGCATGTACGAGGCCGTGCAGCCGATGCTGAAGGTCGTCCACCAGGGCGGGGTCCCCACGAGCACGCTGGAACTGGTGCACTTGAGGGCCAGCCAGATCAACGGGTGCAGCTTCTGTGTCCATATGGGCGTCGAGCAGATGAGGAAGGCCGGCGAGACCGACGACCGCCTCGGCACGGTCGCGGCCTGGGCCGAGTCGCCGTTCTTCACCGAGGCCGAGCGCGCGGCACTGGCCCTGACCGAGGAGGCGACCCGGCTCGCCGACCACAACGGCCAGGCCGTCCCGGACGAGGTGTGGAACGAGGCGGCGAAGCACTTCGACGAGCGCCAGCTCGGCTCGATCGTGCTGATGGTCGGCCTGACCAACTTCTTCAACCGGGTCAACGCCACGGTGCAGATCCCGGCCGGGACCCCGATGCCCGCCTGACCCCGAGGACCCGGCGAAGGCCACCGGGTCCGGGCCGAAGGACGGCGGCCGGGGCCCGGTGATCAGGACCGAACGGCGGCGGTGGGAGGGGAAGCCACCGCCGCCGTTTCCGTGTCGCGGCCGGATTCCAGGTCGGGGAGCGGCGACGACGGAGGCGGTCGGCCCTTCCCGACGGCTCGACCGCGCACCGGGCATGTTCGAGCCCCCGGCCTAGGACCGGGCCTGCTCGGGCCCGGCGCCCACGGGAGGAAGGCGGTGCTGTGCTGTCGATCTCGGGGCAGCCGGGGTGATACCCGCCGGTACAAGGCCGGCTTCCCCGAGATCGACACGGGTCAGGCGGCCCGGGATAGAGAACCGTCCCCGTCGTCCCCGCCCGAGTCCCGCTTGCCGGTGCGGGCCTGGTGGCGGCGGGCCCGGTAGTGGGCCTGCATGCGGCGCATGTGCTTCGCGCGGTTGTGGCGCCCGCACAGCAGCTGGGCGTTGGCGGGGGTGGTGGTGCCGCCTTCCCACCATTCGGTGCGGTGGTCGCCCTGGCACCAGCGGGCCGGGACCGAGCACCCCTCCTCCCACTGGCAGGTCCCCGCGGTGGCGCCGAGGGCTTCGCGGATGGGGGCGGGGAAGGTCCGGCGGGCCCGCCCGATGTCCACCAGGCCCTTGACCGGGTCGGTGACCACCCGCCGCAGCACACAGTCCGAGGAGAACGCCCGCGCGGCGGACGGGGGGAGGAGGCGGCCCCGGTCGGTGGTGGCGGGCTCGGCCCCTGCCTCAAGGAGCAGGGAGTCCAGGGAGACCACCAGGTTCACCTGCGGGCGGCTCATGCCGCGGCGCCGCTTCCCGGCGGCCTCCGCGTCGGGGCGCGGAGCCGTCAGGGAAGCGGCCGCGTCGGAGCCCTCCTCAGGGGTGGGCACCGGGAGGCCTTCGGCGATGAGGCGGTTCTCGCAGAGCTGGACCAGGGCGTCGAAGCGCGCCTGGGCGATGGTGCGCCCGTCGGGCGGGGTGGTGTGGGCGTCGATGGCGGTGCGGATGATCTCCTCTGAGGCGGCATCGCCCCACGCCTGGAGGGTGAATCCGAAGGCGTCCGTGGTGTAGCGGGCGCCGCGGTCGTCGTAGGCCTCGCGGTGGCGGTCCTCGTGCTCCCCCGGGTCGATGCGTTGGGGGAGCCGGTTGCCGATGCGCTTGAGGGTGCGGTCGGCGACGCCGCCCTGGGCGGCTTGGACCATGATGTGCTCGGCTTTGGACCGGTAGTCTCCGGCGTCCGGGTGCAGCTCGGTGCACCGCCCGGCCACGGCCTTCTCGGAGAGTTCCATGACCAGGGCGAGCTGGGCGAAGCCGATCCGCCCCTCCTCGGCCGCAGCGACCGCCCGGGGGTAGTGGTCCAGGTGGTCGGCAACGGTGGTGATCGCACCGGCCTGGGCGCTGGAGCGGCCGT
Organism: Nocardiopsis halophila DSM 44494; assembly: GCF_000341245.1. Lineage (GTDB taxonomy): Bacteria > Actinomycetota > Actinomycetes > Streptosporangiales > Streptosporangiaceae > Nocardiopsis_A > Nocardiopsis_A halophila. The sequence continues at coordinate 91,509 of NZ_ANAD01000085.1, forward strand.
GCTCGCGCAGGAGGCCGGCCACGGTGGTGCGGCCGGACCCGGCCAGGGCGCCGGTGGCGTGGATGCGGGCGGCCAGGCGGGCCAGTGCCAGGTCGAGCGAGCCCGCCCCGGCCGCGAGCACGGCGAGCAGGTCGCAGAGCAGGTGCTGGGCGCCGGTCGGCAGGTCCTCGGCGACGGCTTCCTGGGCCTGGCTCAGCACACCGGCCAGACCGGCCTGGATGCGCTCGGCGCGCGATCCGGGCGGGGGCCCGTTGGTGGGCTGCTCGCTTGCCATGTTCCTACGTTAGAACAGGGGTACGACAAGGCGGGGACGGATCTCAAAGATGTGGAGAAACCGCGAAACCCCAGGTCAGATGATTCAGGGCTCAGCCGGAGAGGCCGATGGCGTAGGCGGCGAGGAGCATGCCCAGGACCGTGCACGCGTGCCGGGCGCTCTCCCAGCGGCGGGCGGACTCGTCGAGGGGGCCACGGATAATGCTTCTCTTCCTCTTCTTCGCCACCGGAGCGGGGCGCGTGATCGACCGGGGAACCGGCCCGCGCTCTTCGGGTGAAGGGCGGGGAGGCGTCTCTCTCTGCTCCCGGGGTGCGAGTTCGGTGCGCATGCGGGCCAGCCATGGTGGGAGCGCGCGGTCGTCACCGATGCCGTCGTTGGCCAGGCGCAGGACGGGGGCGGGGCGACGCTCGGCGGGAGCAGGGGTGCCGGCGTACGGGCGGACGACGGTACCGACGTGCTGTATCTGGAACATGCGCAAGCTGGCATCCTGATCCAGGATTCCGCAGACCTCAAAGAGTTCAGCGAACGCTTCGCCGACCTCCGAGGAGTGGCGCTGCCGCCACCGGAGTCGCGGAAACTGGTCGAGGAAATAAGAGGAGAGTTCCGATGACCGGTGCGGATTGGGCCTGGCGTACATCGACCCACAGCACGGACCGTGGAGAGTGTGTCGAGGTCGCCGACTGCCCTGGGACCAGTGCCGTGCGCGATACCAAGCACCGCGACTTCGGCGCTCTGCTCTTCAGTTCTCCCGAGTGGCGGGCCTTCGTCGACACCGTCACCTGTCGTGCGTGGCCCAGTACCCCTCCAGCTCCGGGCCGAGTCGGTCGGCGGCCTGCATCGGCAGGGAATGGGTGGTCTCGGGCCACACGGTGACCGGGTCCTTGCCGAGGCTCCGGGCGCGGTCGGCCGCCTCCCGGCCGCCTGCCAGCGACTTGTCGGCGGCGATGTCGACGCGGACCGGCATCTCCATCGACCGCCACTCGTCGTCCGTGAGCGTGCGCGGGACCTGAGTGGGGGCGGCGTAGTGCTCGGACCCCTCGTCCACCATCACCGACATCGGCGTGCGCTCCCGTACCTCCTCGACCGTGGTGCCGCCGATCTCCGCCATCGCTCGGTCCTTCCAGGCCTGGGGCGCGGGCAGGACCAGCAGCGACGACCACAGGTACACCGAGGCGGGCAGCGCTTCGAGCACCATCACCGGTTCGAGCAGTGTCAGAGAGGCCACCCGTCCGGGGCGGTCGAGGGCATGGACGGCGGCGACGGCCCCGCCGAAGGAGTGCCCCACCATGTGCGCGCGGTCGATGTCCAGGCCCGCGAGCATCTGCTCGACCCACTCCGCCCGATCGTCGAACGAGGTGAAGGGGACCGACTGGGTGGACATCCCGGAGTCGCCGATCGCGTCCATGGCGTACAGGGTGCGGTCGCCGATCCAGGAGGGGAGGTTGTCGCCCCACATCGGCGCGCCGGAGCCCGCCCCCGGCAGGAGCACGACCGGCAGGCGGGTTTCCGCGTCGTCGCCGGCCGCCCACTCGTAGACGCGCACGGTGCCGAACTCCGTGCGGACGTCGTGGGTGCGGGTCGGTTCTGGCAGGTCCGCCATCACGGCGTCGTAGGCGGCCCGGTAGGAGGCGTACCCCTTTTGGCCGCGCCAGTGGCCGACCTGCGGCTCGGGTGAGACGAGGGCGGCCGCCTTGTCGACGACCAGCCAGGCGGCGACCAGGACCGCGAGGACCTTGAGCACCGTGAGGGCACGGCGCCGCCGGGGCCGGCGGTTCGGTTCGGTGCTCATGGAGACCCCCGTAAATACAGTCGTATTGATCGCTGGATGCGAGTGTACCCGCCTGTCAATACGGCCGTATTCACCGCCGCTAGGGTGGGGGTATGGACGGCATGGACAGCTTGGACACCACGGACCCCGACGACCGCCGGACGGCGATCATCCACGCGGTGTGGCAGGTGATCGCCGAGAGCGGCATGGGCGCGGTGTCGATGCGCAACGTGGCGGCGGCCGCGGGGGTGTCGGTGGGCAGGATCCAGTACCGGTTCCGCAGCAAGGACGAGTTGCTGCGGGCCAGCCTGGAGGCGATGGTGGCGTGGGCGGACGATCTCCACTCCGCGGCGACCGAGGGGGTCGGCGACCGCGAGGCGCTGTGGCGCCTCATCGCGGCCCCGATCCCGCTGGCGGAGTCGTCGCGGGCGATGGTGTCGGTGTTCCATCAGTACGTGGCCGCCGGTATCAGCCATCCAGGGCTGGCCGAGGTGCTGGTGGAGGCCAAGGAGGGCGCGGAGGTCGAGACGGCGAGGCTGCTCGCCCGGATCGCCCCCGGAACCGCGGATCCCCGCAGGACCGCACGGTCCCTCATGGCGACCGCCGACGGGCTGACCATGCGGGTGCTGATCGGAGGGTTGTCGGTCGCTGAGGCGGAACGCACCCTGCGCGCCGAGGTGGACCGGGCGACGGACTGATACCGGGGCCAGAGGTTCACGGCGCTGAGATCGCCGACTCTTCTGCGGTGCTCGGACCGAAACAGGTCGACTCCCTCGCGGTTCTCCATGGCCGCCGCCATTGATCCTGATCTCGGCAGTGGCCTCGGCCGAAGCGCTCAGGACGAAAGGCGGATCCGTTCGTTCGCGGGGGCGGTTCTCCGCTCTCGGCAACGGGATTCGGACGAACCTATGGACTTATGTGTTGTCCGAATAGCGGGGATATCACGGGTGTGGCTTGTGTCGGCGCTCACTCTACTCATGAGTATACGGAGGAGTAGTCCTTCACTCCGCTCTTGACCGGCGCATCTTCGGACACCGGATGCAACGGCGAAACGAGCGTTGAATCGTGCCTCCCTTTACCCCCGTTCCCCGTCACTCACAGCGAAGCTAGGCTGACCGCGCCATTTCGTCCTCCAAACGAACCAAAGGAGTGACCAGGTGAAGAAAACGCTTCCCCGTGCCGCGGTCGGCGGCGCGACCCTGCTGCTGGGCACGGTGCTCACCTCCGGGACGGCGGCCGCCGAAGCCGAAGAGCCCGAAGAGCACTGTGTCGCCGACATGGACACCGGCGAGCAGACGTGCTTCGCCACCCTGGACGCAGCGCTCTCCGCCGCCGAGGCGGAGACCGGTCCCTCCGGCCCCACTGCCCTGGGCGCGGAAACGAACGCCCAGAACGACGTCATCGTGGGCACCTTCTTCACTGAACGGGGCTACGGCGGAAACTCCCTGACGGTCACGGCCGAGGCCCCCTGCGTCAAGGACGGCTGGGTGGACTACCAGTTCAACCTGACCGGAGACTTCGCGGACTGGGCCGACGACATCACCTCGGCCCAGCCGTGGGCCAACTGCTGGATCTGGCTCTATCCCGAGGCCGACCTCGGCGGGGACCGCGACGGCCCGTACAAGGAGAACACCGCCTATGTCGGCGACTTCATGAACGACCGCACCGTCTCGATCGGGTTCAGCTGAGCGCCTTCCCCTGCCTCTGAAGCGCCCCACGTGCCCCCCACTTCTGAGAGGAAGACGGAATCCCCCTATGCGAAAACGATGGACCCTCCCCGCCGCCATGACCGCCGCGTCGCTCATGGTGGGGTTCTTTCCCGCACCGGCCTACGCCGACCACGAGGACACGCCGACCTCGCGCCAGCTCCTGGAGAAGTGCGACAACGGCACCGACGTCTGCGTCTTCCACCCCGAAGGCCGTCCCGAATACGTCGCCGGCCCGAAACGGCAGGTCGGCAAGGAGGTCTATAACTGCACCGACCGGGAGCAGCGGTTCGAGGTCGGCTGGTCCGACACCACCTCCGAGTCCAACAGCATCGGCCTGTCCCTGAGCGCCGAATACGGCTTCGCCGAGGTGTTCACGAGCACCTTCGAGGCGACCTACGGCCACACGTGGACGAACTCGCACACCGAGAGCCAGACCACCTACGTCTTCACCGGCCCCGGCGAAGTGGGCCGGGTGGAGCGCCGGCCGCGGATGGAGCGGGTCGGCGGCACCTATGAGCTGCACTTCCCCGACCGCTACTACGGCCATTACTACTGGTACGTGCCCTTCGAGGCCACCGGGCCCGCGCCGGGCGGCGACGAGGCGATCGTGCAGAAGACCCGTCCCATGACCGAGGCGGAGAGGAACGCGTGCCCGTGACCATGCCAGCGCCGCTCCGCCGGACCATGCTCGCCTGCGGCTCCGCCGCGGCGGCCTTCGTTCTCGCGGCCGGGCCCGCCGCGCCGGCCCACGCCGACCACGAGGACACGCCCACCGTGCGCCAGCTCCTGGAGAAGTGCGACAACGGCACCGACGTCTGCGACTTCCACCCCGAGGGTCCGGTGCGGGAACACCAGGCGGCCCGCCACGCGGTCGGCGCCCCGGTCTACAACTGCACCGACCGGGAGCAGCTGATGTCGGTCGGCTGGTCCGACACCACCAGCGAGTCCAACAGCGTCGGCCTGTCGCTGGGAGGAGAGTACGGGTTCGCCGAGGTCTTCACGGTCTCCTTCAAGGTGACCTACGGGCACGAGTGGACGAACTCGCACACGGAGTCCCAGACCACGACGGTCGCCACGGGGCCCGGTGAGGTCGGGCGGGTCTATGTCGGGCCGAGGATGCAGACCGTGAAGGGCACCTATGAGCTGCACTTCCCCGACCGCTACTACGGCCACTACTACTGGTACGCACCCTTCGAGGCCACCGGCCCGACCGATGACCAGAGCGGAACCATCACCCAGTCGACGCGGCCCATGACCTCCGAGGAGAGAGCCGCATACTGCTGATCCGCACCGGGGCCGGGCGCCCGGCCCCGGGTGAACGCGGACCGGAGGGCCGGGGCGGCGAAAGCGCGTTCCTCCGCCCCCATTGCGCTGACGTTAAAGTAAGCCTTACCTTAGGGTGTGCATCGCAGCGGTGATGTCCCGGGGGCGGGCCCTACTGCCATGGGCCGGATCCGTCCCCGGGGGCCACCGGAGCCCGGGGACGAGGAGTGGACCGCATGCCCGCGCAGACCCGTACGGAGAGAACCGCCGAGCGCCACGGCGTCACTGCCGTCGCCGCCCATGCGCGCCGCTCGCGGCGGATCGCCGACCACATGGTCCGGGTGACCCTGGCCCACCCCGACTTCGCCGACGCGGTCCGCTTCCCCTACCACGGCCCCGACCACCTCGTCCGGCTCTTCCTCCCCGGACCGACCGGGGCGCTGAACCTCCCCCGGTCCTCGGCGGGCTGGTGGAAGGAGGTCCAGGCCATGGACGAGGCCGACCGGCCCCGCGTGCGCAACTACACCGTGCGCCGGATCGACCGCGGCCTCGGCGAGATCGACGTCGACTTCGTCCTCCACATGGACAACGCCGGCCCCGCCGCCGCCTGGGCCGCCCAGGTCCGCCCCGGCGACGAGATCGGGGTCCTGAGCGACCGCGCGGGCTACGCGCCGCCCGCCGGCGCCCGGTCCCTCCTCCTCGTCGCCGACGAGACGGCGCAGCCCGCCCTCGCCGCCGTCATCGAGTCGCTCCCGGCCGATGTGCGCGCGCTGGCGGTCCTGGAGTACAAGCCGGGAACGGCGCCCGAACTGCCCGCCCGCCCCGGCGTCGAGTGCGTCCACCTCCACCCGTCCCCGGGCGCCGCCCCCGGCGAGGCGGCCCTCGCCCACCTGGAGCCCCGCGACCTCGGGGCCCTCGACTACGCCTGGATCTCCGGCGAATCGACCCTGGCGACCTCTGTCCGCCGCCACCTGGTCACCGGCCGGGGCATGGACAAGGAGCGCGTCTTCTTCTGCGGCTACTGGAAGCAGGGCGTCTCCCACTGACGCCGCCCCACCGGCCCCGGCGGTCCGTCCGCGTCCGCAAAGAGGGTGTCATCCCATTGAATGTCATCCCATGAGAGATTGACCCCAGACATTCACATTCATCTTTCCCGTCGACTGGGAAGAACGATCACGAGCAGGGGGATTGACCCTGCGTAGTGGCATGCCTACCTTCCAGGGGAAGCGTCCGCCCGGTGAGGCGGACGCCGCTCGGACCGGCCCCCACCCGGTCCGTACCGCATCCCCCACCGAAGGTTGGTCCCCCATGCGCAGACCCCGCACCCTCCTCAGCGCGGCGGCCGCCGTGTCCGCAGCGGCCCTCGCCCTGTCCGCCTCCCCGGCGGCCGCTTCCGGCGGCCCCTCCTGGTGGCCGGAAGACCCCCCGCCCCCCGGGAAGGTGGAGATCGACCTGGTCAACGCCAACGGCTCCGGGTGCGCGCCCGGCACCACCGCCACCTCCGTGGCCCCGGACAAGACCGCCTTCACCGTGACCTACAGCGAGTACCTGGCCCAGGCGGGCGGCGGGTCGAGCCCGATCGACAGCCGGAAGAACTGCCAGCTCGCGGTCCTGGTCAGCGTCCCGCAGGGCTACACCTACGCCATCGCCCGCGCCGAGTACCGGGGATACGCCGACCTCGCGGACGGGGCCGAGGGCACCCAGAAGGCGAGCTACTACTTCCAGGGCATGCCCGAGACCGAGGCCGTCACCCACGAGCTGCCCGGGCCGTACCAGGACAACTGGCAGTTCAACGACCGCGCCAACGTGGCGATCTACGCGCCCTGCAACGCCGAGCGCAACTTCAACATCAACACCGAGCTGCGCGTGGACGCCGGCGACTCCGACCCCGACGAGCTGAGCTTCATGGCGATGGACTCCACCGACGCCAGCATCACCACCACCTACGTCTTCTCCTGGAAGAAGTGCGACTGACCGCCCCGGCTCCGTGCGCGCCCGGCCCTGCACAGGCCGGGCGCCTCCGTCCGCCGGGTCCGCTCGGGCGCGGACGCCGGAACCGGCCTCACGCCTTCGGGTCCGCCTCTCCGGCGGCGTCCCGGGTGTCCTGCTCGGCGGTCCGGCGCTTGTTCGCCTCGTAGTAGCGGACCATCTGGCTCCAGTAGACCATCGTCAGACCCATCGTCACCGCCGTCCCGACCACCGCCGGGGCCGCCTTGCGGCGCCAGGCGGAGGCCACCGCGACGGTGCTGGCGGCCGAGGCGGCGATCTGCACCGCGAAGGCGGCGTCCTTGGGGCCGTCGTCGATCCACTGCTCCTCGCCGAGCATCGCGCGGGTCGCCCAGTCGGAGTCGTCCTTCGGCTCCGGGAAGAGCACCGGATTCACCGCGAACCATGTGCCCACCGCCACCGCGTGCTTCCAGTTCCGCGTCCACGCCGGGACGAGGACGAGAGGCGTGGTCGCCCAGCGGCTCCAAGCGCTCCGCGGGTTGGAGTGCCGGGCGAACACGGCCCGCCCCGCGCGGGCGATGAGGCTCGTGGGCGCACGGCCGTCGGCCGCGGAAGCGGGTGAGGGGACAGGGGCGGAGGGGTCCGCCATCGCCGGACTCCGATCATCGTCGTTCCAGAACGGTGCACGCCGACCAGGCTTCCCGGCTCACCGACGGTGACGCTACGCCCGTTCCCCGCGCGGAGGCAATGACACCGTGGTGCCGCGATCGGCCACCGGTCACCCCCCGGGTGACGCGGTAGGCGGTGGTCTCCAGCACACCGGTGCCTTGGAAGACCTCGATCCCCGCCTGGACACTGGACAGGTACTGGTCGGGCTCCAGTGCGCCGCGGTCGGCCAGGTGGTCCGTGAACCCGGTCAGGTCGCCTTCGAAGGAGCGCGTCCCGCCGGTGTGCACGAACGAGTGGACGTCCCAGAGGAGCTGCCCGTCGTCGTCCTCGACCGCCCCCTGGTACAGGTCCCACCGCTCGCCGCCGACCTCCACCGTGTCGATCCGCTCGCCCAGCGGGCCGGCGCCCCCGCGGGCCGACAGCCAGACCATGACCTCGTCGGCGGGGTCGTCGCTCCAGCCGGGGTCGGCGATGTCGTGCAGCCACAGGTCGTAGGCGACCGCGACGGTCCCCTCGGTCCGGAGGTCGTACTCCCAAGCGGTCTCGAGGGCCCGTCCGGACGAGAGCCGGACCGGGAGCCCGGTGTCCTCGTCCGAGTTCCATCCCCAGTGCCACCCCAGGACCGAGCTGACATAGGACTTGACCTGGTACGGGTCGCCCTCCCAGTCCCACTCGGTGCGCCAGCCGATGGTGTCGCCGTCCTGGTACAGGTCCTCGACGCACTGGGAGCCCGAGCCGGCGTCCTGCCCCCACACGTTGTTGTTGAGCCAGTACTCGCCCATGGGGATCTCGCCGAACGGTTCGCAGACGGTGGTCGCCGTGGCCGGGTGGGCCGCGCCCGTGGAGAACGCGGCGGCGGTGAGGAGCAGCGCGGCCGCCGCGCCACCGAGGCGGGCGGGGGTACGGGGGGTCGGCTCCATGGCGGTTCTCCTGTTCTTGGGGAGGAGGACGGGAGGAAGGGACGGGCGGAGGGGGAAGCGCTTTCCTGGTCTGTGGTCCGCCCCGGTGGACGGCCGACTCTACGGAGGGGTGGCGCGTGCGGCAATGGCCCCCGAAGGTCCGTGTTCGCGCGGCGACGGGTGGCGGGGCGGTCGCACGACCCCGGAATTTCATCACTCCACGTAAAGGAGTGATGATTCTGAGTTAGAGTCCCGTGCGGGCGGCCTCCCCACAGGGCCCTCCGAACCCGATGTCCTCCCGAACACGCCAGGAGACCGATGCGCTCCCGATTCCTCTCGCTCTTCGTCGCGGCCGTCCTCGTCGGCCCCGTGCCCGCCCCCGCGAACGCCGAGCCCGTCCGTTCCGACGGCTCCGCACCCTCCGCCGACACCGCCGGCCGGGCCGAGACCGAGAGCGGCTCAGGGCCTGTACGCCCGCCGTTCCCCGACAACACCGACGACGTGTTCCTGGGCGAGGTGATCGAGGCCGCCGACGTCCACCGTGCGCGGCACGGCGCGCCCCCGCTCGAACCGGACGGAGAACTGAACGCCCTTGCCCTTGAGCGGGCTCGGGAGTTCTCCGAATACGAGGGCCTGGACGAGGGCCACCGCGGGCGGGAGCCGGGGCACGGCGAGACCGTCCACTACTCCGCCTCGACCGACCCCGCCACCGAGCCGAGCGGGGCCGACGCCGTCGACCACTGGTACGCCGGGAGCGAGGAGTACGACTACCAGGCCCCGGGCTTCTCCCCGCAGACCGGAGCGTTCACCCAGCTCGTCTGGAAGGCGACCACCAAGGTGGGTGTGGCGCGCGTCAGCGAGCCGGAGTCCTCACAGGACACCTGGCGCGAGCACTACGTGGTCCTCGTCTACGCGCCGCCCGGCAACATCCGCGGCGAGTACGGGGAGAACGTGCTGCCGCCGGCGGGATGAGCGCCGCCTGCGGGCCCCTCCGGGTCAGTCCAGTGCGGAGACGGCGCGTTCGGTGATCCCGAGCAGGGTCTCCTCGTCCCCGGTGAGGCCGGCCTCCCCGGAGTCGCCCCGCGCGTCGCGGGCCTCGTTCGCGGAGACCTGCACCAGCACCTCGCCCACGCGCACCACGACCCGGCTCGACGAGGTCAGGCCCTCGTCCGGGTCGCCCCAGCGGTAGTGGACCACCAGCGCCTCGTCCCCGAGGTCGGGCTCGTGGGAGTCGACCACCTCTGAGGTCCAGTACGTGTCGTCCGACTCTTCGAGAAGGTCGTCCGACTCCGCCTCGAACTCCTCTTCGGCGGCCCGCGTTCCGCGCTCGGGCTCGCCGTCCTCATCGGTCGGCAGGCTGTAGGAGACGTCCAGCCACCCCAGGGTCCCGTCGGAGAACTCGCCGTACCAGGAGCAGGTCGAGTCGCTCTCGCTGAACAACGCGTTCGGCAGCTCGGCGCCGACCCGGTCCAGCTGGTCGCGGCTCGGGACGCCGCACGGGGGCTCCGGCAGGTCCTCGTTCCGGGGGGCGGCCCCGTCGGGCGCGGACGGGGTCCGGAGGGCGAGCACGGTCCCGGCGGTCCCTGCGACCACCGCATAGGCGCCCAGGGTGATCACCGCCGTGATGGCCACGGTGCGAGCGGTCCCGCCGCTCCGCGGAGGCCGCGGGGGCTGCGGCGGAGGACCGGGCGGAGGGCCTGGCGGGGGGACGTTCGGGGGGCCTGTGTACACGGCCGTGCTCCTTCCGGGTCAGCCGAACGCCGCGGCGGCGGCGTCGCCGAGAAGGTCCTCGGCATCGTCGATGTCGATCGCCTCGGCGTCGTCGGAGAGGGAGAGGACGAGCGTCCCCACGACCTCTCCTTCGCGGACGACGACGCTCGCGCGCTGGTCCGCGTCTTCGGTGTAGGCGAGGCCGTCGTCGATGGAGGCGAGGATGAGCACGCCCTCCTCGCCGACGTCGAGGTCCCTTTCCTCGGTCTCGGCCTCCGCGTCGTCGGACGCGTAGCGGTCCGGCTCCGAGGCCCGCTCGATCTGCAGCTCGTAGGCGGAGTCGGCGTCCCGGGGCGCCTCCTCGTCCCCGTACTGATCCACGAGGTCGGCGTCGGGCTCGGAGTAGGCGGCGAACCAGCCGAGGTGCAGGGCGGCCTCTCGTCCGTCGACCTCGGCGTCCCAGGTGCATACGGTCTCGTAGCGGATCGTGCTCTGGGATTCCGGCTCGGCGCCGAGGCCGCGGAGGACGTCCTCCCCCAGGGCTCCGCACGGTTCGCTCGGCAAGCCGGGGGCGGTCTGCGGACCGGCGGTGGTGAGGCGCTCGTAGGCGTACACGCCCGTCGCGGTGAGCGAGCCGGCGACGACCAGTGTCACGGCGACGGTGGCGACGACGGCCACCCCTGTGCGGGCGGGACGGTGCGGGGGCGGAGGAAGCGGGTACGTCATGCGGTGGCCCTAGGCGGGAGAGGGACGGAGGGGGCGGGACTTCCTCCAATGCTCGCATACAGTAATCGGGTGATTCGCGCGAGGTAGCAGAGAAGGGTGTGAACCCTGACACGGCGGTCTCGCATACGGCGCCTCCGCGTCCGGCGCTCACCCCGCGTAACAGTTAGGAAACTATCCAGTTTTCCTGGATTGCCTTCACGGGGCCACCGGCTGACACTCGGGGCTCACGCACCGCATATGGGAGCGCTCCCACATGCGGTGCCGACCGTGTCCCCCCGATGAAAGGCCGACCATGGTACGCATCCGTGACCGACGGCGCCTCCCGCGCGTCCGCCCCGCCCCCGCAGCGCTCGCCGCCCTCGTGATCGGCGCCGCCGGGCTCGCGGCCGCCGCGACCGACGGCGCCCCGGCCGGCGCCGACCCCGCCGCCGGTTCCGCGGCCGTCGTCCCCGTGGGCAGCGGCGGCTACACCGACGAGCGCCCCGCCGGGGAGCCCGGCCCGAGCGACCAGAACGGCGCCCCTGCCGCGCCCAAGGTCACCGACGACTTCGAGGGCCCGGCCCCCACCAACGAGTGGTGGTCCTCGCTTATCTTCCAGCGCTACCCGGGCAACCCCTACGGCGAGAACCTCTACGCCCACCCCTTCAGCTTCCGCCCGCACGCCGGCGGGCTGGAGGTCGGCTACCCCGACGAGCCGAACCTGGTCGCCGACGGGCTCAAGTACGAGTACCCCCACACCGCCGACCTGACGATGGGCGCCTCCGGCCTGGACGCCCCGCGCACTGAGGTCGCCGACCACGGCGACTGGACCGTCACCGCCCAGTGGGAGGGCGGCGGCACCCTGCGCACCACGATCGGCCAGGGCCTGCCCTTCGCCTACGCCGAGACCGAGGGCGCCGACCCCGAGGTCTCCTTCACGAGCCCGCCCGAGGTCTGGCACGAGGAGGGCGACGTGGTCGGCGCCACCGTCGGCGGCCGCCACTACGCGCTCTTCGCCCCCTCCGACGCGCAGTGGACGCGCTCGGGCAACGCCTTCACCGCACCCGGCGCCTCGTACTACTCGGTCGCCGTCCTGCCCGGCCCCGGCGACCTGGACGCGTTCGCGCCCTACGCCCACTCCTTCGTCACCGGCTCGCGGGTGGAGTACGCCTACGACGAGGCCGCGGCCGAGCTGACCTCCACGTACCGGCTGACCACCGAGCCGAAGGAGGGCACCGAGGACGGCACGCTCATGGCGCTCTACCCGCACCAGTGGGACGCCGCCGCCGATCCGCTGACCGACCTGGCCTACGCCTCCCCGCGCGGGGAGATGCGGGTGGTCGACGGCGCGCGGTTCACCACCGAGCTGAGCACGCACGGCCTGCTGCCCGGCCTGCCCACCGCCGACGGCGCCGACGAGGGGCGCATGCGGGCCCTCATCGACGAGGAGCTGCACCACGAGGACCCGTTCCGCGGCGGCGACGACACCTACTGGAACGGCAAGGCCCTGGGCCGGCTCGCCCAGCTGGTGCCCATCGCCGACTCGATCGGCTACACCGAGGGCCGGGACGGGCTGCTGGAGCTGGTCAAGGGCCGGCTGGAGGGGTGGCTGACCGCCGGGGGCGCGCGCCAGTTCCACTACGACTCCGCCTGGGGCACCATGCTCGGCTACCCCGACTCCTTCGGCGCCGCCGACCAGGTCAACGACCACGACTTCCACTACGGCTACTTCGTGCAGGCCGCAGCCGTCGTCGCCCGCTACGACCGCGACTGGGCCGCCGAGGACGCCTGGGGAGGCATGGTCCGGCTGCTCATCCGGGACGTCGCCGAGACCGACCCGGAATCGGACATGTTCCCCCGCCTGCGCTCCTTCTCGCCCTACGCCGGGCACGGCTGGGCCTCCGGCCACGCCGGGTTCGCCGCCGGCCACAACCAGGAGTCCTCCTCCGAGGGCATGCACTTCGCCGCCGCCACGGCCCTGTTCGGGGCCGCGACCGGCGACCGCGAACTGCGGGACCTGGGCGTCTTCCTGCACACCACCCAGGCCTCCACGGTGACCCGCTACTGGCAGGACCACGGGGGCGGCACCTTCCCCGAGGGGTTCGAGCACGACGTCGTCGGCATGGTCTGGGGCGACGGCGGCGACTACCGCATCTGGTGGGACGGCGGCGACGAGGAGCACTACGGCATCAACTACCTGCCGATCACCGCGTCCTCGCTCTACCTGGGCCACGACCCCGAACACGCCGCCGCGATGCACGCCTCCCTGGAGGACCGGCTGGGCGGCGAGCCCCAGGTGTGGCGGGACGTCCACTGGGAGCACCAGGCGCTCTCCGACGGCCCGGCCGCGCTGGCGCGCTTCGAGGAGCAGTGGACGTCCTACGAACCGGAGGCCGGCGAGTCCAAGGCGCACACCTACCAGTGGGTGTCCACGCTCGCCGAGGCGGGCACCGTGGACACGTCGGTCACCGCGGACACCGCCCACTACGCGGTCTTCGACAACGGGGGGACGAAGACCTACGTCGCCTACAACCCCGGGACCGCGCCGCTCGACGTCTCCTTCTCCGACGGGGCGTCCATGACCCTGGAGGCCGGTGAGCTGGGGACCGCCTCCTCCTGACGGCCGGAGACGGAGCACGCCCGGCGGGGCCCTGCCCCCGCTCCGCCGGGCCTCCCGTCTTCACGCCCGTTTAATGTCCCCGCCCTACGATGAGCGTGTGACATGTCCCAAGTGCCAAGGCCAGATGCAGACCTTCGACCGGCAGGGGATCCACATCGAGCAGTGCATGGGCTGCCGAGGGATCTTCCTCGACCGCGGTGAGCTGGAGCAGATCGTCGCTGCGGAAGAGAGCCACTACGGCGCCCCGCCGCCCTACCCCGGCCGGCCGTCGCACGGCGCACCGCACGGCGGCGGACGGGCCTACCCGGTTCCGCCGGACTCGCCGCGCGGTTACAACAAGGGCCGCCGCGACTCGCCGAGCCCTTACGGGCACAAGGGTCACGGCTACAAGGACTCCCCGCGGCCCTACGGCGGGGGGTACGGCTACAAAGACTCGCCGCGCCCCTATGGCCGGCGTAAGAAGAGCTTCCTAGAGCAGCTGTTCGATTGAACCCGCTGATCTGCCCTGAGTGCGGTGAGCTCGACGAGGCACCGGGCCCCGGGCCGTCGGGGGAGGGGCTGCACTGCCGCTTCTGCGGACACGTGCGGCCCTTCCTCCGTGCACCCCTGCTCTGTGTGACCGGCCCCAGCGGCACGGGCAAGTCGACCGTGGGACGGCTGCTCATCGAGGCGCTGGCGGACCGCTTCGTCGTGCTCGAACAGGACGTCCTGTGGGTCGAGGGCCTGCGCGACGACTCGCCCGACCACCGCCCGTTCCGCTCCACATGGCTGCGCACGGCCGCGATGGTCCAGCAGAACGGGCGCCCGGTGGTGCTCTTCGGCACGGTGGTGCCGCCCGAGTTCGAACCGCTGCCCGAGCGCGTGCTGTTCTCGCGCATCCACTACCTCGCGCTCACCTGCGACCCGGACGTCCTCGCCGACCGCCTGCGCGCGCGGCCGTCGTGGCGGGAATGGGACGAGGAGCGCATCGAGGAGATGCTGGAGTACGCGCAGTGGGTGTCCGAGACGGCGGCGGAGATGCACCCGCCCGTCGACCTCTTGGACACGAGCTCTTCGCCCCCCGAGGAGACGGCCAAGGCCGTTCGAGCGTGGGTGGAGCAGGCGGCGCACGGCATCTGAAAGCCCTGTCGTCGAAGGGAACCGGCGCGGCAGCCGGTCCCGTCGTAGTGGTCCCCATCCGCCGGACACCGGTGCCGAACACCTTCTCCGCGAAGGGGGACCGTACGAGCGGGATACCGCCCTCACACCGCCGGGCCGCCGTGGCGGGTCGCGGCGGCGATGGCGGCCGCGAGGTCGGGCATGTCCCGGTCCTCCAGCGCCGAGACCGTCACCCGCAGCGCCGGGCGCGCCCCGGTGCGGAAGCGCGATCCGGGGGCGACCGCCCATCCCCGTGCCAGCAGGCCCGCCACGGCGGAGCCCTCGTCGGGGACCGGGACCCACACGTTCACGCCCGAGCGGCCGCGGGCCGCGATCCCGTGCGCGGCCAAGTGCTCGATCAGGGCCGTGCGGCGCCGGGTGTAGGAGCGGCCGACCTCCTCGGGCACCGCCGCGCCGGTGCGCCACATGTGCACGAACGCCTCTTGGAGCACGTGGCTGACCCACCCCGGGCCCGTCTGGATCAGGGCGCGCACCCGGTCGACGGTCACCATGTCCCCGGCGACCATCGCCAGGCGCAGGTCCGGCCCGTACCCCTTGGCGGCCGACCGCACCACCGCCCAGCGGTCCGTGGTGCCGAACACCCCGTGGAAGGGGAGCTCCACCCAGCCGAACCCGTGGTCGTCCTCGACGGTGAGCACGGCGGGGTGCTCGGAGAGCACCCCGCGCAGGGCGGTCGCGCGCTCCCGGCTCAGCGCCGCGCCGGTCGGGTTCTGCGCCCGGTTGGTGATCACCACCGCGCGGGCCCCCGCACGCAGCGCCGCCGACAGCTCGCTCGGCAGCGGCCCCTCGCCGTCGACCGCCATCGGCACGCTCTTCAGGCCGGTCGCGGCGAGCAGGTCGTGCTCGCTCGGCCAGCCGGGGTCCTCCAGGGCCACCGTGTCCCCGGGGCGCAGCGCCGAGCGGAGCACCCGGTCGATGCCGTCCAGGGCGCCCGAGGTCAGGCCGAGCGAGGCGGTCGGCACGCCGTCGGCCCCGAACACCTCGGCGGCGGCCTCGGCCATGGCCGGCAGCACCGGGGCGTCCCCGTACAGCGGCGGGGTGCGCCCCTGGCGGTCGCGGGCGACCGCGGCCAGGGCGGCCGCCAGGTCGGGCAGCAGCCGCGGGTCCGGGTTGCCGGTGGCGGCGTCGCGGGTGCCCGGGGGCACCGCGCCGGGGCCGGTCTCACGCGGGGCGGCGGCGGGGCGCTGGCGGACCCGGGTGCCGCGCCGCCCCCCGGTCTCCACCAGGCCGCGGTCGCGCAGCAGCCGGTAGGCGGCGGCCACGGTGTTGGGGTTGACCCCCAGGTCGCCGGCGAGGTCGCGGATGGGGGGCAGCAGCGTCCCGGCCTGGAGCCCTCCGCCGACGATCTCCCGTTCCACGCTGTCGGCGATCTCGTGCGAGCCGCGTCCGGTGATGACCATGACCGCATTATCCAGCAGCGCAGGGCCTGTAGGCACACCGGCGCGTCGGCGGGTGCGCGGCAAAACCTGACGGACGGCGGCGCGCCGTTTGGACGATCATAGAACATCCGCGATTCACTCTTATTTTCGGGGTGTTTTTCATCAATTCTTCATTGCGTGCTGCGCAATGCGTTGCGTCCTGCGGTTCTTCGGCGGTGGCCCGTAATGATCGACTACGCGCCCAGGGTGGCCGCCGGGCGGCTCCGCGGGGCTGTGTGCAGGGGGTTCGCTCAACGAATTTGTCCGCTCTGACCTGCGGATAAGCCGTGTTCGCGGTCTTGCCCACTTGAAGTGGGGGTGGGGTCATGCTTTTCAATGGGTCATACGCGAAGTTTCACCCTCGCCGTCGTGTGCCGGACGAGCGAAGGGTGTTCTAGTGTGAGGAGTCGACCTATTAAAGGGCAGGATCAGCAGCGATTTGGAGACGACCCGCTAGCCGTTCGCGACACCGACCACTACAAAGCCGAATACGTGACCGGGTTCGTCGACAAGTGGGACGAGCTCATCGACTGGAAGCGCCGCTACGAGAGCGAGGGGCGCTTCTTCGTGGACCAGCTCAAGGAGCGCGGGGTCCGCGAGGTGCTCGATGTCGCGGCCGGAACCGGCTTTCACTCGGTGCGCTTGGTCGAAGAGGGGTTCGACACCGTCAGCGCTGACGGAAGCCCTGAGATGCTCGCCAAGGCGTTCCACAACGGGATGGCCTACGGCGGGCACATCCTGCGCGTCGTCCAGGCCGACTGGCGTTGGCTCAACCGCGACGTGCACGGGACCTATGACGCGATCATCTGTCTGGGCAATTCGTTCACCCACCTGTTCTCCGAGCGGGACCGCCGCAAGGCCCTGGCCGAGTTCTACGCCATGCTCAAGCACGACGGCGTACTGATCATCGACCAGCGCAACTACGACGCCCTGCTGGACGGCAAGTACGGGAACAAGCACACGTACTACTACTGCGGTGAGGAGGTGTCCGCCGAGCCGGAGCACGTCGACGAGGGCCTCGCGCGCTTCGTCTACCGGTTCCCGGACAAGTCCGAGTACCACCTCAACATGTTCCCGCTGCGCAAGAACTACACGCGGCGGCTCCTGCGCGAGGTGGGCTTCCAGAAGGTGGACACCTACGGGGACTTCCAGGAGACCCACCAGGGTGAGGAGCCGGACTTCTTCATCCACATCGCCGAGAAGGCCTACCTGCGGGAGGACGACCTCTCCGGGAACTACTCGGCGGCGGTGCGCACCGCCCGGGAGTACTACAACTCCTCGGACGCCGACACCTTCTACCACACGATCTGGGGCGGCACCGACATCCACGTCGGCCTGTACGACTCCCCGGACGGCGACATCGCCGAGGCGAGCCGCCGCACCGTGGAGCGGATGGCCGGCAAGGTGGAGATCGGCCCCGACACCCAGGTCATCGACGTGGGCGCCGGCTACGGCGGGTCCCCGCG
>NZ_ANAD01000086.1 GCF_000341245.1 Nocardiopsis halophila DSM 44494
GGTGGAGATCGGCCCCGACACCCAGGTCATCGACGTGGGCGCCGGCTACGGCGGTTCCGCGCGCTTCCTCGCCCGCCAGTTCGGGTGCAAGGTCACCTGCCTGAACCTGAGCGAGGTGGAGAACGAGCGCAACCGGGAGATGAACCGCGAGGCGGGCCTGGACCACCTGATCGACGTGGTCGACGGCTCCTTCGAGGACATCCCGTGCCAGGACAACGCCTTCGACGTGGTCTGGTCGCAGGACGCCTTCCTGCACAGCGGCGACCGGCCCCGGGTCCTGGAGGAGGTCGCCCGCGTGCTGCGCACCGGCGGGGACTTCGTCTTCACCGACCCGATGGCCTCGGACGCGGCGACCCAGGACGCGCTGCGCCCGATCCTGGACCGGCTGCACCTGGACAGCATGGGCACGCCCGGCTTCTACGACAAGCAGACGGCGCGCCTGGGCATGTCCAAGGTCGAGTTCGACGACCTGACCGAGCAGCTGCCCCGCCACTACGGCCGTGTACTGGCCGAGACCGAGTCCCGTGAGTCCGAGCTGACCGGAAAGATCAGCGAGGCCTACCTGACGCGGATGAAGACCGGTCTGCGCAACTGGGTCCACGGCGGCGAGTCCGGCTCGCTGGCCTGGGGGATCCTGCACTACAAGTCCTGATCCCGCCTCCCGGGAACGGCGGGCGCGCCCTGGGCCCGCCGCCCCGGCCCGGTCCCCGGCTCGCGGGGGGCCGGGCCGGTGGTCGTCCCGGGGGATGAGGCTCCAGGCTCGGGGGCGCGGCGATGCGTCGGCCTGCCGCGTCCCCGGTTCCCGGCCGGTCCCGCTCAGGGCGCCGGTGCGAGCTCCCGGTCCCAGGTCTCGGCCACCAGGTCGCACCCGAAGGCCCGGTAGGCTTCGCTGGAGGCCAGGGTGAAGCCGGCGGCCTCGTAGATGCGCCGCGCCGGGGCCAGCACCGAATGCGTCCACAGCGTCATCCGGCGGTAGCCGGCGGCGCGCGCGAAGGCGGTGCACTCATCGGTGAGCAGGCGCCCGATCCCGTGCCCCCGCGCCCAGGGCTCGACCAGCAGCAGCCGCAGCCGGGCCGTCTCGGCGCCGTCCCGCGTGCACATGACGGTCCCCGCGCGCTCGCCGTCCAGCTCGACGATCCAGGCGCCCTCCCGCTCCGGGTCGCGGCCGGCGGCGTACTCCGCGGCGATCCCCGCGACGAGCGCTTCGAAGCCGGCGTCCCATCCGTACTCGCGCCAGTACAGCTCGCCGTGGCGCTGGACGACCCACCCCAGGTCGCCCGGGCGCAGTCCGCGCAGCACCACGCGCCCGCCGCGGTCGGCGGGCGGGTCCAGCACGCGCCGCACGGTCTCCATGGCCCCGAGCAGCCGTTCGCGCTCATCCGCGGGCAGCCCCGCGAGCAGGTCGCGGACCTGGTCGTCTGCGCGCTCACTCATCATCGCCGCCGCGTGCGCTCCGGCGGCGGTCAGTTCGACCTCCTGCTTGCGCCCGTCCTCGGGCGAGGGCGAGCGGGAGACGAGCCCTTCGTCCTCCATGCGCCTGAGCACCCTGCTGAGCTGTCCGGCGTCCACCTCCATGAGGGCGCGGAGCGCGGCGGTCTCGCTGCGGCCGGTGCGCATCAGCTCGTACAGGACGCGCACTTCGGTGAGCGTCCAAGGCGAGCCCAGGTGGTCGGGGCGCAGGACCCCCATCCGGCCGGTGATGAAGCGGTTGAACGCCCGGACGCGGGCGACGTCCCCGGAGGGGACGCCGGTGTCCGGGGCCGCCGTCGGAGCAGTATTCATGACGACCTCAACGATTCCGTTGACTGTGACAATGATTCTGCCCCTTGGGGCGCCCCCGGACAAGGCCCTCCGTCAGCCGGAGCGTGCGGCGTCGGAGCGGGCGAGCCCGGCCGCCCGGCCCTTCGCGGACACGACCAGGGCCATCTTGCGCGAGGCCTCGTCCAGCATTTCGCCGTCGAGGGTGACCGCTCCCCGCCGCTCCACGGACGTGGCGTGCTCGTAGGCCTCCAGGATGCGCTCGGCCCGGTCGAACTCGGCCTGGTCGGGGGCGTAGACCGTGTTGGCCGCCTCGACCTGGGAGGGGTGGACCGTCCACTTGCCGTCGTAGCCGAGGGCGGCGGTGCGCCGGGCCGAGGTCTGGAAGGCCTCGGGGGCGCGGACCTTGAGGTTCGGCCCGTCGATCGCCTGAAGGCCGTTGGCGCGCGCGGCGGTGAGGATGCGCAGCAGCACGTAGTGGTAGGCGTCCCCGACGTCGTAGCCGGCCGGCTGCTCCCCGACCTCGAGGCCGCGCATGTTCATCGACGCCATGAAGTCGGCGGGGCCGAAGACCAGCGCCTCAAGGCGCGGGGACGCGGCGGCCACGGCGTCGACGGCGGACAGGCCGCGGGCGTCCTCGATCTGCGCCTCGATGCCGATCCGCCCCGGCTCCAGGCCGCACGCGCGCTCCACCTGGGTGAGCAGGAGGTCCAGCCACTGGACGTGGACCGGGTCGGTCACCTTGGGCAGCACCAGGCAGTCCAGGTCGGCCCCGGCCCGCTCCACCACGGTGATCACGTCCCGATAGGTCCACGGCGTGTCCAGTGCGTTCACGCGGACCGTGCGCACCCGCGCGCCCCATCCGCCCTCGGTGAGCGCGGCGGCCGCGGCGTCGCGCGCGCGGTCCTTCTCCGAGGGGGCCACGGCGTCCTCCAGGTCGAGGAAGAACGCGTCGGAGGCGATCTCGCGCGCCTTCTCGACGAATCGGGGGTTGGATGCCGGGACCGCGAGGACCGAGCGTCGCGACCGGTAGGGCGCCGCAGCCATGTTCCACTCCTGCCGTGTTCGGGTTCGGGACCGAAGGCGGACGTGCCGCCGTCGGACTCTATCCCGCACTCGAAAGGCACATTAGGGTGCATTCCAGGCATGTCCGTGCATAGGCGGGCGCGCCGACGGGGACGAGATCCATGGGGGAAAGGGGAGCGATGAGCCGGACGAGCGACGTGTCGCCGCACGAGGGGCCGCGCACCGAGGCGTACCCGACCAGTTCGCACTGGGGTTCCTACGAGGTCCTCGTCGAGGACGGCAAGGTGGTCGGCGCGCGTCCCGACCCCCGCGACCCCGACCCCGCACCGCTCATCGGCAACGCCGCCGGGGCCCAGCACCATCCCGCGCGGGTGGCGCGCCCCACCGTGCGGCGCCGGTGGCTGGACGGCGGTCCGGGCCCCGACCCCCGGCGCGGGGACCCCGACGACGAGTACGTCGAGGTCGACTGGGACACCGCGGCTGAACTGGTCGCCCAGGAGCTGGGCCGGGTCCACCGCGAGCACGGCGGCGAGGCCGTCTTCGGCGGCTCCTACGGCTGGGGCAGCGCCGGGCGGTTCCACCACTCGCAGAGCCAGCTGCACCGGTTCCTCAACACCGCGGGCGGCTACACCCGCAGCCGCGCCACCTACAGCCACGCCGCCGTGGAGGTCCTCTTCCCGCACCTGGTCGGGGCCACGGGCGCCCACGCGCTGCTGGAGCGCGCGCCCACCTGGCCGGCGATCGCCGAGCACACCGACCTCATCGTGTCCTTCGGCGGGCTGCGCAGGTCCAACACCTGGATCGCCTCGGGCGGGCGCGCCGCGCACACGGCCGTTCCGGGCATGCGCGCGGCCGCCGAGCGCGGCCTGCGCACGGTCTCGATCAGCCCGCTCAAGGACGACACCATCGACGAGATGGGCGCCGAGTGGCTGCCTGCGGCGCCCGGCACCGACACCGCGGTCATGCTGGCCCTGACCCACGTGCTGTTCGAGGAGGGCCTGGCCGACCGCGCCTTCCTCGACCGGTACACCGTCGGCGCCGACGTGGTGCGGCGCTACGTCACCGGCGAGACCGACGGGGTGGCCAAGACGCCCGAGTGGGCCGCCCCGATCTGCGAGCTGCCCGCCGAGACCCTGCGCGCGCTGGCACGGCGCATGGCCGCGGGGCGCACCCTGGTCAACGTCGGCTGGTCGGTGCAGCGCGTCCGGTACGGCGAGCAGCCCCTGTGGGCGGGCCTGGCGCTGGCCGCGTGCCTGGGGCAGATCGGCCTGCCCGGCGGCGGGTTCGCCACCGGGTACGGCTCCATGGGCCGGTACGGCGGCGGTGCCACCCCCGGCGGCCTGCCGCGCTTCCCCAAGGGCTCCAACCCCGTCGACCGCCTCATCCCGGTCGCCCACACCTCGGAGATGCTGCTGCGCCCGGGGGAGGAGTTCGACTTCGACGGCGAGCGCCTGACCTACCCCGACATCCGCTTCGTCGCCTGGTCCGGAGGGAACCCGTTCCACCACCACCAGGACCTGGCGCGCCTGACGCGGGCCTTCGGCCGTCCGGACACCGTCCTGGTGGTCGAGACGCACTGGACCGCCACCGCGCGCCACGCCGACATCGTGCTGCCGTCCACCACCACCCTTGAGCGCGAGGACATGGCGGCCAGCCAGGGCGACCTGCGCCTCAACGTGATGCGGCGGGCGGTCGAGCCGTACGCGGAGGCGCGCGACGAGTACGAGATCTACAGCGCGGTCTGCGCGCGCATGGGCCTGGAGAAGGAGTTCACCGAGGGCCGCACCGCCGAGGAGTGGATGCGGCACATGTACGGGCAGTGGCGCGCGCGCCAGCACGAGATGTTCGGCGCCGACCTGCCGGCCTTCGACGACTTCTGGGAGGCCGGGGGCGTCGACCTGCCCGGGCGGGTGGACGACGAGGCCATGGCGGCCTTCGCCGAGTTCCGCCAGGACCCGGTGGGCAGCCCGCTGCAGACCCCGAGCGGCCGCATCGAGCTGTTCTCGGCGACCATCGCCGGCTTCGGGTACGCCGACTGCCCGGGCTATCCCATCTGGCTCCCGGGGGAGGAGAGGATCGGGTCCTCGCGCTCGCGCCGGTGGCCGCTGCTCCTGCTGGCCAACCAGCCCCAGGGGCGCCTGCACAGCCAGCAGGACATGGGTGCCTACAGCGCCTCGCTGAAGGTCCAGGGGCGCGCACCGGTGCGCATGAACCCCGACGACGCCGCGGCGCGCGGGCTGTCCGACGGGGACCTGGTGAGGGTGCACAACGACAGGGGCAGCCTGATCGCCGGTGTGCGGGTGTCCGACGCGCTGCGCCCCGGGGTGGCGCAGCTGTCCACCGGCGCCTGGTACGACCCGTCCGCTGAGGACGTGACGTGCGCGCACGGCAACCCGAACGCGCTGACCGACGTGGTGGGGACCTCCCGCCTGGCGCAGGGGTCGACCGGACAGCACGTGCTGGTGGAGGTCGAGGCCTACCGCGGCGACCCGCCGCCGGTGAGGGCCTTCACTCCGCCGGTCCCGGTGCCCTCTTCCTCCTGATCTGGAACATAGGTTAGCCTCTACTAAGTTCTTTCACCGGTACCGGGCCCCCACCGGCACCGGTGTCCGGTGGTGCCCTGCCGCGCCCGGAACGGAGTCGGAGGAGACGAGTGGCCTTGCCAAGGCGGTGCGCCCGCCCCGTCCCTGAGGTCGGGACGGGATGAGCGCCCAGACGGCGGCGCCGGAACGGCGCTCCCCGGACCGGGACGAGGCGACACAGGCGCTCGCGAAGCGCACCAGGGCCGGCGCCAAGGTGCACACCGCCAGAGCGCTGGGGCTGCTCGTCGCCATCGGGGTCCTGCTGCTGTGCGTGGGGCTCAGCGTTTCGGTCGGCGCCAAGTCCATTCCGCTGGGCACCGTCTGGGAGGCGCTGGTCAGCAACGACGGCTCCTACGACCACAGCGTCGTCGTCGAGCTGCGCATCCCCCGCGCGGTCCTGGGCGTCTTCGTCGGCGCGGCCCTGGGCCTGTCCGGGGCGCTCATGCAGGGCCTGACCCGCAACCCCCTGGCCGAACCGGGCATCCTCGGCGTCAACTCCGGCGCCGCGGCCGCCGTGGTGGTCGCCATCTTCGTCTTCGGCCTGACCAGCCCGGGCGCCTACGTGTGGTTCGCCTTCGTCGGCGCGGCGGTCGCGGCCCTGGCCGTCTACGCGCTGGGCAGCCGCGGACGCAGCCAGGCCACCCCGGTGCGCCTGGCGCTGGCCGGGACCGCCGTGGCCGCGGTGCTGCAGGGCCTGGTCTACGCGGTCATCGTGCTCGACGACTTCGTCTTCGACCGGATCCGCTTCTGGCAGGTCGGCTCCCTGGTCGGGCGCGACCTGGAGCTGTTCTCCCGGATCTGGCCCTTCCTGGTCACCGGGGTGGTCATCGCCCTGCTGCTGGCGCCGGCGCTGAACACCGTCGCCCTCGGCGACGACCTGGCCGCGGCGCTGGGCGCGCACATCAACCGCACCCGGCTGCTGGCGGCGGTGGCGATCGTGCTGATGTGCGGCGCGGCCACCGCCACCGCCGGGCCCATCTGGTTCGTCGGGCTGACCGTGCCGCACGTGGCGCGCGCGATCACCGGCCCCGACCAGCGCTGGCTGCTGCCCTACTCGGCGGTGCTGGCCGCGGTGCTGCTCACCGCAGCCGACACCCTGGGCCGGGTGGTGCTGCCCACCGGCGAGCTGGAGGTCGGCATCATCACCGCGCTCGTGGGGGCGCCCGTGTTCATCGCCCTGGTCCGGCGCAAGAGGATGGCCCAGATATGACCGCGACGACCCCGCGCCCGGGCAGTGTGCGCAGCGGGCGCCCGGTGCGCACCCGCTCCGGCCGCGTCTCCTTCCTGGTCCGGCCGCGCACGGCCGCGGTGACGGGCGCCCTCGTGGCGGCCATCGCGGCCGTGTTCGCCGCGCTGCTGATGCTCGGCGAGTACGAGATCACCCTGCCGCGGGTGGCCGCCGCGCTCGCCGGGCAGGGCGAGCGGCTGGACCTGTTCTTCGTGCGCGACGTGCGCCTGCCCCGCGCCTGGGTCGCGGTGCTCGTCGGCGCCTCGCTCGGGGTGGCCGGCGCGGTATTCCAGAGCCTGTCCCGCAACCCCCTGGGCAGCCCCGACATCATCGGCTTCACCGGCGGCGCGGCCACCGGCGCCGTGCTGACCATCCTCGTCTTCGGCGGGTCGATGCTGCAGGTGTCGCTGGGCGCGGTCGCCGGCGGCGTCGCCACCGCCGGGCTGGTGTACCTGCTGGCCATGAAGAACGGCGTCCAGGGCTACCGGCTGATCCTGGTCGGCATCGGCATCAGCGCCATGCTCACCTCCGTGCGCGACTACCTGATCACCCGCGCCGACCTCACCGACGCCAAGGCCGCCCAGGTGTGGATGATCGGCAGCCTCAACGCCCGCGGGTGGACCGAGGTCATCGCGGTCGCGGTGTGCATGGCGGTGCTGCTCCCGCCGCTCCTGGCGATGGGGCCCCGGCTGCGCCTGATGGAGATGGGCGAGCAGACCGCGCACGCCCTGGGCGTCCCGGTGCAGCGCACCCAGGCGGTGGCGCTGCTGGCGGCCAGCGCCCTGACCGGGGCGGCGATCGCCGTGGCCGGGCCGATCTCCTTCATCGCCCTGGCCGCACCGCAGCTGGCCCGCCGGCTGCTCCGCTCGACCGGCACGACCCTGTTCGGCGCGGCCCTGATGGGGGCGCTGCTGCTGGTCACCGCCGACCTGGTGGCCCAGCACGCGCTGAGCCCCGCACAGCTGCCGGTGGGCGCGGTGACCGCGGTCATCGGCGGAAGCTACCTCGTCTGGCTGCTCTACCGTGAATGGCGGACCGGACGTGCCTGACCGGCGCCACCGACTCGACGCACACACAGGAGAAAGCGCGATGCCCGAACCGTCCCGGCTGTGGGGGGAGAACCTGACGCTCGCCTACGACCAGAGCGTCATCTCCCGTGACCTGGGGATCAGCATCCCGGACAACTCCTTCACGGTCATCGTCGGCCCCAACGCCTGCGGGAAGTCGACGCTGCTGCGCGCGCTGTCGCGGATGCTCAAGCCGCAGTCGGGGGCGGTGCACCTGGACGGGCGCCTGATCTCGTCCTACCCCTCCAAGGAGGTGGCGCGGCGGCTGGGCCTGCTGCCCCAGTCCTCGATCGCCCCCGACGGCATCACCGTGGCCGACCTGGTGGCGCGCGGGCGCTACCCGCACCAGAAGCTGCTGCGCCAGTGGTCCGGCTCCGACGAGGCGGTGATCACCGAGTCCATGGAGGCGACCGGCGTCGCCGACCTGGCCGACCGGATGGTCGACGAGCTGTCCGGCGGGCAGCGCCAGCGGGTGTGGCTGGCCATGGTGCTGGCCCAGCAGACGCCGCTGCTGCTGCTGGACGAGCCCACCACCTACCTCGACATCGCCCACCAGATGGACGTGCTCGACCTGTGCGCCGAGCTGCACCACGAGCGCGACTACACCCTGGTCGCGGTCCTGCACGACCTCAACCAGGCCTGCCGCTACGCCACCCACCTGATCGTCATGAAGGACGGGGCCGTGGTGGCCGAGGGCGCGCCCTCCGAGATCGTCACCGCCGGCCTGGTGGAGAAGGTGTTCGGGCTGCCGGTGCGGGTGGTCCCCGATCCGGAGACCGGGACCCCCATGATCGTGGCGGTCGACCGCCGCGGCACCATCACCCGCCGCGCGCGCGGCACCGAGGAACCCACCGGAGCCCAGGAGGCCCAGGACGAGGCTCAGGACGACGCGGTACTGGAGAAGCCCCGCTCGGCCTGACACCGCCCCATGACCTTCTAGAGCGGTCCCGCAGCGGGACCTTCCCCGTCATCCATGCTCCAGGAGCGGCGCCACCGGGCGCCGGCCGTCCGGGCGGCTTGGCGAAGCCGTAGAAGCGCCCCGTGCGTCAGGTACGCCGGGCTTCCTTAGGCCCGGACTCCCACTCCCTCTCCGCCTCGGCCAGCAGGTACGGCGCGACCGCTGTCTCGGCCCCCGAGAGGGCGGCCAGCGACGCCGACGCCGCGACCGGGTCGGGCGCGGCCGCCGCGACCCGCCCGCCCGAGACCTCGATGAACCGGAGCGCGGCGGCGCCGTCCTGGTGGTCTCCCAGGACCTCCTGGAGGTTCGCGGCCCAGCGGCGCAGGCGGGCGGCTGGCGTGCCCAGGACCGGTTCGGAGGCCGAGGCCGCGTAACGGACGCGCTTGGCGGCCTTGCGGACCTCATGCCAGGCCTCGTCCCGGGAGGCGCGGTCGGTCGCGGCGAGCGCGCGCTCGTGGGCGGACCGCATGCGTGCGAGCGCGTCACCGACCTGGTCGTCGAGCACCTTCTCAGCGGGCTTACCGGCGCGCGGCCCGGTCAGCGGGGAGGAGCGCAGCCGGTCCAGCCGGTCGAGCAGGGCGAAGTACTCCTGCCCTTCGAGGGAGCGGACGGCCCTGCGCCGCGCCGCCTCCAGTCGGCCGTCGAAGACGGTGAGCCAGTCTCCCGTGAGGCGGACCCCGCCCGCCCGACGCGGCAGCTCTGCCAAGCGCGCGGTGAACCGTTCCCTCAAGACCTCCAGGTCACGGGCTTCCCCCAGAGCGGCCGCCAGCTCCCGCAGAGCGTCGGCGGTCGGTCGGACGGCCTTGCGTCCGACGACGGCGGGGAACCCCCGCAGGACCGTGCGGATGCGGCGGGTGGCCACGCGCATCTGGTGCAGCGCGTCCTCCTCGCCGGCGCGGACCCGGGGGTCGAGGGCGAGCATGTCCTCCACCTGGTCGAACAGGTAGCCCCGGACGGCGGCGTCGGCGGTCGGACCCGTCGGACGGGCCGGACGCTCGGGGACCAGGCCGCCCAGGAGCGTCAGTGTCTTGGACCCGGTGCGCGAGGGACGCGCCCCGGCGTCCGTCAGGCGGCGGCCGATCGCGTCCAGCAGCGCGCGGTCACCGGAACCGAGCTCGGCCTCGATCTCGCGCCAGCGCACCTCCCGTCCGTTCCTCAGGAGGACCTCGCCGTGCACGCGGTCGTCGGCGATGAGCGCCAGCGGTTCGCCGTCACCGCCGAGCAAGGCGGTCTCGGTCCGTTCGGTGGTTATGCGGGCGACCGGCACCAGCGCCGCCCCGCGCGCGGCGGAGGAGGCCAGCCGGACCAGCCGAGCGGGGATCCGGGTGGCGTGCGATCCGCGGGGGGCACGGAACTCGCGCTTGCCGTCGGGGCCCCAGGGGATCTTCAGATGCCACCCGGTGTCCGGGCCGCCGAGGCGTCGGCGGAGCGTGATGCCGCGCGCGGCGAGGCGCAGGTCCTCGGTGTCGAAGTAGGTGGCGACGAGCCGGTGGGCCTGTTCGTCCATCCCGCCCGGCGCCAGATCGGCCGGCCGGGGCGGCTCGAACTCCGCGCCGACCTCGAACGTCGTCTCGATCTCCAGGTGATCGACCATCGCGGTCTCCAACAGAGTCCGGGCCGTACAGTCTAGGCGATCCCGCCCGATCCGCCCTGGGCCGCCGAGCGGCACGGTGCCCGGACCTCTACGCTCGGCGAGCGTCGGTGAGCGGGGTCGGGAGGGGCCGGGAGTGCACGATGTGCAAGCGGCTCACGGCGCGGGTGAGGACCACATAGAGGCGGTTCAGTCCGCGCTCCTCGGCGTCGGCGATGCCCGACGGTTCGACGGCCACGACGGTGTCGAACTCCAGTCCCTTGGCGAGCGTGGCGGGGACGCACACGATGCGGTGCGACTCCAGGGCATCGGGGTCCTGCCCCAGATGGGCCGCCTGCACGCCCCGCTCCACGAGCCCCCGGTAGAGGGCCTCCAGGTCCCCGTCCGCAGCGATGAGTCCGATGGACCCCTCCTCGTCCAGCGCGCGCTTGCAGGCGTCGAGGGCGGCGGCGACCAGCCCGTCGGAGGGCGCCCGCTCGATGGTCAGCGCGCCGGGCGCCTGCCGGGCCGCGCTCGGGGCGGGCAGGTCCGGGGCGATCGAGGGGAGGAGCCGCGCCGCGAAGTCGATGATCTGGGCCGGCACCCGGTAGCCGCGGCTCAGGACCTGCAAGCGCGCGTCCTCCTTGCCCAGGTGGCGTAGCAGGTCGGCCCATCCGCCGGCCGCGGCCGGCGCGGTGCCCTGGGCGATGTCGCCCAGGACCGTGAGCGAGCCGCCCTGGGCCCGGCGGGCCACGGCCCGGCACTGCATCGGGCTCAGGTCCTGGGCCTCGTCCAGCACGATGTGGCCCAGCGTCGCGGGGCGGCGGACGAGGCACGCGGCCTCGTCGATGAGCACCAGATCGGCCCCGGACCAGGGGGCGGACCGCATCGAGCGCGGGCGCCGCGGGAACCGCACGGCCCGCCGCTCCTCCGGGGAGAGGATCCCCGCGGCGGCGCGCGCCAGCCGGTCGGGATCGGTGAGCAGGCCGAACACCAGCTTGACCGGGTCGGCCTTGGGCCACATGGCGGCCACGGCCGCCTTGACCTCGCGGCCGCGGGACAGCCGCTCGCGGGCACGGGGGTCGTCCGCCCTGCCGTCCGCCTCCATGAGGGTCTGCACCGCCCCGGCCAGGCGCTGCGCCAGCAGCTCCCGCCCGGCCCCGTAGGAGGCCTGCTGGCGGCGGATGCCGTCGACGATGGCGGCGATCTCCTCCGGCGGCACCCGGTACTTGCGCGACCCGACCGTCACCACCAGCGTCTCCTCGGCGGGACGCACCTGGGCCCACAGCGCGCGGGCGATGACCTCGGCCATGCGCGCATCGCCCTTGACGCGGGCCGAGGCGGGGTCCTCGGTACCGGCCGGTCCGCTCGGCTCCCCTCGGGCGATCAACTCCTCCAGGGTGAGCTGCCCGGCCTCGGCCTCGCCGAGGGCGGGCAGCACGTTGCGGATGTAGGACAGGAAGGAGCCGCTGGGGCCGACGATCGCCACACCGCCTTCGCGGCGCAGGCGCTCGCGGTCGGTGTAGAGCAGGAAGGCGATGCGGTGCAGGCCCACCGCGGTCTTGCCGGTCCCCGGCGCGCCCTGCACGCACAGGCTGGTGTCCACAGAGGCGCGGACCAGGTCGTCCTGGTCCGGCTGGATGGTGGCGACGATGTCCCGCATGGGGCCGGTGCGGGGGCGTTCGATCTCCGTGGCGAGGAGGTCGGCCGCGAAGCCGCCCGCGCCGCCCTCGGCTCCGTCGGCGAGGTCCTCGTCCTCGAACGCGGTCAGTTCGCCGTCGGCGCCGAACCCGTAGCGGCGGCGGGTCAGCACGCCCATGGGGGAGCGCGGGCCGGCCCGGTAGAAGGCGGACGAGACCGGCGCCCGCCAGTCCAGAACCATCGTCGCCCCGGAGGCGTCGCGGACATTCCGCCGGCCGATATAGGCGAGATCGGCGTCGGGCGTGCGGGTGGGGGTGAAGGGTTCGCCGGGGCCGGCCTCATAAAGGTCGCCGGGAGGGAAAGTGAGGCGTCCGAAAAAGAGCGGCGCGTCCGGGAGTTCGGCCAGGGCCTTCGCGCGGCGCTCGCGCGCGCGTTGCAGAACGGCGTTGGTGTACTTGTCGCCCACGGCATCGCCGAGGGCGGTTCCGGTGGCGAGCACTTCCCGGTGCATTCGGCGGAGGGCTTCGCGGGAGGCGGCGAGGTGGTCCCGTTCCGCGCGGAGTTCGGCGGCGCCGTGCGCGGGTGCGGCGGCGGAATCGGGCAGGCGTGACGGAGGCGTGCACGAGGACACGGAGGACTCCCCGGGATCGGTCGGGCTGGTCGTCGGGGCGGCGGATGCGCGGGTCCCGCCCCGGCGTGGCGACGGCCGGTTCGTTCCGATCCTCTGCGCGTCGGTGTGCCTTCGTGCACTTCCGCCGCGAAGAAGCGATCATACCCGTGAGAGGGCCCACTGACAATCCTCTTTTTCCGCCTCCCTGATCCGGAGAATCCGTGTCGGAGCGCCGTGCGCGCACCGGGGTGCCGAATGCGCACGAGCAGCCGTAACGATGGGATAAATCGGTGGCTCCGGGCGGGGTACGGGATCGTGATCACCGGCGGGAGGGGGTATCCGTCCGGTATTTCCACCGGTCCAATCGGAGGCGACGGTGACGACGACGACGATCTTCTTCGGTGAGCTGTTCGGAACGGCGATCCTGGTCCTCTTCGGCTGCGGCGTGGTCGCCGCCCATGTTCTGAACAAGTCCAAGGCGCAAGGCGGGGGCTGGGTCCTGATCACCTTCGGGTGGGGCTTCGGCGTCATGGCGGGCGCCTACTTCGCGCTCCCGCTGTCGGGCGGGCACATCAACCCGGCGGTCACACTCGGCCTGGCGGCCTCCACCGGGGAGTGGGCCACCGTCCCCGTGTACATGCTCGGCCAGATGCTCGGCGCGATCATCGGCGCCGCCCTGACGTGGCTCGTCTATCTCAGCCAGTTCAAGAACTCCGACGGGCCGTTCCTGGGGATCTTCTCCACCGAGCCCGAGGTGCGCAGCCCGGGCGCCAACTTCCTCACCGAGTTCATCGCCACCGCCGCCCTGCTGTTCATCGTCACCGCCACCGGGCAGAACGAGGAGCTCGCGCTGTCCGGGGTGGGCGTGCTCATCGTCGCCCTGGGCGTGGTCGGCATCGGCATGAGCCTCGGCGGCCCCACGGGGTACGCCATCAACCCCGCCCGCGACCTGGGGCCCCGCATCGTCCACCAGCTCCTGCCCCTGAAGGGCAAGGGCACTTCGGACTGGGGGTACGCCTGGGTGCCCGTCGTCGGCCCGCTGGCCGGCGGCGCGGTGGGCGGCGTCCTCGGCGCTTGGGCGCAGGGACTGGTCTAGTCACCGGCGGCGGGCGGGGGCGACCCCGCCCGCTTTCGTGTGCGCCCGTCCGGTGTACTACCGTTTGTAGTCGCAGTCCGCGCAGGTGCGGACGTGCGCAGGGAACAGGGGAGCGGTCGTGGTCGAGGGGCTGACGAGCACCATCCAGCTGGTGTCGCTGGCGATGGCGGTCTGGTGCACCGTCTCCGCGTTCCGGGACCGCCCCATGGTGGTACCGCACCTGGTCGGCATGGCGGTGCTGTGGCTGCTCACCATCGCCCAGGCCGTGGTCTCGTCGGTGGTCTGGGCCGGGGGCGACCCGCCCGCCGAACCGGCGACCCTCGTGGGCTACCTGGCCACCGTGGTGCTCCTGCCCCCGGCGTGCGCCGTGTGGGGGTTCATGGAGCGCAGCCGGTGGGGGCCCGCGGTGATCGCCTTCGCCTGCTTCATCCTCCCGGTCCTGATGGTCCGGCTCGAGCAGATCTGGAACCCGCCCGTTGTCTGAGAGCCCCGTTGTCTGAGAACACCGTGCCGCAGAAGGGGGCCGCCCGCTCCGGGCCCGGCCGGGTCCTGGTCGCGGTCTACGCCGTGTTCGCCCTCGCGGCCACCGCGCGCGCGGGCGTGCAGATCGCCACGCGGTTCGAGGAGGCCCCGCTCGCCTACCTGCTCTCCCTGGCAGCGGGGATCATCTACATCGTCGCGACCGTGGGCATCGCCAGGAGCGGGCGCACCTCCCACCGGGTGGCCATGGTCTCCTGCGCCATCGAGCTGTGCGGGGTTCTGGCCGTGGGCACGCTCAGCCTGCTGGACCCGGCGGCCTTCCCCGACGACACCGTCTGGTCGGGGTACGGAAGCGGCTACCTGTTCATCCCGCTGTTCCTGCCGGTCCTGGGCATGCTGTGGCTGCGCCATGTGGAGAAGGGGCGGACACCGGAGCGGGCCCAGACTTCCTGAGGGGCCCGGTTCTAAGGTGGCGTCATGAGCGAACCGCGCAGCGAGCACCCGTCCGTCCCGCCCGTCATCGGCCCCGCGCGCTTGGCCGAGCGCATGCGCGAGGGAGGCGACCTGGCCGTCGTCGATGTGCGCTGGTACCTGGACGGCCGCGACGGGCACGAGGCCTACCGCTCCGGCCATCTCCCGGGGGCGGTGTGGGCCGACGTCGACACGGACCTGTCCTCCGAGCCGACCCGGGAGGGCGGGCGCCATCCCCTGCCGAGCCCGGAGGCGTTCGCCGAAGCGCTGGGACGCCTCGGCATCGGCGACCGTACGGAGGTCGTCGCCTACGACGATGCCGGGGGCTCCACCGCCGCGCGGCTGGTGTGGATGCTGCGCGTTCTGGGGTCGCCGGCCTCCGTCCTCGACGGCGGGATCCAGGCGTGGGAGGGCCCGCTCGAGAAGGAGGAGCTCCGGCCCGAGCCGCGCGTCCGCACGGCGGTGCCCTGGCCGGCCGAACGCTTCGCCTCCACGGAGGAGCTCAAGGACCTGAAGGAGCGCCCCGCAGGGCGGGTGCTTCTGGACGCCCGCGCGCGCGGGCGCTACACGGGGGAGCAGCCGGCGCCGGTCGACGCGCGCCCCGGACACGTCCCGGGGGCGCGTAGCGCCGAGTGGCAGGGCAATCTCGGGGCCGACGGGCGCTTCGCCGCGCCTGAGCGCCTCAGGGAGCGCTTCGCCGTCCTGGGAGTCGAAGGGGCGGAGTCGGTCACGGCCTACTGCGGGTCCGGGGTGACCGCCTGCCACGACCTCATCGCGCTGGAACACGCCGGTTTCGCGGGGGCGCGCCTGTACCCGGGGTCGTGGAGCGCTTGGGGGGCCGATACCTCGCTTCCGGTGGAGACCGGCGATCCGGAGAGTGGGACGGGCGACGCGCGCTGAACCGGAGCGCGCCGCCGAGACTGCACCGCGTGGCCTCGGGCATCTCGGGTTGGCAGGCGGCCACGCGGTGGACCTTGTGAGGAAGGCAATGACCATGTTCCGTCACGATGGGGTCGGAATGGGGACGACGCGCCGTTCTGTTCTCGAAACCGCACCTAGGTGCCGTCTCACCGGGTTCTAACCCGGCGCGGCGATACTTCATCGCAACAGGGACGAGAAGCCGGAGGAGTTCGGATGAGCGCGGAGGACAGGCGAGAGGCACCGGGCGACGAGCCCCGTACCGATCGGACCCCGGAGAACGCACCGGAGGCTCCGGCGGTGGACCCGACCGCCGACACGGTCGCAGAAGAGCCCCGCGCGGCCCGGGACGACCACGAGACACCGCCCGAGGCGGCGCAGCAGGCGCCGCAGGACACGCCCCCCGGGGCGCCGGGCCCCGCGGGGGCGGGCCCGTGGACCCCGCCCGGGGGCGCCACGTGGACCATGCGCTCCCAGGGCGGGCACGCTCCGGGCACCGCGGGCGCTGCGGGAGCGCCGCCCCTCGGCGCGCACTCGGGGCCCCAGCCGAGCGTGCAGACGGGGCAGCACACCTCCTGGCAGTACGCCGCCTCCCACCCCTCGGGCCCCCACGCAGCCGGCCACGGGCCCGCCGCCGGGCACCCCGGCGGCGGGGGAGGGGTTCCCCCGACCTGGCCCGGCGCGGTGCCGCCGCCCGGAGGCCAGGACGGCGGAGGCTCCGGCGGCCGCCGCAAGCGCCCGGGGCCGGTGGCGATCGCGGCCGCGACCGCCCTGGTCACCAGCCTGATCGTGGGACCGGCGGCGGCCGTGGCCACGACCTTCCTGACCGGGGGGACGAGTAGTCCGGTCAGCTCGCTCACCGGGGGCACCGCGGGCTCGGTGTCGACCGGCAGCGTCAGCGAGGTCGCCGAGAAGGTGCTGCCGAGCGTGGTCTCCATCCAGACCGGGAGCGGCAGCGGGAGCGGGGTGGTGATCGGCTCCGACGGGAAGATCCTCACCAACGCCCACGTGGTGGCCGGCGCGAGCGGCGACTCGGTCCAGGTGCGGTTCAACGACGGCACGGACGCCCGGGCGAAGGTCCTGGGGGTCGACACCGTCTCCGACATCGCGGTGATCGAGGCCCAGGGCGTCAGCGGGCTGACCCCGGCCACGTTCGGCGACTCCGACAAGGTCGAGGTCGGTGCGGACGTGGTGGCGATCGGGTCCCCGCTGGGGCTGTCCGGGACGGTGACCTCGGGTGTGGTGAGCGCGGTGGAGCGGCCGGTGAACACCGGGGCCGCCGACGGCGGGCAGGAGGAGCAGGACCCCTTCGGCCTGGGCACGCCCGAGCAGGGGCAGGTGCAGACCTCGACGGTGATCAACGCGATCCAGACCGATGCGCCGATCAACCCCGGCAACTCCGGCGGGCCGCTGATCAACATGAACGGCGAGGTGATCGGCGTCAACACGGCGATCGCCGGGACCTCCTCCGGGGGGCAGGGCGAGCCCGGATCGATCGGGCTGGGCTTCGCGATCCCGATCAACCAGGCCAAGCCCATCGCCGAGCAGCTCATCGACCAGGGCAGCGCGGACTACGCGGCGATCGGCGCCACCGTGGCGGCCGACCGGGACGGCGTGCGCATCGTGGACACCTCCAAGGGAGGGGCCGCGGCCGAGGCCGGCCTGGAGAGCGGCGACGTGGTCACCTCCGTCGACGGCGAGGCCGTGGACGGCCCGGACGGGCTGATCGCCAAGATCCGCTCCAAGCAGCCGGGGGAGACCGTGACCATGGGCTACACGCGGGACGGCAAGGAGGACGAGGTCCAGGTGACCCTGGACGCCCAGTCGGCCGACAGCATCGGCGGCTGAGGCCCGGCGAGCGGCGGACCGGGAGGGGGACCCCGGTCCGCCGCGCGCCGCGTCGAAGTCGTGCCGCGACCGCCGACGTTCCGTCCTCCGGGCCCAACGGGGAATGACGAAAGAGCGAGCGGAAATCGAAGAATCGGCCGATCGGCCCTCCCTCGGGAAACTTTTCCTCCCGCTCTGCGCGTTTGGCTTGATAAGAGAGGGCGATAACCCTCTTCACGGGGGAACGGCCGGATTCGGCCGGTGGCGGCGACCTGCGGATTCCTTCCTCATCCGCAGTCGCCGCCCACTGTTTTCCGGGGGTTCGCCGTGAATGCCCGCCGCCGCGGGTAAACACTCGGCAACATGGACGCGGAACCGGGGCCGCACAGGCGGTCGCCCGAAGTATCGTTCCCGGGACCACTCGGGTCCGGGCCGTCCTGGCGGCCAGGGCCCGCCCCGTCCGGCGCAGCCTCGCGGAACCCCGAGCACACCCTCCAGGAGGGCCGAGATGGCCGCACTTCCCTCTGCCGAACCCGCAGCGCCCCCGGAACGCCTGCGCGTGCTCATCGGCACCGACACCTTCCCGCCCGACGTCAACGGCGCCGCCTACTTCACCGCGCGCCTGGCCCGCGGGCTGGCCGCGCGCGGCCACGACGTGCACGTGGTGTGCCAGTCGCCCGACGGCCGCCCCTCCACCGCCCGCGTGGACGGGGTCGTGGAGCACCGGCTGCGCTCGATGTCCTCGCTGGTCCACGAGACCGTCCGGCTGGCCCTTCCGCCGGGCGTCCCCGGCCACCTGGACCGGCTGATCCGGCGCCTGCGCCCGCACGCCGTGCACGTCCAGAACCACTTCGTCGTCGGCCGCCTGCTGATGGCGGCCGCCCGGCGGCACCGGGTGCCGGTGGTGGCCACCAACCACTTCATGCCGGAGAACCTGTTCAACTACCTGTTCGTGCCCGAGGCGCTGCGCGGCCCCGTCGGCCGCCTCGCCTGGCGGGACTTCAGCCGGGCGCTGGCCGGCGCCGAGCACGTCACCACGCCCACTCCTACCGCCGCCCAGCTCCTGCTCGACCAGGGGTTCCCCCGGCCGGTGGAGGCCGTCTCGTGCGGCATCGACCTGCGCCGCTTCCACCCGCCGGGCGACGGCGGGGAGCCGCGGTCCGCGCTGCGGGCCCGGCTCGGCCTGCCCGACCGGCCCACCTTCGCCTTCGTCGGCCGCCTCGACGAGGAGAAGCGCATCGGCGACCTGGTCCGCGCGGTGCGCCGCACCACCTGCGACGACGCGCAGCTGGTGCTGGCCGGCACCGGGGCCCAGCGCGGCGCCCTGGAACGGCTGGCCGAGGAGGAGGGCGTGGGCGAGAGGGTGCGCTTCCTCGGGTTCGTGCCGCACGAGGACCTGCCGCTGGTGTACCGGGCCGCGGACGTGTTCACCATCGCCGGGATCGCGGAACTGCAGTCGATCGCCACCCTGGAGGCCATGGCCAGCGGGCTGCCGGTGGTGGCCGCCGACGCCATGGCCCTGCCGCACCTGGTGGAGCAGGGCCGCAACGGCTACCTCTACGAGCCGGGCAGCCCCGACGACCTGGCCAAGTACCTGAGCGTCATCCTCGCCTCGCCTGAGGAGCGGGCCCGGATGGGCGCGGAGAGCCGCGCCATGGCGGCCCGGCACGACCACGAGCGCTCGCTCGACCGGTTCGAGCGGATCTACGCCGACGTGGCGCTGAGGTCGTCGGCGCGCGGCGGCTGAGCGGTCCGGGCGGGCCGCTGCGGCCCCGAGGCGCGGGCCAGCGTCACCACGCCGACCGCCCCCAGCACGGCCGCCGCGGCCGCGATCGCGGCGTGCGCGGGGTCGGTGGGAAGCCGCTCGCCGAAGTAGGCGACGCCGATGAGGGTGGCCGCGATCGGGTCGCTGAGCATCAGGGTGGCGTAGGCCAGGGCGAAGTGGTCGGTGCGGTAGGCGTTCTGCATGATGAGCCCGCCGGTGAGGCCGATGCCGACGGCGACCGCGGTCATCGGCTGGAGGGCGGCGGCGGGGTCGGCCAGCGCGGCGATGCCGATCACCCGGCCGAAGGCCGAGGTGGCGGCGTAGGCGACGCCGCTCGCCAGGGCGAAGGCCCCGGCGCGCAGGGCGCCGCGACAGGAGCGGCCCACGGCCACGCAGAGCGCCATCACGGCGCCCGCCCCCACCGCGATCTCGGTGAGGCCCATGGTGCCGGGGACGGGGCCCTGGCTGTGCGGAACGGTGGTGAGCAGGCCGGCCAGGGCGATGCTGACCGCGAGCGATCCCAGGACCTGCGCGGGGCTGGGGCGCCGCCGCCGGAACCCGGCCGAGAGCAGCACCGCGAACAGCAGGCCGGTGATGCCGATCGGCTGGATCACCACCAGCGGCGCCTGGGTGAGCGCCCACAGGTGGGCCCCGATGCCGCCCATCGTCAGCAGGGTGCCCAGCCACCACAGGGGCATGCGGAGCAGGGCGCGCAGCAGCGCGAGCTGCCCGATCCCGCGGATGGGTGCGGTGAGCAGCGCCCGGTCGTGCAGGGCGGCCCCCGCGGCGACGGAGAACGCCCCCGAGATCGCCACGGCCACGGCCCACGTCATGGATCCCGCCCTTCCGCGTCCGGGTACCTGCCAGGCACATCGCTTCCGCCGGCGGAAGCGGTTCTCCGGCCGGGGCGCTGCGAGTCGCCCTCGCTGCCGGGTGAGCCTCGGGGGACTGGGCGGGGGACCGGGCAGACAGGGGCGCCTTGAGGTTACTCCAGAGGGCGGCCCTGCGTGTGCGCGAAGGGGACGAAGCGTCCTCGCAGAGGGGGGAGCGCAGCCCGCACCCGTATCGAGATCAGAACGGCAAGCCGACCGCGCTCGGCGCCGCGGGCGGGCTCCCGATGGGAGGCGGGACGAGGAGCGGGCACCCGGATCAGGGTCTCCAGCCGCCGAGCGGCGACCGCCTTGACCGGGAAGCCCGTCGGCGCCAGGGGGCTCGACTGCCGGGGGGAGGGGCGGGCGCGGTGTGCGCCGCCCCGTGTCACTCGGCGTCGGACGCCCGCTCGCCGGTCACCGGGAGGGTGAACCCGATGACCGCCCCGCCGCCTTCGCGGTTGGCGGCCTGCACCGTTCCTCCGTGTGCGTGCACGATCTCCTTGACCATGGACAGCCCGAGCCCCGAGCCGGGCAGCGCGCGGGCGGAGTCCGAGCGGTAGAAGCGCTCGAAGACGTGATCGACCTCCTCCGGGGCGATGCCGGGCCCTCGGTCCCTGACCTCCACGCGCCCCTCGCGGACGACGATCTCGATCGGCCCGGCCCCGTCGGTGTCGAACTTCGCGGCGTTCTCCACCGGGTTGGACAGGGCCCGCTCCAGCGCCGTGGGCAGGCCGTGCACCGTGCTCCCGTCGGCGTCGACCACCACCTCCCGGCCGGTCCGCCGCCGGGCCCGTTCGGCGACGCGCTCGGCCAGCGCCCCCAGCTCCACGTCGGCGGGGGCCTCGTCCGCGCGGGTCCCCGTCGCCAGCTGCACCAGTTCGTCGACCAGTTGGGACAGCTCCCGGGTCTCACCCTGCAGGTCGTCGACCAGCCGCTGCTGGGCCTCCGGCCCCAGCCGGTCGAAGGAGCGCATCACGCTGACATTGGTGCGCAGGCTGGTCAGCGGGGTCCGCAGCTCGTGCGAGGCGTTCTGCACCAGCCGCCGCTGCTCGGCCTCGGCGCCCGCCAGCCGGGTCAGCATCGCGTTGAACGCCCGCCCCAGGCGCCCGACCTCGTCCGGGGACGTGCCGCCCTCCGGCGCCACCAGGTCCAGCCGACCGGTGGTGCGCACCTGCTCGGCGGTGTCGGTCAGGCGCACCAGCCGCTTGGTGACCCGCCGCGCCAGCAGCCACCCGGCGCCGGCGGCGACCGCCAGCACCCCCGCGCCCACCACCAGGATCTGCAGGGCGAGCACGTCCAGCATCCGCTCCATCGGGGACAGGCGCTGACCGATCTGGATCGCGCCGTTCCCCCCGCCCAGCGAGACCGTGGCGATCCGGTAGTCCTCGCCGCGCGCGCTGTCCTCGCGGGTGTGCACCACCCCGGCCTCCTGCTCGGCGGCGACCACCCGGTCGTCGGCGCGCACCGGCAGCACCTCGACGGACCGGTCCGCTCCGATCGGCACCGCCACCGAGCCCCCGGAGCTCAGCGCCTGGTAGGTGAAGGAGTCCGAGTGCAGGAACGTCGGCTGCTGTCCGCCACCGAACGGGGAGGAGGAGGGGGCGCTCAGGTCGGAGGCCAGGCGTTCGGCCGTGGTCTGGAACTCGTCCTCGGCGTCGGCGCGGATCAGCACCGCCGCCGTGCTGTAGGCCAGGGTCCCGGTGAGCAGGCTGGCAACCGCGGCGACCACCGCGAAGGCCACCGCGAACTTGGTGCCCAGCCGCCACCGCTCCGGCGCCGTCAGGCGCGCCGCGAGCGCCTTCACCCTCTGCCGCACACCTCAGCCCTCCTGGGGCCGGAGCGTGTAGCCCACGCCCCGGACGGTCTGGATCAGCGGCGGCGCGTCGGGCGAGTCCAGTTTGCGCCGCAGGTAGCTGATGTAGACGGCCAGGTTCTTGGAGTCCGGGCCGAAGTCGTAGCCCCAGATGCGGTCGTAGATCGTGGGGTGGTCGAGAACGATGCCGGCGTTCCGGGCCAGCAGCTCCAGCAGGTCGAACTCGGTCTTGGACAGCTCCACCTCGCGCCCGCCGCGCCAGACCCGCCGTGCGGCGGGGTCCAGGCGCAGGTCGCCGACCTGCAGGACGGGCTCGGGGCGCTCGCCGTCCTCCGGGACGGGGGCGGCCCGGCGCAGCAGCGCGCGGATGCGCGCCAGCAGCTCGTCCAGCTCGAAGGGCTTGGGCAGGTAGTCGTCGGCGCCGGCGTCCAGGCCGGCGACCCGGTCGGATGTCTCCACCCGGGCGGTGAGCATCAGGATGGGCCGCCGGTCGCCCTCGGCGCGCAGCACCCGGGTGACCCCGAGCCCGTCGACCCCGGGCATCATCACGTCGAGGATCAGCAGGTCCAGCTGTTCGGCGTGGGCTTTGGCGAGGGCCTGAACGCCGTCCTCCGCGGTCAGAACCTCGTGGCCCTCCAGCATGAGGGCGCGTTCGAGGGACTCGCGGATGGCACGGTCGTCGTCGGCGAGGAGGATGCGACCGGCGGAGGCACTGGCGGAGGTCATGGACGCCATCGTCGCCCATCCGGGTGAGACGACGGTAAGAGGACACGGGGTCGCGGTCGCGGTGGTCGTCGGGTATTCGCCCGGCGTCCCGTTCGGCGTCCGGGGCGTCCTGTCCGGTGCTCGTCCGGTGGCCGTCCGGCCGCCGCACGGGGGCGGCGTCGGGCCATGGGCGCGGGGTGACGGACAGGACAGGGCAGGACCGCCTGTCCGAGGTCCTGTCGGGGTAGGTACTCCCACGGCGGCCCCAGTCGGGGGTGGACGGCCGCAGAGGACGACACGGGGAACGACCGGCTCGATGGAGAGCGAGGCACGCGATATGGACACCGGAGAGAGCCCGCGCTGGGTGGTCGTCGGTGTGGACGGTTCGGATTCCAGCCGATACG
Source organism: Nocardiopsis halophila DSM 44494 (assembly GCF_000341245.1). Taxonomy (GTDB): domain Bacteria; phylum Actinomycetota; class Actinomycetes; order Streptosporangiales; family Streptosporangiaceae; genus Nocardiopsis_A; species Nocardiopsis_A halophila. The sequence continues at coordinate 22,792 of NZ_ANAD01000086.1, forward strand.
CGCTGGAATGGTCGGCCAACCAGGCGATGACGTACGGGTTGGGGGTCCGCATCGTCACCGCCGTGTGGCCGCCGGACTCCGAGGGGCCGTTCGGCGAGCTGATCCGCGGGAGCGAGGAGGACGGCGAGACGCCGCGCCAGCACGACGCGCGCGCCCTGCTGGCCTACGCCCGCGACTGGGTGCAGCGGCTGTTCCCGGAGCTGTCGGTGGAGACCAGGGAGGCCGCCGAGCGCCCGGCCGAGGCCCTGCTGCATGCGGCCTCGGAGTCGGGGGTGGCCTGCGTGGTCGTGGGCTCGCGCGGACTGGGCGGGCTCGCCTCGGCGTTCGTCGGGTCGGTGGGCGTGGAACTGGCGGCCAAGTCGCCGGTGCCCACCGTGGTGCTGCCCAAGCACCACGAGACCGCCGAGGGCCGACGCGGCCGAATCATCGTCGGGGTCGACGGCTCCGAGACCGGGGGGCGGGCACTGGCGTTCGCCTTCCGGCAGGCGGAGCGGAGCGGTGCGGAGGTCGTGGCGGTCTGCGCGTGGCAGCCGATGGCGGGG
>NZ_ANAD01000087.1 GCF_000341245.1 Nocardiopsis halophila DSM 44494
CGTTCTCCATCGTGAGTGGTGGTATCGCCACGCGATTGCACATTTCGTGGCGATACCACCACTCACGATGGCCTGCCGCCGCCTGGTGCGCCCGGTATGCCCGGAACGCGAAAAGGGAGGGTCCCTTCAGGACGGCAGGCCACCCGGCAGCCGACCGGCGGCGCCGAGGAACCGCCCCGCTTCGTCGTCGCCGCCCATCCCTCGCGCCGAGGGGCCCCGCCGCCCGGCCGGGGGCCGTGAGTGGGGTACCTGCCGTTCCGTCGCCGCTGCTCATCGCCGGTACCGCAGAGGCCCGGC
>NZ_ANAD01000088.1 GCF_000341245.1 Nocardiopsis halophila DSM 44494
ACGCTCCGTCGTCGCCGCTACCTCCCTGGCGCCCCGACCACCCGGTACCCGGCTGGCAGGCTGGAGCGGGGCACCAGATACACCGTCGTCGCTGTTCACCGCCGGTACCGCCGGGGCCCTGCCGCCCGGCAGGCAGCCCCGAGCGGGGTACCAGCCTGCGCCGTCGCCGCCCATTTCCCCGCACTCCGGTAGCCCGATGCCCGGCTGGCAGGCGTGAGTGGGGTACCAGCTGCCCCGTCGTCGCTGCTGTTCCCGGACCGCGAGGAGTCCGGCGGCCGACCGGCAGGCCGGGGAACCGCCCCGCCTTCTCGTGGCCGCCCTCCCCCTGGCACCCCGGCGGCCCGCCNGCCTGCCACGCCGTCGTTGCTCCTTCCCCTGGTGGTCGGCGGGGAGGGGAGGGAATTCTCCGGACTTCCTGCGCAGGAGCACGGGATGCCGCAGAATGAAGACGATAGCCCTGAGTGACCTCGTGGTCGCTGTCCGACAGCGCCCGAAATGCCATCGAATACGTGAGGTGTGACGTGGCGGTCCCCCGATCCGACCCGTCCCTGCGCGAGCATCCCGGTGAGGGGCCCGCCGAGTCCGTCCCTCCGGTCGTGGACGTCGCACCGCCCGTCCGGGAGAGCGAGCAGGCGCCCCGGCAGCCCGACACCTCCGCCGCTCCGGAACCGGAGGAGCGCCGCACCGCGACGGCACGGCCAGCGCGGCCCACGTGGCCCGCGCACAGGGTCGGTCCCGGTGCGCGGGTCACCCCTGCGGCCGGGCGCGGGCCCGAGACCACGGCCGGACGTCTGGCCGCCCTGGCCGCCTACCACAGGGCCTGCGCCGAACGAGAGGACGTGCTCGCACACCTCGTCGACCTGGACGCCCTGAGCCCCGAGGCCTGGGCGGCGCTGCCGGGCGGCGAGGAGGTCCTGTTCACCGGGGAGCGCAGCGTCCTCGACGTCCCCGTGGGCGCCGCGGCCCCGCTCGACGCCACGGGCGGCGGGCGGCTCCGCTACGGCTACCCGCTGGTGATCCTTCCCGGTGCCCCTGAGGACGCGGAGTATCCCGAAGGCACGGAGAGCACGGAGAGCGCCGGCGGGTCCACTCGCGGCCTCCGCCGCGCGGCCCCCCTGTTCGTGGCCGACGCCGACCCCCTGCCGGACCAGGACCCGTCCCGCCCGCGGGTCCGGCTCACCTCACAGCCCGAGGTCAACCCCGCACTCCTGAATCGGCTCGGGATCGACACCCAAGAGGAGCTGGCCGAGTTCCGCCGGATCGTCCGCGCGGCGAAAGGTGATACCGCCTCCAAGGGGGCCGCCGGCGGCGCCGGCGGCCGATCGGACCCCGGCCTGGGGGACCACGACGGGGGCCAGGAGCGTGCGCCCAGGATCACCGACCTGGAGGCCAAAGCGCGCATGATCCTGTCCCGCCTGGAGATCGACCGCGTCGACGACGTCGTCCCCGCCCGCCTGCGCGGCGTCATGCCATTGGCCGACCTGCGACCGGGCGCCCACAACATCGCCCTGCTCTTCCGTGCGGGAGCGGATCCGGACACCCGCGCCGATGGTCCGGCCGCTCCCGGCGCCGGGCTCATCGCCGACCTGGACCCCGAGGGGGCCGGGATCCGCCCTGAGAAGGCCGGGACCACCGCCCTGGCCGCGCTCCTGCAGGGCGGCGGCGCGCGCGAGGAGCCCGTCCTGCCCGTGGCGCCCCACCGCCTGACCGAGGCCCACCACGCGGTCGTCGCCTCCGCGATGCGCCGCCCCCTCACCGTGGCCGCGGCACCGCCCGGCACCGGCGCCGACGAGGTCGCCGACACCGCCGTGCGCACCGCCTGTGCCGCCGGGCAGAGCGTGCTGGTGGCCGCCCCCGACGGCCGCCTCCCGGCGCTGATCGCCGGCGCCCCCGGACGGGCCCACCGGGTGCTGCCGGTCGGCGGCCCCGCGGACGAGGAGTCCCGGACGCTGGCGGAGGTCACCGAGACGGCGCTGTGCGCGGACCCGCCCGACGCGGTCGGCGACCGGCAGAGCCTGCGCGACGACTGGGCCCGCGCCGAGGAGGCCCGGCGCGCCATGGACGCGGTCGCCGCCGGCGGCCACGCCCTGGCGCTTCTCGGCGCCGAGCGGCGCCGCCTGGCCGAGGCCGGGTGGGACCCCGGGGCGCTGTTCACCGTCGACACCGGCGAGCCCGAGTCGTGGCAGCGGCGCGCCGAACGCGCCCAGGGCGCCGGGATGGCCGCCCGCGCCCACCGCTCCGCCATCCGCAGGGAGCTGGGCGTCGACCCCGCCCCGGAGAACCTCGACCGGCTGGCCCGGGCCGCGGCCCTGGAGAGCGAGTGGCGCACCTGCCTCGACCGGCGCCGCCGCCTGGCCCCGCTGAGCGATCTGGCCGCCGACCTGGACGCCGCCCTCGCCTGCCACCTGCTCTCCGGCGCCGCCTACCTGGAGAGCGCCGCGGTGCGCCGCGCCGCGCGCGCCCGCTCCGCAATCGCCACCCGGATCGAGGCGCTGAACTGGAACGACTCCTCCCGCCGCCCTGGTCTCGGGTACCTGCTGACCGCCGTACCGGCCTGGTCGGTGCGCGCCGACGCGGCGCACGCCCTGCCGTGCACCCCGGGACTGTTCGACCTGGTCGTGGTGGCCGAGGCGGACCGCATCCCGGTGGCCCGGCTGCTGCCGCTGCTCTACCGGGCCCGCAGGGCGCTGGTCCTGGGCGACCCCGCCCAGCCGGAGCCCGTCCGCCTGATGGAGCCCGACGACGAGGAGGCCGCCCGCTCGGCCTCGGGGACGGGGCGGGAGTGGCTGCGCCGGTGGGGGCTGGGCCACGGCGCCTCGGCCTACACCGCCTGCGCCGCCTCCGCCGAGGGCGGTCACGGGGCGCGGCTGCGCCTGGACGAGCACGACCGCGCCCGCCCCGAGATCGCCCGCCTGGCCTCGCGGCACTGCTACGGCGGCCGCGTGCACGTGCTGACCGACCCGCGCACCCTGCCCGAGGTCACCGGCCCGGCGGTGGAGTGGCGGCACGCGCCGGGCCGGTGCGAGCCCGTGCCGGGCGCCTCGGCGGTCAACCGCGACGAGGCCTACCGGGCGGCGGTGCTCCTGCGCCAGTTGGACGGCGGCCTGCCGCGCGGGCTGCGGCTCGGGGTGGTCGCTCCGCACCAGGCCCAGTGGTCGCTGCTGCGCCGCCTGGTGGAGCGCCAGGACCTCTCCCGCGAGGTGCGGGTGGGCGGACCGGAGCACTTCCGCTCCGAGCACGCCGGCACCGTCGACGTCATGGTGGTGTCGGCGACCGGGGTCGCCGGCGGACCGAAGGCGTCGGCGCGGTTGTGGACCACCGCCCTCACACGCACCCGCATGCGGCTGATCGCCGTGGGGGACCGGGCCTACTGGGCGCGCCAGAGCGGGATCGGCGGCGACCTGTGCCGCTGGGCGGAGTCCGAAGGCCGGGACGAGGAGGTGCAGGCGGTGCAGGACGCGTCCACCCCGGCCGTGCGCGTGCTGCAGCGCGCACTCCAGGAGCGCGCCGCCGAGGCCGTGCCCGCGCCTTCGGTGCGGGGGCACCGCGGCGACCTGTGCGTGCGGACCCGCAGCGGCTCGGCGCTGGTCCTGGTCGACCAGGCGAGGAACGGGGCCGAGCTGCGCCGCCTCCTGCGCCGGGGGCGGATGCTGGAGGGGCTGTACGAAGGACCGGTGGTGTGCGTACCGGCCTGGAGGTGCCTGCAGGACCCCGCCGCGGTGGCCGAGGAGATCACGGCCATGGCCCAGGGAGAGGGCGGGAGGCAACGGCCGCTCCACCCCGTCTGAAGCGCCGCCCTCGTCTGAAGCATCGGCCCCGTCTGAAGCATCGGCGGTGGCGGTTCGCCCGCTCACGAGCCGGTGGAGAGGCGCCGTTCGGCCGCGGGCGTGCCTTCCGCCACGCCCCCGACCACTTCAGCACTGGGCTTGCCGGGCCGTTCGGAAGTCCGGTGGGTGGGAGGACGGACGCCATGGTTCGCGCCCGTTCCGCGCGGAGGCCGGGCTGATCGGCGCATCGCGCCGATCAGTGGCCTGTGACCCCGGTAGACGTCCTGGCACGGACCCCGCCCAGGGCTGCCCGCCTGTCTCGGGACCGGCGGGCCGAGGGGNACGCGACTTCCGACAGGTTCGGCATCCGGCTGGGAGGAGGCGCCGTCGGGACACCACGGGGGCGCCTCCGGGACCGGCCTCCGTCGTGCCGCCCGGCCGCGGGGCGCCGGTCGCCTTCCCACTCGCACGGACACCGGCGCCGCCCCTCCGCCCCGGCCCCACAGGCCCCCAGGACTGACGTCGCCTGGGGTTCTTTGGGGGGCCATCGCTCTTCCGGCGCGGTCGGCGGGCGCCTGAAGCGGGCATGTCCGGCGTATAGAGTGCGATTCCGGTGGCCGCCGCGCCTGCGCGGCCCCTCCCGTGGCCGGCCGACCGGTGCCGGGTGCCACGGGACCCACGGATCACGACACGAGGGGGCGCGGGGTGCCCGAGGGCCACACGCTGCACCGCCTGGCGGCGCACTTCACCGAGCACTACGGCGGCGCGCGGGTGCGGGTCACCAGCCCGCAGGGGCGCTTCACCGACGGGGCCCGCCGTATCGACGGCCGCGTGCTGGAGGGCGCCGAGGCCCACGGCAAACAGCTCTTCCTCGGGTTCGACACCGGTGCGTGGCTCCGTGTCCACCTCGGCCTGTACGGGGCCTGGACCTTCGGCGACGCCGACGGCGAGCGCCACCTGGGGGCGCCGCGCGCGGCCGGGGCCGACGGGCGCCCGCTGGAGCGGGACGCCGAGGGCTACGCCGTTCCGCCGCCGCCGGTGGGCGCGGTCCGGGTCCGCCTGGTCACCGCCGACGGCTGGGCCGACCTGCGCGGCGCCTCGGCCTGCGAGGTGATCACCGAGGAGGACAAGCACGGGGTCCAGGAGAGGCTGGGCCCCGACCCGCTGCGCGCCGACGCCGACCCCGACCGGGCCTGGCGGACCGTGGCGCGCTCCCGGTCGCCCATCGCCACCCTGCTGATGCGCCAGGACGTGGTGGCCGGCATCGGCAACATCTACCGCGCCGAGTCGCTGTTCCGCGCCGGGATCGACCCCTACCGGCCCGGCCGCGACCTCACCCCCGGGGAGTGGGAGGCCCTCTGGGCGGACCTGTGCGGCCTGCTCCGGGACGGCGTGCGCGACGGCCTGATCATCACCACACGGCCCGAGCACCGGCCCGACCCGGACGCCCGGCCGGTGCCCCGCCCGGACACCCTCTACGTCTGCTACCGCACGGGCGAGCCCTGCCGGGTCTGCGGCACGCCCGTGCGTTCGGCGGACCTGGCGGCCCGGACCCTGTACTGGTGTCCGGGCTGCCAGGCCAAGTGAGGCTCAGCCCGTCGGGACGGCCCCGCTCTCGATGTCCACGCCAGTCTCCTCCTCGAACTCGGCGATGAGCCGCCGGGCCTCGCCGGTGGAGCCGGCCTCCTCCGCCCGCTCGGCGGTGGCGAGGAACCGCTCGGTCTTCTCCTCGACATCGCCCCGCTGCAGGGCGTCGTCCAGGTCGGAGGCGACGCCGCCGAACCCGCGGACCGCCGAGTAGTAGATGTCGGCCACGCCCCGGCACAGCCAGTCGCCGTCGCAGATCCCGTACAGGTCGTCGCGGAACACGTTGTCGATGCGCAGCCGGTTGGCCTCGTCGAAGCGCTGCTGGAGCTTGAAGTTGCGGTAGCCGAAGTCGTGGCGGACGCAGCCGGGGTTGAAGTCGTAGCCCAGCGGCTCGTCCGGCGACATGCTGCACCCGTCGTTGGACCAGTCCAGCTGGGGCTCGTGCGGGCGTCGGTCGCTGACGGCGATGAACTCGTCCAGGGTGTGCTCGAAGACCAGCCGGTCGGTGATGCTCCGGAGCTCCTCGGGGGGCAGGGTGTCGGCCTGAGCCGGGACGGCGGCCATGGGGACGGCGACCGCCGCGGCGAATGCCGCGGCGACGGCGCGCAGGGTGAATGCGCGGGGGACTGCCATCGGTGTCCTCTCGGTCGGCGGGGATGACGGTCCGAGGCGACCGTCTGACAGGACGATTGTGCTTTCCCGCCGCCGGATCGCGCTTCAGGGCCTCCCGAACTTTGCCATCCCGTTACGTGTTGTCAGCGGAAATCAACTCCCCGTGCGGACTGCCGAAACTTCACTCTCGGGACGTTCGGGGAAGGGGGTGCCGCCGTGGGGAGGGAACGAGCCGTTTCGACGGTGCCCGGAGCGGGCGCGAACCGCAGGAAAGGGGTGGCAGGGGTGAAGATCTCCTTTTTCGAGATGGAGGACTGGGAGCGCACCGAACTGGAGCGTCTCGGAGGCGTCCACGACCTGCGGTTCGAGAGCGGACCGCTGGACGGGCGCACCGCGGCCGCACACGCCGACGCCGACGTGCTGTCGACCTTCATCCATTCGAACCTGGACGCGCCGGTCCTGGAGCGGTTCGGCCGGCTGGGGCTGATCGCCACCCGCTCCACCGGCCACGACCACATCGACCTGGAGTGGTGCCGCCGCAACGGGGTGGCCGTGGCGAACGTCCCCCGGTACGGGGACCGCACGATCGCCGAGCACGTGTTCGCGCTCCTGCTGGCGATCTCCCACCGGATCGTCGAGGCGGTGGACCGGACCCGCCGGGGGGACTTCTCCTTCGGCGGCCTCCAGGGCTTCGACCTGTACGGCGCCACGATGGGCGTCGTGGGCACCGGGCGGATCGGCCGCTGCACCGTCCTGCTCGCGCTGGGGTTCGGCATGCGGGTGCTCGCCCACGATCTGCGTCCGGACCCCGGTCTGGCGGAAACGCCGGGTGTGCGCTACGCGCCGCTGGCGGAGCTGCTCGCCTCCTCCGACGTCGTGAGCCTGCACGTGCCCGGCGGAGAGGGGACGCGTCACCTGATGGACGGCGCACGCTTCGCACAGATGAAGCCCGGGGCGGTCCTGATCAACACCTCGCGGGGCGAGGTGGTGGACACCGCGGCCCTCGTGCGCGCGCTGGGGGAGGGGCGGGTGGCCGCGGCGGGCCTGGACGTGCTCGAAGCCGAACCCGGGCTGCGCGAGGAGGCCGAGCTGTTGCGCACCCTGGCTGCGCGCCGGGACCGGGACATGCGCACGCTCTTGGCCGACCACATCCTGCTGCGCATGAGGAACGTGCTGGTCACACCGCACAGCGGGTTCGACACCCGGCAGGCGGTGCGGAGGATCCTGACGACGACACGGGAGAACATCGAGGCATATGCCGCTGGAAAACGGCAGAACACGGTCGAAGCATCTGTCGCCGGGTGAACAGGGAGAGACATGCGCGGATGTGCGGTCGAGGTGACACTCTGGCCCGAGTGAGAGGCGAATGGAAATCCGTCACTCATTAAACAATGGTCACCGCCGTCACTCGCGACACAAACTCCGATCGGTGCGCCAAAATGCTGAAAAGTTCTCCTATCGGGTGCGCCGCCATGGCGCGGAACGGACACGGTTCCGTTGACGATCCATTACGGGATCTGAAATAAGGGGCGAAAGCAATAAAGTTCGTGCCAGCAGTCGCAGTGCCACCGACCCCCCTGACGAGGTGGACAGTGATCACAAGGAGAAAAGGGCGGCTCCTCGCTCCGGCGGCGGCCGCGGCGGCCCTGGCCCTGGTGGCCGCGGGGTGCGCCCAGAGCGAGAGGGACGCCGGTGGCGACCCCAACGAGACCCGGCCGCTGATCTTCGCAGGGACGGGCGACCCCCGCTCCCTGGACCCCGTCCTGGCCAACGACGGCGAGACCTTCCGCGTCACCCGCCAGGTCATGGAGACCCTGCTGGAGCACGAGCCCGGCGGCACCGAGATCCAGGGCGGGCTGGCCGAGAGCTGGGAGCAGTCCGAGGACGGCACCGAGTGGACCTTCCACCTGCGCGAAGGGGTGACCTTCCACGACGGCGAGTCCCTGGACGCCGAGGCGGTCTGCGCCAACTTCGACCGCTGGAACGGGTTCACCGGGGACTACCAGTCGAGCAACCAGACCTACTACTGGCAGAACGTCTTCGGCGGCTTCGCCGAGAACGAGGACGAGGAGCTGCCCGAGTCCATCTACGACTCCTGCACCGCCGAGGACGAGCTGACGGCGGTCATCCGCGTCACCGAGCCCTCGGCCGTCTTCCCCGGCGCCTTCTCCCTGTCCTCCTTCGCCATCATGAGCCCCGCCTCCATCGAGGAGGCCGCCGGCCAGGAGGTCGGCGGCGAGGAGGGCGCACCGGTGCTGCCCGACTACAGCCAGGAGGCGGGGGTCATCGCCGGGACCGGGCCCTACACCTACTCTGAGTGGGACCACGACGGGCGCGAGGTGACGCTGGAGCGCTACGACGACTACTGGGGCGAGCCGGCGAACATCAAGACGCTGATCATCAAGACCATCTCCGAGGAGAACGCCCGAAGGCAGGCCCTGGAGGCCGGGGACGTGCACGGCTACGACCTGGTCGCGCCGGCCGACGTGCAGCCCCTTGAGGAGGCGGGCTTCCAGGTCCCGGTGCGGGACGTGTTCAACGTCCTCTACATGGCCTACAACCAGGAGGCGTCCGAGGAGCTGGAGGACCCCCAGGTGCGCCAGGCCCTCGCGCACGCCGTGGACCGCCAGCGCATCGTCGACACGATCCTGCCCGAAGGCGGGGAGGTGGCCAGCCAGTTCATCCCCGAGACGGTCGACGGCTGGTCGCCCGACGTGCAGACCTACGACCACGATCCCGACCGCGCCCGGGAGCTGCTGGAGGAGGCCGGGCAGGAGGACATGACCATCGACTTCTGCTACCCCACAGAGGTCACCCGCCCCTACATGCCCGCCCCCAAGGACATCTTCGACATCATCCAGTCCGACCTGAAGGACGTCGGGCTGACCATCGAGGCCGACTCCAAGCCCTGGGACGAGTACATCCCCCACACCGACTCGGGCAACTGCAGCCTGTACCTGCTCGGGTGGACCGGCGACTTCAACGAGGCCTACAACTTCCTCGGCACCTGGTTCGGCGGCTACGACAGCGCCTGGGGCTTCCGCGACGACGAGGTCTTCAGCGTGATGGAGGAGGTCGCCTCCGAGCCCGACCCCGACAAGCGCACCGAGCTCTACCAGGAGGCCAACGAGGTGATCATGGACTACCTGCCGGGTCTGCCGATCTCGCACTCACCTCCGTCGATCGTGTTCTCGCCCGACGTCGAGCCGCCGCCGGTCAGCCCCCTGACCCAGGAGCAGTTCGACCAGGCGTCCTTCAAGTGAGGGCGTGCGCGGCGGCCTGAGGGCCGCCGCGCCGGACACCAAGCGACCACCAGGCGAGAGCGCCCGCCCGGACGGGGACCCCGGCCGGGCGGGCCCCGGACAGGCAGGCGGTTACCGAGGTGCTCCGCTTCATCGTCAGACGTGTCCTGCAGGCCGTTCCCACCCTCTTCGGCCTCTCGATCCTTCTGTTCATCTGGGTGCGCGCGCTCCCCGGGGGCCCCGAGTACGCCCTGCTCCCGGAGAACGCCACCGCCGAGCAGCGGGCGGCGCTGCGCCGCGCCATGGGCCTGGACGACCCGGTCATCGTCCAGTACGGGGCGTTCCTGGGGCGGCTGCTCCAGGGCGACCTCGGCCAGTCGCTGCAGACCGGGCGCCCGGTCCTGACCGAGTTCGCCATGAAGTTCCCCGCCACCGTCGAGCTGGCCGTCATGGCGATGATCATCGCCGTGTCGGCGGGTGTCCCGCTGGGCTACCTGGCCGCGCGCCGCAGCGGCGGGGCGCTGGACTCGCTGGTCGTCGGCGGCTCGCTCGTGGGCATCTGCACGCCGGTCTTCTTCCTGGCCTTCGTGCTCAAGCTGGTCTTCGCCGAGCAGCTGGGCGTGTTCCCCTCGGCGTTCCGCCAGACGCCGGGCATCGACGCCACCCGCATCACCGGACTGTTCGTGGTGGACGGCATCGCCACCCGGGAGTGGGACGCGGCCTGGGACGCCTTCATGCACCTGGTGCTGCCCGGGCTGGCGCTGGCCAGCATCCCGCTGGCGGTCATCGTGCGGATGACCCGGGCCGGGGTGATCGAGGTGCTGGGCGAGGACTACGTGCGCACCGCCGAGGCCAAAGGCCTGCACCGGCGCACCGTGCGCGGCCGGCACGTGCTGCGCAACGCCATGCTGCCGGTGGTCACCGCGATCGGGCTGCTCAGCGGCGCCCTGCTGGCGGGGGCGGTGCTCACCGAGAGCGTGTTCGCCTTCGGGGGCATCGGCCAGTTCATCTACTCGGCCACCCAGACCCGCGACTACCCGGTCCTCCTCGGGTTCATCCTGATCATCGCCGCCCTGTACGTGCTGATCAACCTGATCGTGGACATCTCCTACAGCCTCCTCGACCCGAGAGTGCGGGTGAGCTGATGTCGGCCAGGACCGAACGCATCGACCGCCTCTCCGAGCTGACCGCGGCCCGCCGCGAGGAGGCCGAGGGGCGCGGCGTCTGGCGCGAGGCCTTCGCCCGGATGAGCCGCAACCCCATGGCGATCACCGGCGCCGCCGTGGTGGCGGTCTTCATCGTGGTGGCCGTCCTCGGGGACCTGATCGCGCCCTACGGCCCGACCGAGCAGAACTGGGGCGACGAGGTCTTCCCCAACCAGAACGTGTTCGTCGGACCGCGGGCCGAGAACTGGCTGGGCCTGGACAACCTGGGCCGCGACCAGTTCTCCCGGATGGTGATCGGGGCCCGCCAGACGCTGCTGGTGGGCGTGGTGGCCGCCGGGCTCGGGTTCACCGCCGGGGCGCTGCTGGGCGGCCTGTCCGGCGCCTCCTACGCGCTCGGCGGGGCGGTCGGCCGCCGGGTCGACGCCGTGCTCATGCGCTTCGTCGACATGATGCTCGCGCTGCCCTCGCTGCTGCTGGCCGTCAGCATCGCGGCCCTGCTGGGACAGGGGCTGGTCACCGTCATGATCGCCGTGGGCACCGCGCAGGTGCCCATCTTCGCCCGGCTGCTGCGCGGGGCGATGATCGCCCAGGGGAGCCGCGACTACGTCCTGGCGGCGCGCGCCATCGGGGCGCGCCGGCGCCGCATCGCCCTGACGCACATCCTCCCCAACTCCATGGGGCCGATCCTGGTGCAGCTCACCCTGAGCCTGGCCACCGCCATCATCGACGCGGCGGCCCTGTCGTACCTGGGCCTGGGCAACCCGGACCCGTCGGTCCCCGAATGGGGGACCATGCTCGCCGACGCCCAGCGCTTCCTGAGCAGTGCTCCGCAGCTGGCCGTCTACCCGGCGCTGGCCATCATCGTCACCGCTCTGGGATTCACCCTCATGGGCGAGGCGCTCCGAGAATCACTCGACCCGAGACTGAGGAAGTGAGATGCCCGCAGGACCCCTTCTGGCCGTGGACGATCTCTCGGTCACCTTCACGCAGCGCCGGCGGCGGGACGTCAAGGCGGTGGACGGCATCTCCTTCTCCCTCGACGAGGGGAGCGTGGTGGGCCTGGTCGGCGAGTCCGGGTGCGGCAAGAGCGTGACCTCGCTGGCCCTGATGGGCCTGCTGCCCTCGCGCGGGGTCCGGGTCGCGGGCCGGGCCGGCTTCCGGCCGGGCGGCGGGGACACGGAGGCGGACCTGCTGTCGCTGCCGTCCCGGCGTATGCGGGACCTGCGCGGGCGGGAGCTGGCGATGGTCTTCCAGGACCCGCTGTCCTCGCTCAACCCCGTCGTGCCGATCGGGCGGCAGGTCACCGAGATCCTGGTCCGCCACCGCGGCCTCAAGGGCCGGGCCGCCCGGTCGGCCGCCGCCGACCTGCTGGCCCGCGTCGGCATCCCCGACCCGGGGCGCCGGCTGCGCGAGTACCCCCACGAGCTGTCCGGGGGGATGCGCCAGCGCGCGCTCATCGCCATGGCGGTCGCCTGCCGGCCCCGCCTGATGATCGCCGACGAGCCGACCACCGCGCTCGACGTGACCATCCAGGCGCAGATCCTCGAACTGCTCAAGGAGCTGGTCACCGAGGAGGGCACCGCCCTGCTGATGATCACCCACGACCTGGGGATCGTCGCCGGACTGTGCGATGAGATCAACGTGCTCTATGCGGGCCGGGTGGTCGAGAGCGCGCAGCGCCACGAGCTCTTCCGGGCCCCCACCCACCCCTACACCGCCGGACTCCTCGCATCGATCCCGCGCCTGCACGCCTCGCGGGACCTGCCCCTCACGCCGATCAGGGGGACCGTCAACGACGCCATCGACTGGACCGACGGGTGCGCGTTCGCGCCCCGGTGCGACAACTACGCCGAGGACTGCCTGGGAGGGCCGCCGCACATGCGCGAAGAGCGCGCGGGCCACCGGTTCCGCTGCGTGCACCCGGTGCGCACGGACGCGGCGGCGGTGTCCGCGGAGCAGTCCCCTGCGGCCCCTGAACCGTCCGCGCCCAAGGGGGAGGACCGATGAGCCTTCTGGAGATCAAGGACCTCAAGGTCCACTTCCCGATCAAGAGCGGGGTGCTGGTGGACCGGACGGTCGGGCACGTGTACGCGGTGGACGGGGTCTCGCTCCAGGTCGATGCGGGGACCACGTACGGGCTGGTGGGCGAGTCCGGGTGCGGGAAGACCACGCTGGGGCGCGCGGTGCTGCGGCTGGTCCCGGTGACCGACGGGGAGGTGTGGATCAACGGCGTGGACCTGGCGCACCTGCCGGAGGAGGAGATGCGGCGGCGCCGCAGGCAGGCGCAGATGGTCTTCCAGGACCCGCTGGGCAGCCTCGATCCCCGGCAGAACATCGAGTCGCTGCTCACCGAAGGGCTGGAGGTGCACAACGTCGGGTCCGGGAGGGCCGAGCGGCGGGGGATGGTGCTCGACGCACTGGAGGCGGTCGGGCTCTCCCAGCGCGCGCTGAACCGGTACCCGCACGAGTTCTCGGGCGGCCAGCGCCAGCGCATCGGGATCGCCCGGGCGCTGGTCCTGGAGCCCGACCTGATCATCTGCGACGAGCCGGTGTCGGCGCTGGACGTCTCGATCCAGGCGCAGGTGCTGAACCTGCTGGAGGAGCTGCAGCGGGACCGCGGGCTCACCTACCTGGTGATCGCCCACGACCTGGCCGTGGTGCGGCACGTGAGCGACACGGTGGGGGTGATGTACCTCGGGGCACTGGTCGAGGAGGCGGACAGCGACTCCCTGCACGCCGCCCCCCTGCACCCCTACACGCGCGCGCTGGTGTCGGCGATCCCGGTGCCCGACCCGGAGGTGGAGGACACGCGGGAGCGGATCCTGCTCCAGGGGGACCTGCCGTCCCCGGCCGCCCCTCCGCCGGGGTGCCGGTTCCACACGCGGTGCCCCTGGCGGCAGGAGGAGCGCTGCGCCACCGAGCGCCCGGAGCTGAGGACGGTCGGCGAGGGCCACCGGGTCGCGTGCCACTACGCGGAGCAGATCGCGGCAGGCGAGATCCGGCCGCGAGGGTAGCGTTCCCCCCGTACACGATCTCCGCCGGGTCATCGCGGTCAAGCCGGTGACCGGCGGGAGGGGAGGGACGAGTGCTCGGTGAGGCCCCTGGTGCGGCTCTCTATCCCGTGCTGATGCTCGTGGCCGGCTCGGTGTTCGCGGCCTTCGCGCTGTACCGGGTCCGGCGGGCCCACGTCCTGGCAGGGGAGCGGTCGGGAGGCCGGGGCGGTGAACCCGGTGACGGGGAGCCCGGCGGTCCGCAGGGGCGGTCGGCGGCGCTCGGCGTCCATGAGGCCGCCTTCCTGGCCGGAGGCGCGTGGCGGACGGCCGAGACGGCGGTCGCCGAGGCCGTGTTCGGCGGTGGGGCGGCCGTCGACGGCAGTGGGCGTCTGGCGGAGTCGGCGGCCGGGACGGCGGCGGAGCCGGGCATGGAGCCGGAGCCCGGGACGGGCGCCTCGACGCCCGAGCCGTCCCCGGAGGCGCGGGCGGCCCTCGCCTGCCTGAGGGCGGAAGGGCCGATGGGGCTGGAGCGGCTTCTGCGCCGTCTGGAGCAGGAGGACGTCCCGGCCCGTGCGCGCGCGGCGGTGACCGGGCACGGGTACTTCCTGGGGAACGCGGAGGTCCTCCAGGCCCTGACCCGCCGGCGCTCGGTCCTGCGGGTCGGATGGCTTGGCATGGCGGCGGCCGGGCTGCTGGCGGTGGCGCTGCTCTTCGCCGGCGCACTGACCGGGGCCGTGTCCCCGGAGGGGGAGCGGTGGTGGGCGGGACCGGCGGGGGGCATGGCCGTCCTGTTCTTCATCATCGGGGCCGTCCTGCTCATCGACCGCCTCGCCGGGCCGGAGCGCCTGGCGCCGGTGACCCCGGCGGGGAAGAGGGCCCTGGCGGAGGCGAACGACGCGCTCGATGCCGAGGAGGCGGACGCGGGCGGGGCCGCGGACCCCTACGCGCGGGCGGTGCGCCTGGTGGCGCTGGACGGGCTCGTGGAGGCGGTGGCGCAGCACACGCACCTGCCGGGGAGGACGGCGCCGGAGCTCCTCACCGCTGCGCTGGGGGCGGTGGAGCCGCCTTCGTGGGCAGGGGAGCTCATGGAGACGGCGCTGGGCGACGGCGGCGGTCCCTGGCTCGGCGATGTCGGCTAGGTCCTGTATGGAGTTCCCCCGCCCGGCGTCTCAGGCGTTGATCTCGACGAAAGTGGTGCCGAATCCGCCGGAATGACAGCACTTTCGTCGAGATCATCGACGAGGGGGCGCCCACTCGGCGTTACGTCGCTGAACTCCGGACAGGACCTCGTACTGCGACGACACTTCCCCGAGGCGGACCCCGGGACCTGGTCCGTGGTGAGCGCGCCCCTCGACGGCGTCGATGGGTGGCCCCGCTGGGAGCTGCAGGTTCGCCGAGTCCTCGGCCGACCTGACGGTGCAGTACTAGGCCCTGTCCGAGGCTCCCCTGTCTGCCCCTGCGTCGTTGATCTCGGGGAACTCGGCCTCAAGTGGGCCTTCATAAGGCCGACTTCCCCGAGATCAACGGGAGTCCGGCCCGGGGGGCGCGGGCGGCGCGGCGCTCCCGTTCACGCTCGGCGCCCGCACCACCGCCCCGGGCCGAGGCCGTTCGGGTGCACCGCCGCACACCCGCCATGGCCGCCCTACGCCGTGTCCGCAGCCGGTTCGGCGTTCTCCCATGGACCATGTAGGGGCGCGGCACGCCGGGCAGAATCGCCGTATGGGACGGCTCGCACTTCGGCTGCAGGACACGCTCCGGGCGGCGGGAGAGCGGAGCGCCGCCTGGGCGCTCCGCAACGCCGAGAACGAAGAGCGCCTCAGGTACGAGGTGATGCGCGGCAGGCTGGACGCCGCCCTGCGTCGCCTGCGCTCGCTCCTCGAACGCGGGCGCCCGTGGGCACCGGAGGACCTGCACGCCCACGCGGACCTGATGGAGGACTACCGGGAGTGGTCCTGGGTGGCGCGGAGCGCGACCCACTCGGATCAGCTGGTGGAGGTGTACCCCAAGGTCCTGAGTGCCCAGCGCCGGGCGGCCAAGTGGGTGTGACCCGCTCTCTTCCCCAGTCTCTTCCCCAGGAGCGCGCCCCGTCACCGCTCACGGATGGGGCTGGTGGTCCGCCCCTTCGCAGGCGGTCCTCCCAACGCGCCGACGGTACGCCGCGCCGCGCTCGGCCGGTGCCCGGTCGCCCATCGGTCGCACGTGCCCGAACGCGCGGGCCCGTAAGCCGGCCTGCCCGGAGGCAGGGCCGGGGCCGTGTACACCGGCCGCGCCCGCGACGGCCCGCCTCGGTTCAGGCGCGTGCCCGGGTCTCCTCCTGCGTGCGCGCCGGGGAATCGCCGTCTTGGCGGCCGTGGCGGCGGACCTGGGCCGCTTCGGCCAGGGCCTTGGCGGTCTCGGCGCGGCGCTTGCGGCGCATGGCCGAGCGCACGATGCTCACCGAGGCCATGGCGGCGATGGCCGCCAGCGGTAGGACGAGCGCCTTCGCGGGCTGGCGCACCGGTCGGAACTCGGCGTCGCCGCCGCGGATGAGGAGGTACCCGGCCGGTTCGGTCTTGGAGAAGCCCTGGCCGCCCCCGCCGTCGCCGACGATGCGGAACGCGCGGCTGGTCCCGGCGCCGAAGGCGGAGAAGAAGCGGGTGCGGGCGACCGGGACGACCACGGCGCCGTCGTGCTCGATGGCGGGGCCGAAGACCGCCTCGGACCCGCTCTGGCGTCCGGCCTGATCGATGAGCCGCCCGAGGACCTGGAGGGTCGGGGCGGAGCGGATCAGGGCGTCGGCGGTGGTACCGCGGCGCGAAACGGAGTCGGGCATGATCGTCCTCTCGGCGGGGTGCGGTCCGGGCTCCAACGTACCCCCGGGGCCCCCGCCCGGCGCAGGACCGCGGCCGTGGCCGATACCGGTCCGCGGGCGCAGGGACTTAGGGAGGGGCGACGCCGGTCGCCCGGCCCGGCGCCCGGCCCCTCACCCGAGGAACGGGGCGCCGGCGGCCCGGGGACCGGACCGGGGTCCGGCTCCGGGGGCCGGGAGCGGCGCCGGGCGGTGCCGGTCGGCCTACGCCTCGGCGTCCTCCTCCAGGTCGGGCGCCAGCCCGCGGGCGATGACGTCCTCGGCGAGCGAGCGGCGCACCTCGTCGGCGTCCCCGATGTGGCCCGCGTGGCCGGTCCGTGCCCGCAGTTCCGAGCGGATCGCCTCGACGACGGGGGCGCACACCAGGACCTCCGCCAGCGGCGCAGGCTCCACGGCCTCACGCCACTTGCGCAGCTCCTCCAGGCGGCCGTGCTCGATCGCCTCATGGGTGATGTGGAACAGGGCGTCGACGGCGCGGGTGTGCGCCTCCTCCGCCTCGTCCATCAGGTCGACGTCGATGATGCGGACCGTGCGCGGCGCGTCGTCCCCCTCCGAGCGCAGGTGGTACACCTGCCAGGTGCGGCCGTTGGTGAGGATGATCCACTCGGCCCCCTCCTCGATCGCGAGTCGGCGCGCCTGCTGGATGTTGCGCGCGTCCAGGTCCTGGCCGCAGCGCTTGACCTCGATGGGCGCGAAGAGCTCGTCGTCGAGCTTGAGGGCGTAGTCGATCGAGTCGCCGCTGTTGCGGTACTCGGTGGTCATCTCCTCGTACTTGCTGAAGTTGAGCCCGTAACTGAGGAAGTCGGTGACCAGCATCCGGGTGTCGCCCTCGTTGGCGTCGCGCTCCACCAGGTCGGCGAGGGGACCGGAGAAGCGGTCGATGGCCGCCGCGAGCCGGTTCCGGGTGGAGGCCTCCCAGTTCAGGACGGTCGAGAATTCGCCGGTCCTGCTCATGACTTGGGTCGTTTCGGATTCCATCTGCGTCGTTGCGTCCGTTCCCGTGATCCCGAGGTTCTCGTGGTTCCACCGGCCCCGTCCCCTCCCTCGGAGTCCCGGGCACGGCGGACCAGGCGCCCGGCGGCGCGATCGGAGGGGAAAGGGCGACCCGGCGATGCTATCGCCCGTCGGCTCCGCCGTTCTCACCGCGTGCCCCGATGACCGCGTCGCGGGGACGGCCGGACCCGGCCGGAGGGCGTCGTCCCGGAATTCGCCGTTCGGGAAATATGGGAATCGAACGACCGGAAGAGAAGGCGAGCGGCGTTCCGAGAACGCCGTGCGGTTCCCCTTTCGAGGGGACCGTCGATCGCAATGCTCCCGTGCGCACCATGCGGGGCAGCCTCTCCGCAGCTCAGAAGGGGGCGCCCCGGCCATTCGGCGCGTCGGCCGCGCCCGGTCCTTCCGCAACGGCGCATGCGTCGCACCGAGCCCGCGTTGATCTCGGGGAAGTCGGCTTTACGAGTGCCCTGATAAGGCCGGTTTCCCCGAGATCAACGCGAGAGAGAGGGGTGGGGCGGGGCGCCGGACCGCTCGCGAGGGGGAGGGTTGTCCACAGGCGGGGAGAACGGTCCGCCGCTGCGGCGACGGCGGGCGCACAGTCGTGGCATGCGCATACGAGAGACCGAGATCAGCAACGTCATGACCACGGCCGCCGCCCAGTACGGGCTGATCAGCCACCGCCAGGCGCTGAGCTGCGGGCTCGACGACACCCGCATCCACCGGCTCCTCCGCCGGCGGGAATGGGTGATCGCCCTGCCCGACGTCTACGCGGTTCGCTCGCTGTCGGCCGGGGCCGAGGGGGCGCGCGGCGCGGACGGCGTCCGGCTGCGGCGGGCGGTCAAGGCCGCGCAGCTCGCCCTGGGGCCCGCGGCGGTGGCCTCGGGGCCCACCGCGGCGCGGCTATGGGGGATCAAGGGGCTTCCCCGCTGGAACGGGCGGGAGGTGCACATCACCCTGCCCGCCCCGTGCGGGGCGCCGGACCTGCCCGGGGTGCGGATCGGCACCCGGCTCGTCGGCCGGCACGAGGCCGCACGCAAGGACCGGCTGCGGGTCACCGCCCCGGGCCGGACCCTGCGCGACACCGTGCTGTGCACCGACCGGGCCACCGCCGTCGCCCTCATGGACTCGGCGCTCAACCGGGGGCTGCTGCCCTGGCGGGAGCTGCTCGCCCAGCCGACGCTCAACGCCTGCCGGCCCGGCGCCGAGGCGTCCGAGCCGTGGTGGAGGCTGGCCGATCCGCGGGCGACCACCCCGCTGGAGACCCGGATCCGGCTGCTGTGCACCGACGCCGGGGTCCCTCCCGACGACCTGTACCCGCAGGGGCCGGCCGAGGGCGGCGACCCCCTGCCGGGCAGGGCGGTACGGGCCCCGCTGTGGTGGAGGAGGGGGCCGCTCATCGTCGATCCGGTCGGGGCCGTGCCGCCCCGCCTGGCCGAGGAGCTGGAGGCGGCCCGTCCGACGGCGACCGTGCTCCGGCCCACGTGGGACGACCTGGCGCGGCCCGAGGTCCTGGTCGGCGCGGTGGCCGGTGCCCTGGGCGCCGGGCCCGGGCCGTGACCCGCACCCGCCTCGGGCCGTGCGGGGGGGGCGACGCCCCGGGCCGGTCGGCGGGGTGCTTCGCCCCGACTCGACCGCCCGCCGCCGCCTCGTCGATGACCGAGGCGGGAGTGCGGTCGTCCTCGCAGGAACGGCGGCGAACGGCAGCGAACGGCGGCACGTTCGCCTGGATCATCGCGCCGGGGGCTTCGACGCCCCCCTGCCCGACGGTGTCCGCCGGGGTGGCCGAACCTCCCCGTCCGGGCCGGGACGGGTGCCGCGCCTGAGGTCGGGCATCGTCGGCCACAGGCCGGGTCGACCAGGGATCGCGCCTCCGCCGGGCCGCCGAAGGCCTCCCGGCGAGGGCGGCGGTGCTCGCGGGAGGTGACGCCGCTCCAGTGAACGCGGCCCCTGCTCCGCCGACGCCCTCTCAGCCGCCGGACTGCACCACCGCGTAGCGGCCGCTGGTGCGCCAGCCGATGCCCTCGGCGTCCAGCTCGGCGGCGACCACCGGGTCCAGCCCGGCGACGGTGTCGGACTTGACCGTGCGCAGGGCGACCACAGGGGAGGGGAAGCCGCCCACGGCCTCGGCGAAGGGGGTGGCCGGGTCCCACCAGCGGTCGCCGACCAGGCGCCGGTAGTTCAGGTCGCCCTTGAGCACGGTGAGGGAGGCGGCGCCGAAGTCGGCCTCCAGGTCCTCGGGCATGGCCGAGTACGGCAGGGGCGCGCAGGAGAAGGGGTGGGCGCGCACGATGAGCGCGCCGGTGCGCAGGGCCTCGCGGAGCCGCTCGCCGCACGCCGCCGCCTCGCCCCCGGCGCGGCGCAGGCGCCCGAGCGCGGCCAGGACGTCGGCCATGGTCGCGTCGGAGACGAAGTAGGGGTGCGGTTTGAGGTGCAGGACGACCGAACCGGCGCGCCGGGTGGAGAGCAGGAGGTCGATCAGGGCCAGGTCGGGCAGCAGCTCACGGGCGGCGTTGTCGGCGACGAAGCAGACCCGCTCGGCGTCGCCGAGCAGGTCCCACAGGCGCCCGCTCTCGTCGGCGATCAGCCCCGCTCCGGGTCCGCCCGCGTCCGCCGCTCCCGCGGCCTCCGTCTCGGTCCCGCCCTGCTGGGACAGGGCGAATCCGAGGTCCGCGCGGTTGCCCCAGAGCGAGGAGAGCAGCAGGGCCCGGTCCCGCTCCTCCTCGGGCAGGCCGGCGACGGTGTCGAGGGCGCGCAGTTCGTCGTCGGCCTCTTCGGAGCGCAGCTCGGCGCTCTTGGAGGGTTCGAAGGGGTCCACCCCCTGCCAGGGCCCGGGCGCGAAGTAGCCGACCGCCCCGAGGAGGCGCCGGTAGAAGTAGCTCTCCGCCCAGAGGAAGGGGAGGTCGGTCCAGGGGACGCCGGTGTGCTCGTCCATCCCCCAGGAGACCCATGCCGCGCGGTCGTGGGCCTCGGGCCGCAGGGGCTGGACGTTTCCGGAGGTGATCTCTTCGAGCAGCAGATCGAGGCGGCCCCGCTGCGCCGGCGTATAGGGGTGGGCGTCGCGGACCTTGGCGATCAGCGCGGGGTGGCGCTCGGTGAGCACACTCCGGGCGTAGGACCCCGGCTCCCCGCCCATCACCACGGGTGCGCGGTCGGGCCCGTTGAGAGAAGTGTCGGCCATGCCCCCGGTCTACCGCTCGCGGCCACTCGCCTGCCACCCGCCGCGCGACGTGAATCCGGTCGCAGACGGCGGCCCGGGGCCCGCGCACCCCCTGCGGCCGTCCGTCCGGAGAACGGCCCCGGCCATCGATCGTGGTGGAATCGCCACGCGATGGCACATCGCGTGGCGATTCCACCACTATCGATCGGGGCAGCAGCCTCGTCCGCCGCGAAAGTCGGGGGTAGGGCCTGCCCCCTCTGAAAAGCTCAGTCGTCGACGTGGTGCGGCTCGGCCAGTTCCCGCAGGCGATCGCTCAACGCGTCCTCGTAGCCGTGGAGCACGTCGTCGTAGAGGACGAGGGCATCGGTGGCGAGCCGGGCGGCCTCCTCCCCGTAGCCGTAGTCGGCGAGGACGTCCAACGTGTCGATCGCCCGCCGGAGACGGTGCGTTCCGCTCTCCTCGGTGTCCCAGCCCTCGTCCGGGGTGAATTCCACGATGGCCTCTTCGAGCTCCGCGTACGCGGTCTCCGGGGCCTCGGCCATGCCTCCGGCCGCTTGGAGGCGGGCCAGCACGACCGGGTCGTCATCGGCGAAGTCGAGGAGTTGATCGACGAGCCATTCGGGTTCCTGAGCCGAGAGGAAGTCCTTCAGAGCCGGACCGGTCCCCTCGGTACCTCCTGTTGAGGGCTCGGGGAGGTCGGGCTGTCCGGCATCGATCCATGCCAGGGCCGTGGCGATGGCGTGCTTGCACCAGGGGGCGCCATCCCGGCCCAAGGGGCAGGTGCAGTCCTCGTGAGGGAGCCCTGCCCCGGTGGGGCGGAGGGTCACGCGGTACGGCCGGGTGCCCGAGACGATCGCGGTGACCTGGCCGGGGGCGGTGCGGAGGCGTTGGACGCGTCCGGACTCGAAGTAGCGCAGCCCGCGCGTGAACCAGGCGGGGTCGGTGGCGGAGCGGAGGTCCTCGGGGGAGAAGCGGGATCGCGTCACGACGCGAGGCTAACGCGCGGGGCGGCGCTCTCGCCCGGAGGCAGTGGAGAAGAAGGAGAAGAAGGAAAGGGGGACGGTGAAGGCGGGGCCCGCTCAGGCGGTGGTGGGCCTGGGGAAGAGCGGGGATTCGAAGACGGCCCAGACGGTGGTGCCGCCGCGGTCGTTCGGGTCGTACCCCCAGTCGTCGGTGACCGAGGCGACGAGGTGGAGACCGCGGCCCGTGGTGTGCTCCAGCGGGTCGCGGCCGTCCCGACGGGGGACCCGAGGGGCGTCGATGGGTCCGGGGCGGGGCGCGGCCCCCTCGTCCGCCACGGACACGAGGGTGAGTCCGGTGGCCAGGGTGCTGACGCCGATGTCGAGGGTGCCGTTCACCGAGCCGCTGCGGGGGTGGCGGGNGAGCTCGGAGACGACGAGTTCGGCGTCGTCGGCGACGCGCGGGTTGCCGGCGAGGGCGGCGCGGGTCATGGCGCGGGCGCACGGACAGTAGGAGATCCGGCCGGGCAGCGTCCAGAAGGCGGAGACGGTGGCGAGTCGCTCCCCGGGTGCGGTGGACATGCTCATGCCACCGCCTTCAGAGCGGGCCCGCGGGGCGCGGCGGCCAGTGCGGGGCGGACGGGGGCGTCGGGGACCTCCGCGAGGTGCTCGGCGGCGGTGGCGATCTGACCGGCGTCGATGAACGAGGAGCGGCCCCAGATGAACCACCTCCCACCGGAGGGGGCGTCCACGACGACCACGGGGACGGTGCGCCCCCGGTGCCGGACGTAGAGGACCGGGTGGTCGGTGGAGCCGAGAGCGAGCAGGGCCCGGCCGCCGCGTGCGCGGACGGCGGTGAGCAGGCGGGTGAGCAGGTGGCAGCGGGGCTCTGTGGACATGAGAAACCTCCGGAGTGACCCGTGCCGCGAGTGCGACACTCAGGGTGTCTGAGATCACTGCGAGCATACTCCGGGTGACACTCGACAACAACAGATTTTTCAGTGTTACCCGGATTGTTTGGAGGGGTCTACACTGCCGCGTATGCAGAGGAGCCACAGTCCGAGCGTTCGCCGACGCCGCCTCTCGGTGCAGCTTCGGAGGTACCGAGAGCAACAGGGGCTCACGGCGGCCAAAGCCGGGGCCGCGCTTGGGTGGCCGCAGCAGAAGATCTCGAAGATCGAGAGTGGGGAACAGAAGAGACTGCCGCCGGACGAGCTCGATCTTCTTCTCGACTTGTACGAGGTCGTCGACGCCGGCGAGCGGGAGGCCCTCCAGGAGTGTGCTCGCCTGGCCAAGGAGCGGGGGTGGTGGTCCAAGTACCGGAATGCCTTCCCTGGCGGTCTCCCTGACTTCGAGGCAGAGGCCTCGGTTATCAAGACCTTTGAGGGGCAGGTGGTCCCGGGGCTACTCCAGACCCCTGAGTACGCGGCCGAGGTCTTCCGTGCCTACAGGATCCGCCAGGACGAGGAGATCGAGCGCCTGGTCGAGGCGCGCATGCAGCGTCAAGCGATCCTGAACAAGGTCGATCCGCCGTACCTCACGGCTGTGATCGATGAGGCGGCGCTCCGTCGGAGGGTCGGCGGCCCGGACGTGATGGCCACTCAACTCCGCCATCTCAAGCACACGGCGTCGCGTCATAACATCGACATCTACGTGCTCCCCTTCGCCGCTGGAGCCCACGCCGCGACCACCGGGAGCTTCATGATCTTGGATTTCCCTGATCCGATGGACGCCAGTCTCGGCTACGTGGAGACGCCGACATCGAGCCTGTACATAGAAGATGAAGGCGAGCTGCGCGAGTTCAACTCCATGATGGGCAGGGCTCAGTCGGCGGCATTGAGCCCAGCTGGTTCACTTAGCCTGATCGACAAGGTGATCGAGTCCCTAGAAGAGTGAGCCGAGTGATTGAACGGCGCGGGTGGCGCAAGAGCAGCTACAGCGGTGGGCGTGAGAACTGCGTCGAGGTGGCCGACCTCCCCGGGGCCACGGGGGTCCGCGACTCCAAGTTCCCTGAGGCCGCTGTCCTAGCCTTCCCGCCCGCCGAGTGGAGCGCCTTCCTGGCTGGAGTCCGTGAAGGCTGACGCCCCCGGCCCCATGCGCGCTGAAGGCCCCGCCTGCGCCGGTGGTCCCAGGGGCGGTGGCCCCCCGACGGTCGCTGTCCTCCGGTGGGCCCCATCGGTGATAGAGAAGGGGCCGTGAGCATCTCATCCATGCAGGACCTTCTCGCCGACTTCGCCGAGCGCCGGGACTGGGGGCGCTTCCATACGCCCAAGAACCTGGCCATGGCCCTGGCCGGGGAGGCGGGCGAGTTGGCCGCCGAGTTCCAGTGGCTGGAGCAGGACGAGGCCCGGCGCGTGATGGAGGACCCCGACAAGGCCCATGCGGTCCGCATGGAGATGGCCGACGTCCTCAGCTACCTGCTGCGCATGTCCACGGTCCTCGGCGTGGACCTGGAGGAGGCCCTCAAGGAGAAGGTCGCCATCAACGAGGAGAGGTTCCCCGAGAAGCCGGCCTGAGGCCCCTGCCGGGCGGCCGTGTCGGCGGGGCGGGCAGCGGGGTGCGGTCGGGCGGGCCGTCGAGGCCGTGGGCGGTGTCATCGGCGGCGTCGTCCGCCGTGACGCCGAGGTCCTGGCGCATGAGGGTGCGCAGGACGTCCAGATCGCCCCACAGGTTCTGCAGCTCCCGCTGGGCGCGCTCGACGGACTCCTCCTCGTGTTCGAGGCCGTCGTTCAGTCGGCGGACCATCCCGTAGAGCCAGTTCAACTCGGAATTGACGTTGCCCGCGGCGACCAGGACGCGCTCGGGCGCCGTGAGCTGGATCTCGGAGTAGTCCTCCACGAAGGCCTTCCGCGCCTCGTCCAGGGCCGCCCACGGGTCGTCCGGGCGCTCCTGGCCGTGCAGGGCGTGCGTGCAGTGGCGGATCTGGGCGTGGAAGTGCCGCGCCTCGGCGTTGAAGGCGATGTAGGACGCGCGGCGGGTGGCCATCGCCGCGTCGGCCTGTTGGCGCTCGTGGTCGGCGGCGCGGGCCTGCTGCTCCCGGTCGATCTCCGCCAGGCGGGCCCGGGCAGCCAGGATCTGCGTGAACACGGCCGACCCGAGGGTGCCGGCGATTCCCAGGACGGCGACGATGATTCCCACGTACGGTTCGGACACGGCCTGCGACGGCTCCCTGATTCGGTGCGGGGCGAGGGCGCTTCCACGGCGCCTCGCATGTGCGGCGAGAGACCCTATAGGAAGCGGCTCGGCGTTCAGCGGCCGACCCAGTCCGGAAGGGGCTCGGCGCGGTCGCGCCACCGGTCGGGGATCCCCTCGATCCCGGTGCGCGCGGCGGCGACGCCGCCCGCGATGGCCGACGTCGTGTCGCGGTCGCCCCCGGCCTCCGCACAGGTGCGCACCGTCGCCTCGTAGTCGTCCAGCCGGGTCGCCGCCGTCCACAGCGCGAACGGGACCGTGTCCGGTGCGCTCACCCTCGACCCCGTGCCCAGCGCCCTGGCGGCGGTGTCGGACGGCGCCTGCATCAGGTTCCGGGCGTGGATCAGCCCCTCGCGCACCTGGCCACCGGGCGTCTGCTCGATCGCGGCCTCCAGGAGCTGTTCCCCGTCCAGGCCCCGGATCCCCGCGGCCGCCGACGCGGCGACCGCCACGGCCACCGCCCCGGCGACCCCCTCGTCGTGGGTGTGCGTCACTCTGGCCGACCGCGCCGCCTCGTCTCTCGCGCGCGCGAGGTCGCCGGCGAAGTACGCCCCCAGGGGCGCCACCCGCATCGCGGCCCCGTTCCCCCAGGAACCGCCGCCGCCGAACTGGGCGTCGGCCAGCTCCTTCCAATCGGCCCCCTCGCGGACCCGCTCCAGCAGTTCCCGCGTCGCCGCGCCGTACTTGCGCTCCGGGTCGTAGTGCTCGGCGAACGACCGGGCGAGCACATCGCTGTCCACCCGCCCCGCCCGCAGCAGCACGTCGGCGATGGAGCACGCCATGAGGGTGTCGTCCGTCCAGCGCCAGGGCGCGGGGGGCAGCTCCCCCGCGGCGTTCCGCGCCACCGCCGGGGAGAAGTGCCACTCCCCGAAGCCGTCGCCGATCGCCAGGCCCACCAGGGACGAGCGCAGGCGCCCGCACGCCGTCCTCCCGCCGGGCGCGGCGTCGTCCGGAGGGAACGGCACGGCCTCGCCGTAGGCCTGCTGCCGGGTGCCCCTCTTCCTGCTCTGGCTGTGCCCGCTCATGTACGTCGCCTTGGCCGCGCGCGCCGTGTCGTCCGTGCGCGCGCTCCGGGCCAGCAGGTCCAGTTCGGCGATCTGGTCGGCCACCTGGCGGGCGAGGGCCTCGGGCGCGGCGCCCATGTGCGAGCTCAGCTCCTGCCGCGCGCCCTCCAGCTCGGCCGCCGCCCCGCCGCGGTCGCCCCGCCGCAGCGCGTCGCTCGCCCGCCGCTTCGCCTCCTGCGCCTTCTGGTAGGCCTTCTCGGTGCTCACGGCGGGGTCGGCGATGCGGGACGCCGCCTCGTCGCCGGGCACGACGTTCACCGGCACCGGGAGCGTCACCGTGTAGGTCTCCAGCTCCGCCGGGTCGACATAGGTGACCTCCAGGGCCGCCACGGTCGTCGGCCCCGGGTCGGTGATGCCGCCCACGTCCATCCGCAGCAGCAGCCGCCGGTGCTCCCCCGAGTAGAAGTCCCCGAGCTCCACCACGACGTCCCCTCCGGGGAGCCGGTCGGAGGGCAGGCCGCCCAGCGGCTCGACCGCCCCCACCCGGGGGCCGACCCGCACCCGCAGCGACGCGGCCTGCGCCGTCTTGGCCAGCAGGTGGTCGACCTCCCCCTGCAGCAGACCCAGCGCGGTGTCGGGGTCCTCGGCGAACAGGGCGTCGCCCGCCCCGCCGTCGGCCACCGCCCCCAGCAGCTCCTCGTCGTAGCCCAGCCCGTAGCCCACGGTGGTGGTGGCGACCCCGGAGGCGTAGGCGGTCCGGGCGATCCCCGCCAGCCGGTCGTGCTCGGTCACCCCCTGGTTGGCGTGCCCGTCGGAGATGAGCAGCAGCGTGGCGCCCCGGTCCGCCGAGGCCCGCCGCGCCTCCTGCACGCCCCTCAGCAGCCCGCTGGACAGGTCGGTGGAGCCGCCGGCCCGAAGACCGCGGATCCGCTCCTTGACCGCGGCCTTGTCGGTCAGCGGCGCCGCCGGGACCAGCGCTTGGGCCTGGTCGGAGAAGACCACCACGCCGAAGCGGTCGGCCGGGTCCAGGCGGTCCACCAGCGCCATCAGCGCCCGCACCGCCCCTTCGAGCTTGCGCCCGGAGTGCATCGACCCGCTGCGGTCCAGCACCACCTGCAGTGTCGAGGGCGGGCGGCGCCCGTCCCCGGGGCGCTCGGGGGCGGTGATGTCGAGCAGGACCGTGACCTCGTCGCCGGTGTCCAGGGGGACGGCGTCGAATTCGAGGAGGGCGGAGACGTGCACGGCTCGTCCTTCCGGTGGGGCGCTGCCAAAGGGGACGTCACCGACCATCGTGCCCCGGCTCGCGGCCCCCTCGCGCCCGCCGCGGTGGCACGAACCGGCCAGCTGGGCCCTCCGGGCCGCCCGGCGGGCGCTCCTCACCGCCGCGGCCGTCCGCGGCGCGCGCCAGGGGAGAGGAAGGCGAAAGGAGGTGCCGGAGCGCACTTCCGTCCGGAGAAGGAAATTCGGGGAGGGAGGAAAGCCTCTATGAATGAATCGTTCCCCCGGTGCTACGATGCGTCTCCGCGAATCGGCGAGGAGGGTGCATGCACAGCGCTCAAGCGGAACTCGTGTGGCAGGGCCGCATTCATCTCGGGGACGAGCCGGGTGTTTACGGGGACGCGGCGTACTCCGGCCTCGCCATGGAGCTCCCGCTCACGCTGGCCAAGACCGACCCGAGCGGCCCCGACACCACCGCACTGCGCCTGAGGACCGAGGGCGTGGCGACGTTCGCCGGATATCCGGGGCACGCCGTCACCGTGGTCCTCTACGAAGAGGACCAGCCGAACCACTTCACCGAGACCCTTCTTTCGAGCGCTCTTCTGACGAGTGCCGACAATAATAAGATCAATGTTCCCGTCGATCTTTCCGGTGTCGCGTTTCCGGCGCGGGTGAGTGTTCGGGTGCGCGTCGACACCGAGGTTCCCCCGGGCCTGTACGACGATTTCGTGGTCGTCCGCCTGGAGAACAGGTCGCCGCAGTTCACATTCGTCGCTTCCTTGGGATTCACCGCCTGAGCGGCGGCGGAGGGGAGCCGGCCGCGGGCCCGGTCCCGCACGCCCTGGTGCACACCCACGCCAGCTCCTGGCACGACGGGGGCGCGGCCCTGCTGGACCCCGCAGGGGAGGTCACCGCGCTGGCCTCCGAGCGCGTCGGCGACCGGCGCAAGCACAGCTGGGACTCCCGCCTGGCCTACCGGCACCTGCGCTCCCTGCCGGGCTACCGGGCGTTCTTCGGCGGCCCCGGCGACCGCGCGGTGGACAACTCCGGCGGTCTGGTCCGCGAGGGGCACCACCTCTTCCACGCCGCGAGCACCTTCTACACCTCCGGCCTGCCCGACGCGGCGGTGCTCGTGGTGGACGGCCAGGGCGACTGCGGGGGCCTGCTCACCGGGACCTCCCTGTGGCGGGCGGGACCGGACGGCCTGGAGCCGGTGGAGCGGCTCTCGACCGCCGACGGGGGCTTCGTCGCCGACTCGCTCGGCCACTTCTACACGGCGGTCGGCGCGCTGGCCGGTGCGGGCCGGATGCACGAGGAGGGCACCACCATGGCGCTGGCCGCCCACGGGCGGCCCTCGCGCTTCACGGAGCTGGTGCGGGAGTGGGCCGGGACCGCCGCCGACGGCACCTACCGGGTGGACCCGCGCTTCACCCGCGCGGTGCTGGCCAACACGATGGGGCGGTGGTACTTCGGGTGGCCCGCCCCCGCCCCGCGCGAGCAGGCCGTGTGGGACGCCTTCGCCGCCGCGCGCGGGCGGCCCGTGCAGGCCGGGCGGTTCGGCAGGGACGACATGGACATCGCGCACGCCGGCCAGGCCGTGCTGGAGGAGATCCTGCTGGGCCTGGTCCGCCGGGCGCACCGGCTGGTCGGCGGTGACCGGCTCTGCCTGGCCGGCGGGGTCGCGCTCAACTGCGTGGCCAACGGCCGGATCGTCCGCGAGGGGCCGTTCGGCGAGGTGTTCGTGGTGCCTGCGCCGGGCGACGACGGCCAGGCCCTGGGCAAGCTGATGCACGAGGTGCACCGGCGCGGCCTGCCGGTCGACACCGCCCTGCGCACCGCCTACCTGGGGCCGCGCTATGCGCCGGAGGCGGTCGAAGCGGCGCTGCGCCGGTTCGGCGACCGCGTGCGGCACGTCCGGCCGCCCGAGGCCGAGCTGGTCGAGGAGGCGGCGGAGCGGCTGGCCGCGGGCCAGGTGCTCGGCTGGTGGCAGGGGCGGTCCGAGCTGGGCCCCCGGGCGCTGGGGCACCGCAGCATCCTGGCCGACCCCCGGCGCCCGGGCATGAGCGCCCGGATCAACGGGTCGGTGAAGCGGCGCGAGTGGTTCCGCCCGCCGGCCCCGATGGTGCTCCAGGAGCGGGCCGCCGACTTCTTCGACCTGGACCGGCCCGCCCCCTTCATGGAGCTCGCCGTCCCGGTCCTGCCGGAGCGGCGCGCCCGGATCCCGGCGGTGACCCACGTCGACGGCAGCGCCCGGGTGCAGACCGTCCGCCGCGACCAGGACGAGCGCTGCGACCTGCTGCTCCGGTGCTTCGCCGCGCGCACCGGGGTGCCGGTTCTGCTCAACACCTCCTTCAACCGCAGGCACGAGCCGCTCGTCGAGACGCCGGACGACGCCTGCCGCGCCTTTCTCGCGATGGACCTGGACGCCCTGGTGCTCGGCGACCGCCTGGTGGTCAAACGCGGCTGAGCCGGGGCGGCGGGGGCAGGGCGGGCACCGACCGTTCGCGGTGCTCCCCCGGCAGGGCTCCCCTGAGCGGTCCGGGACGACCGCGGACGCGACCGCGCCGCAGTGTCCGGGAGGCCGGCCTCGGCCCGTGCCCGGGCCGGTGCTCCCGGGGGCGGCAGTGTGAAGCGGTTGGAGGGCGGCCCCGGGTGGTCCCGGGGGCCGGACGGCGATCAGCGCGCGTCGGGCCAGGAGGGCAACCGCTCGGGGAGCAGTGGTCGCAGGGGGCGCAGGATCAGGACGTCGCTGTCGGCCGCGGAGCCGGGAAGCGGGCCTTCGGCCCGCACCCGTGCGGGCCCCCGGGGTCGGCACCACTGTGAGGAGGGCGGCCGGCCCCACCGGCGTGTCCTATCCCGCTGGGGCGCCGATCAGTGAGCGGCGCGCGTCGGACCAGGAGCGCAGCCGTTCGGGCGGCAGGGTCCGCAGGACCAGGGCGTCGGCGTCGGCCGGGGCCGACACGTCGGTGCCGTCGGGCAGGAAGATCGCGCTGCGGCCCAGGTAGACGGTGCCGTCGGGGTCCGTGCCGTGCCGGTTGCAGAAGACGCTGACCACCTGGTTCTCCACGGCGCGCGCCCGGTGGAGGATGCGCAGCAGGTCCACGGACACCGCCGACGGGCTCAGGACCGCCGCGGCGCCCTCGGCCGCCGCGGCCCGGGCCGGGCCCGGGTCGGCGATGTCCATGCAGATCTGCACCGTGCAGGGCAGCCCGGCGACGTCGACGACCCGGTGCCGGGTGCCGCCGGCGGTGAAGGCGGCCCGCTCGGGGCCGAACAGCCGCACCTTGTCGTGGACGGCGGACGGCCCGTGCGGACCGATGGCGACCGCCCGGTTGACCCACCCCCGGGAGCACCGCACGGGCAGGCTGCCGACCAGGCGCAGGCGCCGGTCGGCGGCGGCCTCGGTGAGCGGGCGGAGCAGGTCGGCCAGCCCGTCGGCGGGGAAGCGCTCGTCCGGACTCCGGTAGGGGCCGAGGAAGAACTCGGGGAGGACGACGACGGCGCCGTCGAGCCCGTCGGCCGCCTCCGCCCCGCCATCGCCGTAGGTGTCGAGGGCCGTGCGGACGGCGGCGATGTTCTCCCGCGCGCTGCGCGCCCCGGGGGCGAACTGGAAGAAGCCGATCCTGATCGCGGCGGCGGGACCGCCTGCGGGATCGCTGCCCGGAACATCGGCAGGCCCGGCGGAACGGCCGGCTGCGGGAGGGGGCTCGGGGTCGGGCGTCACGGTTGTCGGGGCCTCGGGGTCGCGGTGCCGGTGCGCGGCACGGGACCGCGGTCGCCGGTGCCCGCGCCCATGGGGGCGCGGAAGGGCCGACGGCGCGGTGGGACGGGTGCGGGACGATGCGGGGATGCGGTCGGGACGGCATGTGCGAAACGGACACCGAGCAGGGCCGTGCCGAGCCGCACCAGGCCGTTCCGGGCCGCCGAGCGGTCGGTCCGCGGCCGGAACCGGCCGTACGTTCGGTAATGCTAGAGCCGTCCCGCACCGTGGGCCACCTGCGCACCGCCGGGGGCGCCCGACCGGGCGTGGCGTGGGCCCCGGTGCAGGCTTGCCGGAATCCCCCGCGGGTGCGGGAGCAATCCGGCACACTTGGGCCGGTGCGGACAGATGGTGAAGCCGATACCGAGGCCGAATCCGCCCTCGCCTTCGGTCGCGCCCTGCTGGGCGCCTCAGCAGAGCAGCCGGGAACGGGCGCGGTCGCGTTGCGTCATGCCCGGCTCCGTGTCCTCGGAGTGCCCGCGACGGTCTTCTTCCGGGCGGATGCCGGTGAGCTCGACAGGCGGGCGAGAACAGGGCAGCCGCCGATCCTGAGACTGGGCGTGCTCGAAGCGCTGATGGGCCTTCCCCTGGGGGAGCCGGTTCCGGAGAGCGCCCTGAGCGAGCGGGAGCGCTGTCTCTTGCGGGCCGCCCCGGCGACGGCGGTGAGCAGGCAGGGCGGGTACGTCGTCCGCCGCGCCGCGACGCCCCTGCGCGTAGAGCTCGCCGTGGTCGAGTCGCCCCACTGGCACACCGCGCTCCGCCGTGCGGGACGCTTCCCCCCGACCTGCGCGCGCGCCGCGATCGCCGGTCGCCGCCCTAAGGACGAGGCCGTCGCGGCCGCCGAGGCCGACTACTACGGAATCGGCCTCGGGACACGCGGGTGCGGTGCGGAGGGCAGCGGCACGGACGGGGGCGGTGCGCACGCCTGCGGCCGCACCGGATGCACGGGGGTGCACCTCCTCGTCCCGCCGGCCCCCGCGCGGCGCCGCTGGACCCCGGTGGCCTGGAAGCTCGCCGAAACGGTGCTGGGGGCGTCGGAGCGCCGGGGCCTCCTGGCCTCAGAGGCGTCCGCGGCGCGGCTCGCGTCCCGCCCAGACGCGTAGCGCGGCCGAGGGCCCGAACGTGCGCCCGGGGCGTCCCGCGGCCTCATTGAGCCCTGCGATCTCGGTCAGGGCCCGCCGGCAGTACTTCTGCCACCGCTCCTTGGCATCGGCCTCGTCGGCGGCGCGCATGATCCACTCCCACAGCGCCGACCAGACCGCGTGGTTGTGCCGGTGGGCGCCGTGGGTGTCGACCGCGTCGGTGAACGTGGTGAGCGGGCGCCGGCCGTCGGCCGACCCGTTGGCGGCGCCCCACTCCAGGCACGCCCCACAGGGGCACAGGGGGGCCTCGGCGCCGTCGAACGCGGTGGCGATGGTCTCGCCGTAGTGGTAGCTCAGCGCGCGGGGGAGCAGGACGGCCGGGTCGCGCCTGCGGGGGCCGGGGCCCCGGCGGCCGGGGGTGGGGCCGTGCCGGGCGGAGGCGGAGTCGCCGATGGAGGCGAAACCGGCGCCGTGGACCATGGCGTCCAGGGCGGCCAGGTCCGAGCGGAGCAGGCCGATCCCTGGGACGGACGAGACGACCTCCCTGAGGTTGGCCGCGGCCTCGGCGGTCGAGAGCGGGTCGTGGGTCGCGCACAGGACGAGCGCCTTGGGGAGGGGGACCTGGCGGAGCATCGAGATCAGGTCGTGGTGGTGCGGGGCACGCAGCCAGCGCGCGTCGACGGGCAAGGAGAGCAGCACGTCGTCGCCGCTGATCTCCAGTGCCCGTTCGGCCACGGCTTCGAGCGATGCGAGGTCGCCCGTCGAGAGGAGGGCCGTGGGGGTGACGGCCATGGTCGCCCCCTGCATGCGCTGGCGTTCCAGCTGCTCCTCCAGGCCGTCCGCGGCCATCAGGGAGGCCTCTCCGGTGTCGAAGGGGCGGTCGGGGGTGGCGACGTGCTTCTCGTACGCGGACGGATCGATCAGGACGGGGCCGGTGAAGGGCCGGTCGCGCAGGACCGCGGCCTTGTTCTCGGCGGCCTTGAGCCCGCAGAAGACCAGGCCCCCGTCGACGGGGGAGACGTCGTCGAACGGGGCGGGGTCGACTCTCTTGACCTGGAGCATGAGGTGCCCGTCCAGCGCGCGCGGGACGGAGCCGGGGGCGTGGGCGCCGTGCGGGAGAAGGGGCATCAAGGCCTCCTCGCGGGTGCGGGCGGAGGGAGGGCACACGGAGCGGGGGACGGCACACGGAGACGGCACGTGGAGGAGGTTCGGAGGTCGCGTGAAGGGACGGCACAGGAAAGTCGGTCGATGAGGTGATGCCCGAGCGCGCGCGGAAGCCCGGCCGCTGGCGCGATGCGGTCACGACCCGCGACCAAGGTGTGCCTCCGAGGTAAGGTCGCCCTGGATTCCCGGCCGATTCGGCCATTGAGGCGGAATCGGCGCCATGCCCCAGCGGAGGACCCCCCGAAGGAGCGCTATGCGGCAGGGTGGCGAGGACGGGCCGGAGGGCCTCGACGACCCCACGGCGCACGAGGTGCGCGAGGCGCAGGGAGAGCGCTCGGACGAGCGCACGGGTACGCCCGCTGTGTGCAACGAGCAGTCGGGCCGCGCCGAGAACGTGGTCCAGGTCGGCGCGGTGTACGGAGACGTCCACGTCGGTGCGGGCGCTTTCGGAGGCAGGTCCGAGGGCGGGGACGGTGGCGGGCCCGGAGGCCGCAAGCGCCGTCCCGCCAATGTTCCGCCCGCTCCCGGTGTGTTCGTCGACAGGACGAGCGAGCTGGACGGCATGACCCGCATGTTCGGGGGCTCGGCGGGATCGGGGGTGCTCGTCTACGAGGGGCCGCCCGGGGTGGGCAAGTCCTCGCTCCTCAGGCAGGCGGCGCACCGCCTTGAGCACATGTTCCCGGGAGGACGGGTGTACTACGAGTACCCGCCCGCGGGGACCGGTGCCCGGTCCGACCCCGACCAGGCTGTGACGGAGTGCCTGCGCGACCTCGGCGTCCGGGACCGGTTCCTCCCGGACACCTTCGAGGCGCGGGTGGCCGAGTTCCGCGCCCTCACCGCCGAGGCCCCGGTCCTCGTCGTCGTCGAAGGGGCGCAGGAGCCGGCACAGGTCCGGCCCCTCATCCCCGCCGACCCCGACGTCGACCGGCTCGCCGAGGCCTGCGACGGCCTCCCGCTCGCCCTGGTCATGGTCGGCGCGCGGCTCCGGAGGTCGGGCGACACCGCCGGGCTCCTGGCGGAGCTCGGCGACGAGAAGCGCAGGCTGGCCGCGATCGGTCTGGGGGCGCACACATTGTCCGCGGCTTTCGGGATCTCCTACGAGCGCCTGTCGGATCGGGCCGCCGCGCTGTACCGGGCCCTGGGCGAATGGCCGGGGGAGGACTTCGAGGTGCCGACCGCCGAAGCGGTCGCCCAGGGCGGCGATGCCCGGCCCCTGCTCGCGGAACTGGCGGACGCCAACCTGCTGGTCTCCGAGCACGTCGGGAGGTACCGCTTCCGGCACCCGCTCATCGCCGCCGACGCGCGGGACCGGGGAGCGGAGTCGGACGGCACGCGGAGCCGGCATGCGGCGCTGGAGGCGATGGCGGAGCGGTTCCTGGCGCGCCTGGCCTTCGCCGACCTGGCCGTCATGGGCACGCGCACCCGGGCGACCGACGTCGACGCCCTCACCGCAGGGAGGGACGACCCCTTCGGAGACGACGGCAAGGCCAAGGCGCGCGCGCTCGCGTGGCTCAAACACGAGCGGCGCACACTGACCGGGCTCGTCCGGCGCGGAGCCGAGGCGGGACGCGACGGGCTCAAGGGGCCCGACGGGTTCGACGGAATCGTGTGGCGGACGGCGGAGATGGCGACCGCGCTGTACATGAACGTCCGCTTCGTGCAGGACTGGGCGGAGACCGGCCGGGCCGGAGCCGACGCCGCCGCGAGGGCGGGCGTCCCCGCGGCGGAGATGCGGCTGCGGACCGTCGTGTCGCGCCCGCTCACCGACCTGGGCGACAGGGAGGAGGCGCGGCGGCAACTGGAGCGCGCGCTCGCGCTCGCCCCCGACGTCGGCGACGTGATGCTGGAGTCCTCGGCGAACGAATTCCACGGTCGCCTCCTCGAAGGGAGCGACCCCGGTGCCGCCGTGTCCGCCTACGACCGGGCGGAGGCGCTGTGCACCACCCTCGGCGACGACCACAACGGGCGCCGGGGCGGCGCGCTCGCCGTGTACTTCCGCGGCTGTGCCCATGCGGCGGCGGGCAGCGAGGAGCGTGCCCGTGCGGACATGGAGGACGCCCTCGCGCGCTTCCTGGGCCTGCCCCAGCCCGATGTCCGCATGGCGGGGCGCGCGCAGGCGAGCCTGGGGCGCCTGCACTTGGGGGCGGGGAGGGTTCCCGAGGCGGTCGGCGTCCTCACGGAAGCCGCCGAGTCCCTGAAGAAGCTGGACGCCACCTACTACGAGGCCGAGGCCCGCGAGGACCTGGCCCGGGCGATGGAGCGGATGAACCTGCGGTCCGAGGCCGAAGGCCAGCTGCGGCGGGCGCTGGAGATCTACCGCGAAGGCGGCTCGCCGCGGGCCCGGGAGGTGGAGCGCCGGCTGTCCGACGAGGACTGAGCCCCTGTCGTTGATCTCGGGGAAGTCGGCCTTAAAAACGTCCTCTTAAGGCCGACTTCCCCGAGATCAACGCGGGGTTGGGCCGGCCCGTTCACCCCCGCGACGTGTGGGCCCGCCACGTCCTCCGCCCGTCGCTGACACGCGCTTCGCCGACGCCTGCGCCCCTGACGACCGTATAGGCGACGGCCGCCGCGATCCCCAGGGGGACGGCGGCCGACGTGCGGACCGACACGGAGGACCCGTCCCGCAGGTGGGCCGTGTACCTGTGGCGATCTGTCGGCACCCCGGCCTCCGCCCCGGTGAGGGGAGGGGCGGCCGAAACGGCCATGAGCGCCCCCGGATGGCGCATAAGGGTGTCGGCCGCCCATTCCTCACCGGTCCCGGCCCCGGCCAGCCAGGCGTCCTCGAAGAACTCGGGGCGCTCTCCGTGTTCGGAGCGCGATGAGCGGAGGATGACGGACGCTGAGCGTGCCAGCGCCTCATCGGGTTCGGCCTCAGAGACGGCGAGATGACGCAGCCGACCGTCACCCGGATCGGCCGGTCCGGCGACCGCGGCAGGGAAGCGTTCCACCGTGATGAACCGTGTGTCCCCGGCCGCCGTGCCCTCCACGTGCTCCACGTCCTGCACGCGCGTCAGCACCTCGAAGGCGGTGACCTCCCGCCACTCCGGCTCCGGTTCGGCGGGCCCCTGCATGGGCGTGCGCCGTTCCCTCTCTGGGGGCGGCTCGCCGCCCGCTCCCGGGTTTCCCGAGTCCGAGCCGTCGGGGGCTCCGAAGGGCGGTCGGGTGCGGGGCGTCCTCCCTGCGGCCGGGGGCTCGGGCGGCGTCAGGCCCAGTTCCCGGTACAGGAGCGCGCGCAGCCGGTGCGTCGCGGCGCCCTGGTACGCGAAGGCCTGTTCCGTCGCTCCGTCATGCCTGTCCGGTGCGTGCCCGTCGATCGCGGCGTCGATCTGGCCCCGCAACGGGAGTGCATGGTCGAGCCGTGGCGCGCTCTCGGCGAGCGCGCCGATGGCGGTTCCGGGAACGGACTCCTCGCCGAACGCCCCGAGGAGCACGGGGGTCCCCGCCCCCGCCGCGTACAGGGTCACCGACCCGTGGTCCCCGATCACGCAGTCGGCCGCCGTGATCGCGGCCTCCCACCCCCGTTCCGGAGGAAGGAGCCGGAGGCCGGCGTCAATGGCGGGTTCGAGGACCTGCCGTACGCCCCAGGGGCCGTGCGCGGTCCAGATGTTGGGGTGGAGGGCGGCGGCGACCCGGTACCGGTCCAGGGGCAGCTCGGTGAGCAGGCGATGGGGGAGCAGCGGCGAGGAGCCGAGGAGCCCCTGCCCGCCCCAGGTCGAACTCAGCACGATGAGGCGGTCGCCGGGGCCGGCGTGCAGGCGCTCCCGGTGCAGCGGGCGCCGCCGCAGTCCGGCCACCACGCGGTCGTGCACGTGGTCGCCCACAACCTCGGCGCGGTCGGCCAGGACGGAGTCCTGCCCGCACGCCTTGCGCAGCTGGTCGCGCTGTGCCGGATGGGTCAGCACCGTGATGACGTTCGGGCGGTCGGCGAACTCGTCGCGGACGACGCCCGAGAGGCGGCGCCGGCCGCTTTCGGAGTCCGGAACGTACTTCTGGAAGCCGATGCCGTGCGGGAGGACGACCACGGGCGCGTCCAGGCCGGTCAGGTCGACGTTCTCACTGGCCGTCAGGACGAGCGAGGCCGGGACCCGCCGGGCCTCGTCCCCGTCGACGAGGACGGCCCCCGACTCGGCCAGCAGGCGGCCGGTGCGGCCGCTGAAGGCCGAACCGTCGTCGCAGGTGAAAACGGTCTGCACCCGCGGGTCGCCGCGGAACAGGGCCAGCGCGTCGATCAGCCGGATCGTCGAGGTCAGGGTGCGGGCGACCGCGAGGACGATCGCGCCGCGCCACGTGGTCCAGCGCCGGATCTCCTCAGGGGCACGGGCCCAGAGCGAGAGGCCGCCTGGCGGCCCGGTCGTCCGGTCGGAGGGCGGAGACGCGGGGGCCGAGGGCCTGGGGCCTGGGGCCTGGGGCCTGGGGCCTGGGCTCATCTCTGATGCTAGTCGGGCCGCGCGCCCCTGTCCCGGAAAAGGGCGAATCCGCGGAAGGGTTGCACATCGGGGCGAGTGTAGCGACCGGACCCCGTCGGAGGCGCCCCGACGGGTCTGTGCCCGCCCCTCACCGCTGACGGGGCGGCCTGCACGCATGCGGACGGGCCCGGCCCCCGAAGGTCGGGCCCGTCCTGGTCCGTGCGGAGCCGTGGTGCTCGGCGCACGCCCTTCGGCCGGCCGGGACCGCGATCAGCCAGCGGCCGCCGTCCTTCGTGCGCCCCCGCGCCTCCGCCGGGCCGCGGCCCCTCGCGCTTCCTTCCCGGACTCAGACTTCCCGGCCTCAGAGGAACTCAGGAGCCGACGGCCTCGGGGTCGCCCTCTCCGCAGGTGGAGCACTCCGCGCGGCGGCGGATCGCGTAGGCCGCGGTCGCCACCGCCAGGGCCGCGCCCCACAGCAGCATCGCCGCGAACGCCGCCTCGTGCACCAGGTTCGCCCCGCCCGGGGCCTGGGCGGTGAGGAACGAACCGGTGAGCCAGGCCGCCGGAACCACCTTGCCCAGGGAGACCAGCGCCAGCGCCACCAGCGACGCGGGCACCACCGCCACCGGGACGGGCACCCTGCGGCCCGCCAGGCCGACCATCCAGCCGGGGAACCGCACGCCCCAGCGCTGCACCAGGCCCAGCATGAGCACGGCACCGCCGACCGCCCCCGAGGCCAGCCCCAGCCCGATGGTCAGCGTCCCTGGATCGGGGGTGAACCCCTGGCCCCCGTCGAGCCCGGGGTAGACGCCGAAGATCCACGGGACCCGGATCGCCGGGTAGACCAGCGAGGCCGCGACCGCCACGGCCACCGCGATCCTGCCCGTGCGCAGCGCCGCCGCCCGCACGGGCTCCTCACGCTCGGCGCTCCAGTCCCCGGTCCTGCCGCACACGCCGCAGGCGCCGCGCTGGGCGCGCAGGCCGGCCAGGCCGCCCACGCCCCACAGCACCGCCCCCAGCGCCGAGTAGAGCAGGAAGAGGCTCTCCGCCGAGGTCACGTACTCCAGGTAGCTCGCCGGCAGTCCCGGGACCGCCCAGCCCGCGGCGATGACGACCGGGGTGTACCCCAGCAGCGTCAGCAGCGCTCCGTGCAGCGGAACCA
The DNA here is from genome assembly GCF_000341245.1 of Nocardiopsis halophila DSM 44494. GTDB lineage: Bacteria > Actinomycetota > Actinomycetes > Streptosporangiales > Streptosporangiaceae > Nocardiopsis_A > Nocardiopsis_A halophila. Next base: position 38,316 of record NZ_ANAD01000088.1, read on the forward strand.
GCACGATCACCCCCGCCAGCAGCAGCGCGGTCACCGACGCGGCCCGGGCCGCCACCCCCGAGGGGGCCCGCACCAGCACCGTCGCGCACACGGCCCCGAGCGCCCCGAGGGCCAGCATGAACGCCGAGCCCACCGCCGGGTCGAACGCGTTGAGCACCGCGCCGATGCCCACCCCGTCCTCCCGCGAGAACGGGTGCGGCAGTACCCCCGCCGACCAGGCCAGGGACAGCAGCGCCGCCCCCGCCGACCAGGCCAGCGCCCCTGGGAACGCCCACCTCCCCATGTCCGTGCGCGCCTTCGCCGCTACCGCCATGGCCGCCTCCCCGAATCCTCGGGTCACCGTCCGGCGGGCCTTCCGCCGGACACCCCCGACACTTCCGGGAACACGGCCCGGGTGCCTCCCGCCCGGCGGTGAACCGCGTCCCCCGGGAGGGGGAGGCGCATGCGCGGCCCCGCGTGCCACGATCATGGCGTGGGGATCCTCCGCGCCGCCGTCGCGCCGCTCGTCTCCGCCCGGACCTACACCCGATGGGTGTACCTCGTCCTCGGCGGGGCGCTGTTCATGCCCTTCTTCATCGGCGTCCTGGTCCTGATCAGCCTGCTGTCGCCGTGGACCCCGGAGGAGGGGTTCGGCGTTCCGGGCCTGGCCGGGACGCTCGTGGCGGCGGCCCTGGGCGGGCTGACGGGGTTCCTGCCCGGCGTGCACGCGCTCCAGGCGCAGATCGCCCGCAGCCTGCTGGGCGGCCCCCTGGCCGATGAGCCGCCGCTCGCCGGGGCCGACTGGCGCACCCGGGCGCGGGGCTGCTGCTGGCTGGCGCTGCTGTTCGCGGTGGGCCTGGCGGTGTGCGTGCTCACGATGGTGGTGCTCACCGACGCGGCCTCGCTGGCCCTGGTGGCCCTCCTGGGGCAGGCACCGGACATGGGCCAGCGCGTCATCCTGGTGGACTGGGCGCCCCAGGGGAGCCGCCGCTGGCTGTCCCCCCTGGTCGGCGCCATGATGCTGGCGGCCCTGATCTCCACGATGGCGCTGCTGGGCGCGGGCGCCGCCCGGCTGGCCCGCCCCTTCCTCGGCGCCTCGGCCGCCGACCGCCTCGCCGCGGTGCGGGCGCGCGCCGACGACCTCGGCGAGCGCAACCGGCTCGCCGCCGAGCTGCACGACTCCATCGGCCACGCGCTCTCGGTCGTGGCGCTGCAGGCGGGGGCGGCCTCCCGGGTGATCGACCGCGACCCCGCGTTCGCCCGCGGCGCCCTGGAGGCCATCGCCGAACAGGCGCGCACCGCCACCGCCGAACTGGACCACGTGCTCGGCCTGCTGCGCGAACGCCCCGGCGAGCGGGCCCCGCAGCGCACGCTGGCCGACGTCCCGCACCTGGTCGAAGCGGCCCGGGCCGCGGGCACCGAGGCCGACTACGAGGCCCGCGGGCCGGTGGGGGAGCTGCCCGCGGTGCTCGCGCGGGAGCTGTACCGGATCTGCCAGGAGGGGGTGACCAACGCGCTGCGGCACGGGTCGGGCGGGCCCGTCCGGGTGCGGGTCGACGCCTCCGAGACCGCGGTGCGGGCCGAAGTCTCCAACCCGTGCACCGGGCGCAGCGCCCGGCGCGGTGAGGCGCGCGGGGGCCGGGGGCTGGCGGGCGCCCGCGAGCGGGTCCGCCTCCTGGGCGGCGAACTGCGCGCAGGGGCTGAGGACGGGGTATGGCGCCTGGCGGCGGAGATCCCGTGGAAGGGGGGCCGGTGAGGAACGGCGGAGGGTCGGCGGAGGAGGCGGCGGTGGTCTCGGTGGCGCTGGTCGACGACGAGGCGCTGGTACGGGCGGGGCTGGGCGCGCTCATCGGCGCCGAGCCCGGCATGGAGGTGGCGGGCGAGGCCGACGACGGAGACGCGGCCCTGGACCTGGTCCGGCGGACCGCGCCCGACGTGGTGCTGATGGACGTGCGCATGCCCCGCCTGGACGGGATCCAGGCCACCGCGGCGCTGGTGCGCCTCGACCGGCCGCCCAAGGTCCTGGTGGTGACCACCTTCGAGAACGACGACTACGTCTACGGCGCCCTGCGCGCGGGAGCGGCGGGGTTCCTGCTCAAGCGCAGCCGGCCGGAGGACATCCTGGCGGCCGTGCGGGTGGTGCACTCCGGCGACTCGCTGCTGTTCCCCGAGGCGATCCGGTCACTGGCGGCCGCGCACGCCGGCGAAGAGGGGCCGGCCGCCCGAGCGGTGGCGGGCCTGACCACCCGCGAGGCCGACACCCTGAAGCGGATGGCCCGGGGCCTGTCGAACGCCGAGATCGCCGCCGAGGCGTTCGTGGGGGTGGAGACGGTCAAGACGCACGTGTCCAACATCCTGGCCAAGCTGGGTGTGCGAGACAGGACGCAGGCGGTGATCGCCGCCTACGACTCCGGACTGGTCCGCGCAGGCCGAC
>NZ_ANAD01000089.1 GCF_000341245.1 Nocardiopsis halophila DSM 44494
CCATGAGCCCGGCCCACCGGGGACGGACTCCGGTCCCGCCCTGTTGTCGGGGTCGGCGTCGGTTCCGTGGGACGGCCGCCGGTCCTGCGATCGGCCCGGCAGCGGCCGGGACCGGCGACCGGGAAGGGGGAGGTCCACCCCTGCCGATGCGCGCCGGTGCGCCGTCGGCCTGTCTGTGGGGCCGATCGGCGCGAAGCGCCGATCGGCAGGCCCTTGCGCCACGGTGGGGGCACGTCGATCACTCCCTGCCCGGCGGGGACCCAGGGCCCAGCGGCCGGAGGCCCTTCCCCCACACGACCTCCGCAAGGCTCAGTGGATCGTCGGTGGGCATTCGCCGGAGCTCCTCCGGGCCGGGCGGCGAGCGTCCGTGGCCGGTCCGCCGCCGCAGGCCCGAACGGCCCCTCCGAGCACGTTCCACGTCGGTCCGGTCGGCGGGGACTCTCGGGCCCCGACCTCCGCCGAATCAGGGGCACCGGCCTCCGCCGATGAGGGCACGATCCCCCGTCGGCGACCGAGGCGTCCCGGCGGGAGTGTGCGGCGGGGCCCGAGCGGCCGGTCCGCCGCCCGGCGCTCCTCCAGGCGCCCTACCGGGGCGGTGTCACGGGCGCTCGGCCGGCAGCAGGGGCTCGACCGCGGCCAGCACGTCGAGCAGCCGTGCCCGGAGCCCCCGGCCCCGTTCGGCGAAGGCCTTCTGCGCCTCCAGGTACTCCGCCTTGCCCTCGGCCGTCTCGATCCGCACCGGCGTGTACCCGTGCGCCTCGAGGTCGTAGGGGGAGGCCCGCATGTCCAGCTCGCGGATGTCCTTGGCGAAGACGAAGCAGTCGGCGACCAGCTCCGAGGGCACCAGCGGGGACAGCTTGTAGGCCCACTTGTACAGGTCCATGTTGGCGTGCAGGCACCCCGGCTGGTCCAGCTCGGCCTGGCCCTCGCGGGTCGGCCGCAGCCGGTTCAGCGGCCGCGCCTCCTCGGTGAAGAACCGGTACGCGTCGTAGTGCGAGCACGTGATCCGGTGCGACTCCACCACTTCGTCCGTGCCCTCCGCGCCCAGGCGCAGGGGCACCGACGCGTGCCGCACCTGGTCCTGGCCCAGCCGGTACACCATGGCCCACTCGTGCAGGCCGAAGCACCCCAGGTGGGCCTGGCGCCCCTGCACCGCGCGCAGCAGCCGCAGCACGAAGGCGACGGTCGGCCCCTTCTTCTCCAGGAAGGCCGGCACGTCCAGCTCAGCGGCGTCAGGGGAGTCCGCGTCCGATGGGCCCTCTGCGGACCGGTACCAGCGCAGCCCTTCGGGGGACAGCCCCTCCAGGACCACCCCCGCCCCCGGGTGCCAGCGGCGCAGCTGTGCGGGCTTGTGGCTGTAGTAGGTGAACAGGAAGTCCTCGACGGGGTGCTTGATCCCGGCCGCCCTGCGCTCCAGGTGGGCGGAGACGAGGGCGTCCACGCGCGCGTGGTGGCGGGCCTCGCGCCCGCGCCACTCCTGCTCGGGCAGCGCGCGGGGGGCCGCTTCCGTCGGGTTTCCCATGTCTACCGAGGGTACGAGTGCTCAGTTGGTGCCCTGCACGGGCAGGTGGCGGCCCAGATAGCCGATGTAGATGCGGTTGGTGGTGCCCGGCCCGAGGTCGCTGTAGAAGTACAGGCGGGGGCAGATCCCGTACTCGCTGTCGAGTTTGATGTGCGCGAACATCGGCACCTCCCCGTCGGGGGAGACCTCGCGCGGGACCTTGAAGACCCGCTTGTCGCTGAGCTTGTCCCGGTTGCGCACGGTGTCGCTCTCCCGGGAGGCCAGCCGCTTGACCGGGACCGCCCGGTACCCGTTCGGCGGCTCGCGCAGGTAGTCGTGGAAGCCCAGCCCCGACTCCGGGTTGGCCAGCTGGTAGCGCGCGTAGTCGTCCAGCGCCAGCAGCGCCTCCCACGCGCGCGTGACCCACAGCTTCTCCTTGCGGCTGCCGGTCAGCTCCCGCACGGTGTCGCGGTCCTCGATGGTGAAGTACAGGTTGGGCAGGTTGCTGCGGTCGGTGATCCGCTCCAGCAGCTCCTCCACCGTGCGGGGCGGTCCCAGGGGCCGGTCGGCCGGGGGGTGCTCGGCGGCCAGCCGGTACAGCCCCTCCTCGTTCAGCCGCTCGCGCAGCCACGCCAGCTCACCGGTGGCGGTGTGCAGGGCGGACCGCGCGTGGTGCAGCTCCTCGGTGACCTCGGTGAGCTCGGCCGCCAGCCGTTCGCGCTCCTTGGCCTGCTCGGTGCCGCGCACACTGAGCCGCTTGGCCTCCGCGCGCAGCCGCTCGGCGTCCCGCGCCTGGTCGGCCAGGCGGGCCTTGAGCATCGGCACCAGGTCGGTGCCGTGCGGCCCGGTGGTGGCCGGTGCGACCGGGGCGGAGCCCGACCCGTTCTCCTGCTCGCGCAGGTAGGCGTCGAGCTCCTCCTCGTTGAGCAGGGTGTCGATGGCGCGCAGCTCCGCGGGCAGCGGGGCGTCGACCGCGTTGTCGCGCACCGACCGGGCCAGCGCCCGGCTCACCCAGGGGCGCACCCGCCCCTCCTCCCGGGCCGAGTCCAGGGTGTGGGCCGACATGCGCGGGTGGCGCTGGGCGTCGGCGCCGTCGTCGGGGTCGACGCCGGGAAGGAAGGTGCGCACCCCGCCGGCGGGCACGTCGGCCCCCCGCGGCAGCAGCGCCGCGAGCCGCTCGTGGGCGGCGGCGTCCAGGACGTACCCCGCGCACATGCCGGCCGACCGGGCGAGCACGGCCGCCATGGTGTCCCGCCAGGCGGCCACGGTCGTGTCGGTCGGCGGGCCGAAGACGACGACGGCGAGCCTGCGGGCCGGGTCGGCGATCGCCGCGGCCAGCGCGCGGACCGCCTCGGGGTCGCGGCCGCGCACGATGGCCGGGTCGGGGCCCAGCCGCTGTCCGCCGTCGCGGCAGGGGAGCCGCTCCAGGAGCATGCGCACCGCGTCCGGCGGCACCACGTCGAGCCGGTCGGGGCCGGACAGCTCGTGCCGGGGGTCGGCGGTCATGTCCACCCAGCTGTAGCCGTGCGGCAGCCGCTGGGGGTCGGAGACGATGGTGGCGGTGGTGCGCCAGCGCCCGTCGGCCTTGTCCGACTCGGTGGTGAGCCGGAGGAAGGAGATGCGGTCCTCGCGGTTGTCGTGGCGCACCACCATGGCTCTGGACCGCCTGCTGAGCTCGTAGGAGCCCGACCGGGTGAAGTCGACCCGCGCACCGGCCGGACCGCGGCGGCTCAGCCAGGCGGCGAGGGCGGCCGCGGCCTCGCCGGTGATGTCGCGGTCCAGGTCCACGGTGGCGATGCTGCGGTAGACGAGCGACACCCTTGCTTCTCTCCCGGTCGGTCGGGCCGGACGCGGGGGTCCGGTCACTGGCCTGTGAAGCGCCGGTGTTCGGGCCTCTGTCCCCCACTTTGGCCCAACCAGGGCGTGCACACCAGCCGTCCCGTCCGATTCGGGACCCCCGGTGAACAGGCCGGTACCGACCGGAACCGAACGGCGGGCCCACGGGGTGGGGGCGCTTCGCGCGCCCCCGGTACGGCGGCGGGCGGGGACCGGCGGCGCCGGTGCCTCCGGACGCCGCCGCCCNGACGGTTGACGGGGGCGTCCTGGAAGGCAGCCGGGCGCGGCGAGCGCCCATGGACGGTCTGCCGCCACAGGCCCGGACGCCCGTCCGGACTCCGTGCCCGTTTCCGTCCGGCGGGCGGAACCTGCCCGCGCCCTGGGCCCGCGTCGGGCCGGAGCGGCCGGTCCCGCCCCTGCAGCGCCGGGTCCGGGCACGGCCGACCGGCCGACCGAGCGACGGGCCGACCGGCCGACCGGGTGGCCCTCGGCGGTCGGCCTGCACCGGCCTCGACGCCCGACCCCCGTCACCGATCCCGGCCGTCACCGGTCTCAGCAGGTGCCGGCCCAGGTGCACTCCCGTCCGCCGTCGGAGGAGTCGGGGCCGGCCGGGGTGGGCGCGTAGGCGGGCGCCGGCGCGGACAGGCGCTGCATCCCCCCGCGCGAGAACTCCGCCAGCCGCACGGCCACGGCGTCCTGCACGTGGCGCGGCGCCGGACCCGTGTGGCCGTTGTTGACCACGGCGAACACCAGCTCCTCGCCGTCCGCGCTCTGCACGTACCCCGACAGCGCGCTGACCCCGGTCAGGGTGCCGGTCTTGGCGCGCGCGTTCTCCTGCGCCGCCGTGTCGCGCATCCGGAACCGGAGGGTCCCGCCGACCATCCGCTCTTCGGCCCCGGCCAGCGGCAGGGAGTCCTCGAACTCCGGCCACCACGGCTCGCCGCGCACCGTCTCCAGCAGGTCGGCGATGCCGTCGGCGGTCATCCGGTTGCTGCGGGCCAGCCCCGACCCGTCCGTCTGGCGGTAGGCACCGGGGTCCAGCCCCATCCGCGCGGTGGCGACCTCCACGGCGGCGGCGCCCGCCTTCCACGAGCCCAGGCCCGCCTCTTCGGCGCCCATGGCCTTGAGCAGCATCTCGGCGTGCCCGTTGTTGGACAGCTTCATGTACGGCACCAGCAGCTCGCCCAGCTCCATGGAGGAGCGCTCGGCCACCGGGGAGGTGCGCCGCGGTGCGGTGCCGAAGTCCACGTCGCCGACGACCTTGACCCCGTTGTCGGCGAGCGCGTCGGCGAACAGGTGGGCGGCGTGGGCCGTGGGGTCGTCGACGGTGCGCAGCGTGGCGTAATCGCCGCCCCCGGCCGGGAGCGAGCCCGAGAAGGTGAAGGTGTTGGTCCCCCGTTCGCGGGTCACCTCCAGTGAGGGCTCGGACCCGGGCGCACCGGTGACCGCCTCGTTGCGCACCTCCAGGTTGTCGGCCATCGGCTCCAGCCCGGCCTCGACCGGGTCGCCCGGGGCGGCGCCGGGCTCGGCCGAGGCGGTGACGACGCCGGTGTCGTAGTCCTGGTTGGCGGCCACGGTCAGCGCCGAGATCTGCGCCGCGTAGTAGTAGGGCTCGTCGCCCTCCTCCCAGTCCGGGTGCAGCCGCTCGTCGTCGAAGTAGGTGTCGTCGGCGACCAGGTCCCCGGTCACCCTGCGCACCCCGGAGTCGGCCACCTCGGCGGCCAGGTCGTCGTAGGCGTCCGCGGTGAGCGTGGGGTCGCCCCCGCCCACCAGGTACAGGTCGCCGCGGACCACGCCGCCGGGGTTGGGCGCGGTGTCGGCCTGCACGTCGGTGGTGAACCGGTGGCCGGTGCCGAACACGTCCAGGGCGGCGGCCGAGGTCAGCAGTTTCATGTTGGAGGCGGGCAGCAGCGGCGTCCCGCGCTCGTGCCCGTAGAGCGCCTCGCCGGTCTCGGCGCTGCGCACCACGACCCCGGAGACCGCGCCCTCCAGGGCGGGGTCCTCCAGCAGGGCGTCGAGGTCGCGGCGCAGCTCGTCCACGGGGTCGTGGGCCGCCGCCGGGGGAGCCGCGGCCGCCAGCAGTGCGCCGGCCATGAGCGGTACGGCCGCGGCGCGCAGGGCGCCGCGGGGTCGGAGGATCGCCATCGGGTCGGGTCCCTTCCTTCTCGACGGGGGACGGACGGGGGAAGGAGGTCGGTCGGGAGGACGGGGCACGGGCGGGGGGGATCGTGCGTGACGGCCGGGCGACGGTGCGTAGGCAGGCTACCCCGGCGCGGCCGGGGCGCACGAGAGGCGCGGCCGGATCCGGGCCGTCCGCAACCGGGGAAAGCGGTGGTGGTGGAGGGGCGGGTGCGGCGCTACCCTCGTGGCACCGCAGCCACCGCCCCCTGACAGTCTGCGAGCGACGCCGTGACCGAGCGACCCGACACCGCCCCCGGGTGCCCCCTGCACGAGGCGCCCTTCCCGCTGTACAAGTACGCCGAGCACGGAGAGGCCGAGCGCGTCTGGGAGACGCTGCGCGAGCGCTTCGGCCAGGTGGCGCCGGTGGAGCTGGAGCCGGGCCTTCCGGTGTGGCTGCTGCTGGGGTACGAGGAGAACCTGGAGGTCATGCGGGACTGGGGAGGCTTCTCCCGGGACACCCGCCGCTGGTGCGACGTGCGCGACGGCAAGCGCTCGCCCGGCGACGACCTGCCGATCGGCATGGGGCACAGCAGCAGCGCCCTGTACGCCGACGGCGCCGAGCACGCCCGGCTGATCGCCCCCGTGGCCGACGCGCTCGCCCGGCTCAGCGACGCCCGGCTGCGCGCGGACACCACCCGCGCCGCCGACCGCCTCATCGACGACTTCTGCGCCCAGGGCGACGCCGACCTGATGGCCGACTTCTGCACCCTGATCCCGGCCATGGTGCTCAACCGCCTCTTCGGGCTCGACGACCACTTCGGCTACGCCCTGGGCGACCTGACCGCCGCCATGTGGTCGCACGACGGCGACCGCTCCGCCGAGGCCGCCGCCCGCATGCGCGACTACTTCGCCGGGCTGGTCCGCCACAAGCGCGCCGTCCCCGGCGAGGACCTCACCAGCTGGATGCTGGGGCACGGGCAGCGACCCACCGACGCCGAGACCGCCGACCAGCTGGTCACCATGGCCGCCGCCGCCCACCTGCCCACCGCCAACCTGCTCGGCAACGTGCTGCGCGAGCTGCTCGCCGACGACGCCCTGGCCAGCGACTACGCCGGCGGCGGCCTGCTGCTGGGCGAGGTGGTCGACCACGTGGTCTGGACGGCCCCGCCGGTGCAGGTGCTGCCCGCCCGCTTCGCCACCCGCCCGGCCGTGGTCGGCGGCACCCGGGTGGCCGAGGGCGAGCCGCTGGCGTTCGGCCTGGCCGCCGCGCACGCCGACCCGCGGCTGCGGCGCGGGGACCGGGACGAGGCCGCCGTCCCCTCCGGGCACAACCGGGCCCACCTGATCTGGGGCGCCGGGGAGCACCGCTGCCCGGCGCGGGCGGTGGCCGAGCGGATCGTGGAGATCGGGGTGGAGCGGCTGCGCGCCCGGCTGCCCGGTCTGCGCCTGGCGCTGCCGGCCGAGGAGCTGTGGTGGGCGCCGTCGCTGTTCTACCGGGGCCCGGCCGCGCTTCCGGTGGAGTTCGAGCCCTCGGCGCCGCTGCCCGCCCCCGAGCCGCCGGCGCCCGAACGGGCGGCCGAGGGCGCCGGCCCGGAGCCGGCGCCCGAGCCGCCCTCGGACGCCCTGCTGGTGCGGGTGCTGCGCTGGTGGCAGGGGAGCGGCCGGCGGGCACGCCGGAAAGGCTAACCCGGGCACCGTGGTTTGGACATGAAGGACAACGCCGGGCCGCGGTGGGGGCACTAGCGTCACGGACATGTCTACGCGTCCGTTCTGGCTGGCCGGGGAAGCCGCGACCGGCGACACTGAGATCCAGGTGACCGACCCCTACACGGGGCAGAGCGCGGGGGCCGCCGCCGTGCCCTCGCCCGAGCAGATCGAGCAGGCGGTGGCCGCGGCCGACGCCGCCACGGCCGGGTTCGCCGCGCTCCCGGCGCACGTGCGCGCCGAGGCGCTGGTGCACGTCTCCCGGCGGATCGGTGAGCGCGCCGAGGAGTTCGCCGCGCTCATCACCGCCGAGAGCGGTAAGCCCATCACCTGGTCGCGCGCCGAGGCCGGGCGCGCGGTGTCGGTCTTCCGGCTGGCCGCCGAGGAGGCCCGGCGCGACAGCGGCGAGCTGCAGCGCCTGGACACCGACGCCGGCGGTACCGGCCGCGTCGCCCTGGTGCGGCGGGTGCCCAAGGGGCCGGTCCTGGGCATCTCCCCGTTCAACTTCCCGCTCAACCTGGTCGCCCACAAGGTGGCCCCCGCCCTGGCCGTCGGTGCCCCGATCGTCCTCAAGCCCGCCCCGGGCACCCCGCTGACCGCGCTGCTGCTCGGCGAGATCCTGGCCGAGACCGACCTGCCGCGCGGGGCGTTCTCGGTGCTGCCCATGCCCAACGACCGGGCCTCGGGCCTGATCACCGACCCGCGCCTGCCGGTCGTCTCCTTCACCGGCGGCCAGTTCGGGTGGGAGCTGCAGCGCCGGGCCCCGCACAAGCACGTCACCCTGGAGCTGGGCGGCAACGCCGCGGCCGTGGTCCTGGCCGACGCCGACCTGGACCGGGCTGCCGAGCGGATCGCGCTGTTCGGCAACAACCAGGCCGGGCAGGTGTGCATCGGGGTGCAGCGCGTGGTGGTGGACGAGCGGGTCTACGACGACTTCGCCGCCCGCCTGGTCGCCCGCGTCGGCGAGCTGGGCACCGGCGACCCGGCCGACGCGGCCACCCAGGTCGGCCCGATGATCGACGAGGCCGCCGCCGAGCGGGTCCAGGGGTGGATCGCCGAGGCCGAGAAGGCCGGGGCCGCGGTGCTCACCGGCGGCGGGCGCGACGGGGTGAGTGTGGAGCCCACCGTGCTGGCCGACGTCCCCGCCGACGCCCGGGTGGTGCGCGAGGAGGTCTTCGGCCCGGTGCTGGTGCTGCAGCGCGCCGCCGGCACCGACGAGGCGTTCGCCGCGGTCAACGACAGCGACTTCGGGCTGCAGGCGGGGGTGTTCACCTCCGACATCGCCACCGCCTTCCGCGCCCACCGGGAGCTGGAGGTGGGCGGCGTGGTCATCGGCGACGTGCCGACCTTCCGCGCCGACCAGATGCCCTACGGCGGGATCAAGAACTCCGGCGTGGGCAAGGAGGGCGTGCGCGCCGCGATGGACGATCTGACCTACGAGAGGGTGATGGTTCTCACCGGCGTGCAGTTGTGAGCAGGTCCATACGGAGTGGCCCGGCTCTCGTGAGAAGGGCCGCACACCAGGGGACGCGGCCGCGGCCGCGTCCCCTGGGCCGTCCCCGCGCACACCCCCGGGACACCGGGCGTCGCCCCGCCCGGTGTCCCGGGGGTTACCAAGGGGTATCGGAGCGATGGCACACTTTCCGTTGACGATGACTTTGGCCGGTTTTCTACCGGTTTGAGCTTCTTTGGGGCGTTCCCGGCCGCGTCGCGGTGCGGAGCCCCCGGCGCGGGTCCGGCACGGCCCGGCGCCCTCACAGCCACGGCGCCCGAGAACGGGTCGCCCCCGGGGTCCGCCCTCCTCGCCAGGGAGGGGCGCTTCAGGGTGCGCTCCCCCCGTCCGCGGGCGCGCTCATGCTTCAACGGAGAGGTAAGAGATGTCCCCCGACACCATTGGCCTCGCGCTCCTCCTCCTGGGGGTGTTGCTGCTGGTCGCGAAGTTCGTACGGGTGAAGTCGAAGCTCACGCAGAAGCTGTTCCTGCCGAGCTCGATCATCGGGGGCGGCATCGCGCTGATCCTCGGGCCGGACATCTTCGGCCGCGTCATGAGCCTCTTGGGCACCGACCGCTTCGCCGAGGGCGGGCTGTTCGGCCCCGGCGTCCAGGAGGTGTGGTCCGCGCTGCCCGGCCTGCTCATCTCGGTGGTCTTCGCCGGGCTGTTCCTGGGCAAGCCGCTGCCGAAGTTCCGGGACGCCGCCCAGCTGGCCGGGCCGCAGCTGGCCTTCGGTCTGACCCTGAGCACCGGCCAGTACGTGATCGGCCTGCTGCTCGCCATTCTGGTGCTGGCGCCGGTGTTCGGCATGCCGCTGCTGACCGGGGCGCTCATCGAGATCGGCTTCGTGGGCGGCCACGGCACCGCGGCCGGTCTGGGCGACACCTTCGACAAGGCCGGCTTCCCCGAGGGGCAGGACCTGGCCGTGGGCATGGCCACCGTCGGCCTGCTGTCCGGGATCATCCTGGGCATCATCCTGATCAACTGGGGCGTGCGCCGCCGCAAGACCGCCGTGCTGGACTCCAAGGCCGAGATCTCCGACGCCGAGCAGGCCGGGCTGATGGTCGGCGAGAAGCGCGGACCGGGCGCCATGCTGACCGTCCACCCCTCCTCGTTGGACCCGCTGGCCCTGCACTTCGGCCTGATCGCCATCGCCGTGCTGATCGGCCAGGTCATCCTGTCCGCCATGCAGGCCGTGGAGCAGGTGCTGTGGGCGGACACCATCGAGATCTTCGCCTACGTGCCGCTGTTCCCGCTGGCGATGATCGGCGGCATCCTGCTGCAGATCCTCATCGACCGGTTCGACAAGAACGCCATCGTCGACTCCATGATGATCGAGCGGGTGCAGGGCTTCTCCCTGGACATGCTCATCATCTCGGCCATGGCCACCCTGTCCCTGCAGGTGCTGGCCGAGAACCTGCTGCCGTTCCTGCTGCTGGCGGTCGCCGGCATCGTCTGGGTGGTCTGCGCCTTCCTGTTCCTGGCCCCGCGCATGATGCCCTCGCACTGGTTCGAGCGGGGCATCGGCGACTTCGGCCAGTCCCTGGGCGTGACCGCCACCGGCCTGGTGCTGATGCGCATCGTCGACCCCGAGCTGAAGACCCCGGCCTACCCGGCCTTCGGCTACAAGCAGCTGGTCTTCGAGCCGTTCTTCGGCGGCGGCCTGGTCACCGCCGCGGCCATCCCGCTGATCATCAGCCCGCACGTGGGCGCGGTGCCGTTCCTGATCATCATGGCGGTGGGCCTGGCCGCCAGCCTGTACGCGGGGCTGTTCATCTTCGGCCGCAAGCGCGGCAAGGCGGCCCGCCAGGCGGAGGAGAGCGCCTCGGCGAGCGCCTAGCGCAACGGGCACCACCCGCAAGGGGCGAGGGCCGAGACGGCACAGAGAAGCCGGAGGGGGAGGGGCGCACGCCCCTCCCCCTCCCGCGTTCCCGTCTCAGTGCTCCCGGCCCTGCGCTCCCGCCACCGCGTTCCCACCGCCAGGGGCGCGGCGGCCCCGTACAGATCCGTTCAGAGCCGCTCAGATCCGCTGGGCCTCGTCGAAGACGCGGTGCTCGGAGGAGCCCAGGACCGGCCCGTACTGAACGCCGGACTCCGAGGCGTACTTGAAGCTGATGACCGAGACCACCGTCCCCCGGCCCGAGTCGGCGTCGAAGCCCGCGAGCCACGGACCGCCGCTGGAGCCCTCGGTCATGTCGCAGTCCATGCCGCGCGCCGAGGTGCCCCCGTGGTCGGGGCGGGTCGGACCGGCGCAGTAGCGCAGTTCCCGGCCGTCGTAGGGCGCGCGGGCCGGGTACCCGAACGCGTGCACCCGCCCGGTGTGGTCGCCGGAGAAGTCGATGCGCTGGGCCCCGGTGCTGTGCTGGACCGGCCCGTCCTCGCCCTCGCGCAGCACGGCGGCGCCGAAGTCGCGGCTGTCGTCGGTGTGCCGCGCCCACTCGGGCGTCACCAGCATCTCGCGCGCGGTGTAGCGGCCGCGGGGCTCCGCGCCGTCGTCGTAGCCGGGGACGAACACCCAGTTGGAGGCCCATGCGCCGGAGCCGTCCTTGAGGCAGTGCCCGGCGGTCACCACCGTGGAGGCGTTGCGCGCGCGCACCACCGAGGCGGTGCAGGTGAAGTCGCGGCCGTCCATGCTCAGGAAGACCCGCCCGGTGGCGCGCGTGACGGCCCCGCCGCCGGTCCACGGGCGCGCGTCGCCCCCGTCGACCTGGTGCCGCACCTCGCCGGGGCGCCCGGTACCGGGCAGGTCCGGCAGGAGCCCGGCGGCGCCGCCGAGCAGCCGGCCGATGGGCCGGGCGGCGGCCATCCGCTCGGCCGTCCAGTAGTCCAGCACCGCCGAGGGCTCCTCGGCCGAGGTGTGGCGGACGGCGCCGGGGCCGTGGTCGGGCGGGGCGGGAGCGGGTGCGGTCGCCGCGGAGGCCCCGGTCGCGGCGGCCACGAGGGCGGCCGAGACCAGGGGTGCGACGAGCATGCGCAGGAGGGGCCGTGTCATGGCACGCGATCCTGCCATACGGAGCGTGCCCGTGTGGCCACTTTCGGTTGAACGACGTGTCGCGGGCGCGGTGTCCGAAACCCCTCCGGAGTGCTCCGTGGCCGTCTCCGCGCCCGCCGGGGGCCGCCTTCCGGGCGCCCTGCCGGTCGGGGGCCCGGAAGGCGGGGGTCGCGCCCGCCGGGGAGCGGGCGCTCCCCGGCAGGCGGCGGGGCCTCAGGCCAGGTCGCCGGGGGCCGGGCCGGTGGGCACCGACAGCGCGGCCGGGGCCTGCTCGGTCGAGCCGAACTCCACCCGGTCGCCGCGCGAGCCCGTGTCGGTGTAGCGGGCGTCCTCGGTGTCCACCACCAGCGCCAGGCGGTGTCCGGCCGGGACGTCCCAGACCACCGGCTCCATGCGCACCTCCACCTCGGTCGGCGCGCCCGGTTCGGCGTCGCGCAGCGTGTAGGGCTCGTGCGTGACGAGCGCCCCGTTGCCGTACCGGTCCACCGCGTACAGGTAGAAGTACAGTGACTGGTCGGCGGCCTCGGGGGTGACCACCACGTCCACCTCGGGCGACCCGCTCACCCGGGTCTCCTCGGGCAGCCTGGGACCGGTCCACACCCCGGCGTAGGAGCGGTTCACCAGCGGCAGGGAGACGCCGGTGGGGATGTCGGCGAACTGCTGGAGCGCGCCGCTGAGCAGCAGTGTGCCGCTCTCGGCCACGGTGCCGCGCCCGGCGCCCACCCCGTAGTCCCAGCCGGGCTCGGGCTCCCCGGTCAGCCCGCCGGTGCGCTGCCAGTTGTCCCAGGTGCGGGTGGGCTCGCTCAGCCCGTAGTCCAGGGAGCCGTCGGAGACCGCGTCCCAGTCCGGGAACGAGGCCCAGCCCCCGCCGCCGTTGTTCGGCTTGACCCGCACCGGGTCCTCGGTGTCCACGCCGTTGTCGGCGCCCTTGAGGTGGTGGTCGAACCAGCGGTTCAGCTCCGACCAGGTCTCGTTGGGCAGCCCGACGGCGCCGAAGGCCTCGGGGGTGGCGTGGTCGCCGGCCGAGAGCATCATCCGCTTGGGCCCGGTCAGCTCCCCGTAGAAGTCGGTGAGCTGGCCGGGCGGGAAGATGCCGTCGTTCCAGGCGTGGCCGATCATCACGGCGGTCCCGTTGGCGTTGAGCGCGTCCACCTTGGTGGAGACCGAGCGCTCGGGCGCCAGGTCCAGCGCGGGCTGGACGTTGCCCTTGCGGTACTCGCGCTCCATCTCCAGCAGCTCCTCGCCGGGGGTCCCGGTCAGGTGCCCGGCGGCGATCAGCAGCTCCACCGCCTGGTAGCTGATGGTCTCGTTGGCATAGATCGACTCGGCCAGGTCCGCCCAGCCGCTCATCGCCCCGACCGCCTTGACCCGGTCGTCCTCGGCGGCGGTGAGCATGCTGATCCCGGCGCCGTAGGAGATCCCCGCCATGCCGATGCGGTCGGGGTCGGCGTCGGTGTTCTCCAGCGCCCAGTCGATGACGGCGCGGGCGTCGGCCACGTCCTCGGGGCCGGCCACCTCGATCGCGCCCCCGGAGTCCCAGAAGCCGCGGGAGGTGTAGGAGACCACCTGGTATCCGGACTCGTGGGCGAGCCGCTTGGCCGCGCCCACGTAGAGGAGGTCGTTGGTGGCCCAGGCCGAGGGCATGACCAGCAGCGGGCGCGGGCCCTCGTAGCCGGTGGGCGTGATGACCTTCGCGGGGATGTCGATGCCGCCGTGGCCGGTGATCGTCTCGTGGGTGACGCGCGCTCCCGTCCCGGCGTGTGCGGGGGGTGCGAGCAGTGCCACCATGAGCAGCGGGGCGAGCACGGCGGTGCACAGGGTGCGGAGTCGGCGCATGGCGTCCTCGTTTCCGGCCCTCGGGGGGCCGAGGGGGTGCGGGGGATGCGGCGGCGGTGCCGCGGGCCCCTCGGGGTCGCGCCGTGCCCGGCCGGCCAGGGGGTGCGGCCGGGCTCCCGTCGGGGCCGGGTCCGCCGGAGCGGACCGGTCGTCTTACTGTGAGGTAACTTACATCCCGGTAACTTAGACGCGCCCGGGACGGATGTAAAGAGGGGTGCGGCGCGCCGCCGGACGCGGAACCCCGCGGACCGCCTGACCGCGCCCGTCATGCGCGACAATGGCCGGGTGCGAATCGCTGAACGACTCCTGCAGAGCTCGCGCCCCACCGACACGCGCGAGGTGGTGATCCTCGGCTCCACCGGCTCCATCGGCACCCAGGCGATGGAGGTCGTGCGCGCCGAACCGGGCCGCTTCCGCGTCCGGGCGCTGGCCGCCGGGGGCGGGCGCGCCGGGCTCCTGGCCGACCAGGCCGCCGAGACCGGAGCGGAGGCCGTCGCGGTCGCCGACCCGGACCGCGCCGCCGAGGTCGCCCGGCTGCTGGCCGAGCGCGGCAGCACCGCCAAGGTGCTCGCCGGCCCCGAGGGGGTCGCCGAGGCCGCCTCCTGGGAGTGCGACGTGGTGCTCAACGGCATCACCGGCGCCCTGGGGCTGGAGTCGACCCTGGCCGCGCTGCGCGCCGGACGGCTGCTGGCGCTGGCCAACAAGGAGTCGCTGATCATCGGGGGGCCGCTGGTGCGCGCCGCCGCCCAGCCGGGCCAGGTCGTGCCGGTCGACTCCGAGCATTTCGCCCTGGCCCAGTGCTACCCCCGCGTCCCCGCCGGCGAGCTGGCCTCCCTGGCCCAGGGGCAGGTCCAGGCGCGGGTGCAGGACGTGCGCCGGCTGGTGATCACCGCCAGCGGAGGGCCGTTCCGCGGGCGCGGCCGCGACGCGCTGGCCGGGGTCGGCCCGGAGGACGCGCTGAACCACCCGACCTGGAGCATGGGCCCGGTGATCACGGTCAACTCGGCCAGCCTGGTCAACAAGGGCCTGGAGGTGATCGAGGCCCACCTGCTCTTCGACGTCCCGCTGGAGCGGATCGAGGTGGTCGTTCACCCCCAGTCCGTCGTGCACTCCATGGTCGAGTACACCGACGGCTCCACCCTGGCCCAGGCCAGCCCGCCCAGCATGCGCATCCCCATCGCCTACGGCATGTCGTGGCCGCACCGGGTCGGCGCCGCCGCGCCCCCGGTGGACTGGACCCGCGCCCAGACCTGGACCTTCGAGCCGCTCGACCACGAGGCCTTCCCCGCCGTCCGGCTCGCCTGCGAGGTCGGGGCCGCCGGGGGGACCGCCCCGGCCGTCTACAACGCCGCCAACGAGGAGGCCGTCGACGCCTTCCTCGGGCGCCGCCTGTCCTTCCCCGCCATCGTGGACACCGTGGCGCAGGTAGTCTCAGAGCGGCACGCGGCGGACGAACCGGAGGAGCTGACCCCCGAGGACGTCCGCGCGGCCGATGCATGGGCCCGGAGCCGCGCCCGGGAGCTGATCGCCCGGGGCGCTTGAGGAGAGGAACATGACCGCACTGCTCACCACCGCGGGGATCGTCCTTTTCTTCCTGGGACTCCTCTTCTCCATCGCCTGGCACGAGCTGGGCCACCTCGGCACGGCCAAGATGTTCGGTGTCCGCTGCACCCAGTACATGGTGGGCTTCGGGCCGACGCTGTGGTCGCGCCGGATCGGCGACACCGAGTACGGGGTCAAGGGCGTCCCGCTGGGCGGCTACGTCCGCATGGCCGGGATGATCCCGCCGGCCGCGCCCGACCTGTCCGGGCGCCCCATGGGCCGCCTGCGGCGGATGATCGAGGACGCCCGCGAGGCGAGCACCGTCGAGGTGGAGCCGGGCGACGAGGACCGCCAGTTCTACCAGCGCGCCCCCTGGAAGCGGATCATCGTCATGTTCGCCGGGCCCGCGATGAACCTCGTGCTGGCCGTAGGGCTGTTCGGCGTCCTGCTGATGGGCATCGGCGTCCCGCAGCCCTCCACCACCGTCGACTCGGTGGCCCAGTGCGTCATCCCGGCCGACGCCACCGACACCTCCTGCCCCGAGGACGCGCCGCCCACGCCCGCCGCCGCGGGCGGCTTCCGCCCCGGCGACGTGATCGTGGGCGTCGGCGGGGAGCGGGTGGCCGGCTGGAACGACGCCAACGTGCTCATCCGCGAGTCGATGGGCCCCACCGCCTTCACCGTCGAGCGCGGCGGCGAGGAGGTCGAGCTGGAGGCCGACCTCATCGAGAACACCGTGGTCGCCCGGGACGCCGAGGGCGAGATCGTGCTCGAGACCGGGCCCGACGGCGAGCCGCTGACCGACTCCCAGGGCTACCGGATCCCCGAGACCGAGAAGGCCGGGTTCCTGGGCATCACCTTCCAGAACCAGCGGGCGCCGCTGAGCGCGGGCGAGACCGCGGTCTTCATGGGCGACACCATCGTCGGCGTGGGCGAGGCGCTGGTGGCGCTGCCGACCAAGGTGGACGACGTCTTCCGCGCGGCCTTCCTGGGCGAGGAGCGCGGGGTGGACTCCCCGGTGGGCATCGTCGGGGCCTCCCGCATCGGCGGCGAGGTGCTGGCCCAGCCCATCCCGCTGATCGAGCGGGTGTCCTTCCTGATCAACCTGCTGGCCGGGGTCAACCTCTTCCTCTTCGCCTTCAACATGCTGCCGATCCTGCCGCTGGACGGCGGGCACATCCTGGGCGCCCTGTGGGAGTCGGTGCGCCGGGCCTTCGCCAAGGTGTTCAAGCGCCCCGACCCGGGACCGTTCGACGTGGCCAAGCTGATGCCGGTGGCCTACGTGGTGGTCGCCTGCTTCCTGGTGTTCAGCGTCATGCTGTTGATCGCCGACGTCGTCAACCCGCTGCGCGTCATGCAGTGAGGCGCGCCCGGTGACGCCCGGGTGTCGCGCGGGTGTCGGGGGCGGGGCGCCGCCCCCGGCCTGGACCCGGGCCCGCGCGGGGGAGGGTAGCCTAGTCAGCGCATGCGGACGGCGGCGCCACCGCTCTCCCAGGACCCGGTCCTCCGGTCCCGGTGCGCCCGGCCGCCTCCTGCGCGGCGCCCGGTGCGGTGCCCCGAAACCTTCGACTTTTCAACCGAAGCCGCCGGACCACCCCGGCGGTACGCGAGGTGAGACCGTGACCGTCGATCTTGGAATGCCCGTCGCCCCTGCCCGCCCGCTGGCGGAGCGGCGCAAGTCCCGGCAGATCATGGTCGGCAACGTCCCCGTCGGGGGCGACGCCCCGGTGTCGGTGCAGTCCATGACGACCACCGTCACCGCCGACATCAACTCCACCCTGCAGCAGATCGCCGAGCTCACCGCCAGCGGCTGCCAGATCGTGCGGGTGGCGGTGCCCAGCGCCGACGACGCCGAGGCGCTGCCGATCATCGCCAGGAAGTCGCAGATCCCGGTGATCGCCGACATCCACTTCCAGCCCAAGTACGTCTTCGCCGCCATCGAGGCCGGGTGCGCGGCGGTCCGGGTCAACCCGGGCAACATCAAGAAGTTCGACGACAAGGTCGGCGAGATCGCCAAGGCCGCCTCCGACGCCGGGGTGCCCATCCGCATCGGCGTCAACGCCGGCTCCCTGGACAAGCGGCTGCTGGCCAAGTACGGCAAGGCCACCCCCGAGGCGCTGGCGGAGTCGGCGCTGTGGGAGTGCTCGCTGTTCGAGGAGCACGGCTTCCGCGACATCAAGATCTCGGTCAAGCACAACGACCCGGTCGTGATGATCAACGCCTACCGGCTGCTGGCCCAGCAGTGCGACTACCCGCTGCACCTGGGCGTGACCGAGGCCGGCCCCGCCTTCCAGGGCACGATCAAGTCCTCGGTGGCCTTCGGCGC
Source organism: Nocardiopsis halophila DSM 44494 (assembly GCF_000341245.1). GTDB lineage: Bacteria > Actinomycetota > Actinomycetes > Streptosporangiales > Streptosporangiaceae > Nocardiopsis_A > Nocardiopsis_A halophila. The sequence goes on from NZ_ANAD01000089.1 coordinate 17,351, forward strand.
GCTGCTGGCCGAGGGCATCGGCGACACGATCCGGGTCTCGCTGTCGGCGCCGCCGGCCGAGGAGGTCAAGGTCGGCAACCAGATCCTGGAGTCGCTGGGCCTGCGCGAGCGCGGGCTGGAGATCGTCTCCTGCCCCTCCTGCGGGCGCGCCCAGGTGGACGTGTACACCCTGGCCGACGAGGTCACCGCGGGGCTGGACGGGCTGGACGTGCCGCTGCGGGTCGCGGTCATGGGCTGCGTGGTCAACGGCCCCGGTGAGGCGCGCGACGCCGACCTGGGCGTGGCCTCGGGCAACGGCAAGGGCCAGATCTTCGTCAAGGGCGAGGTCATCAAGACCGTGCCCGAGTCCAAGATCGTGGAGACGCTGATCGAGGAGGCCATGCGCCTGGCCGAGGACATGAAGGAGGACGGTACGCCCTCCGGCGAGCCGTCCGTGGCCGTCGGCGGCTGAGCCGGCGCCGCTCGACGGGGGCGGGGTGCCACCGGCACCCCGCCCTTTCGCGTGTCCGGGGTGGATGACGAGCATCCGTTGTGCATATTCGGACAGCTGCGCCACAGAGGTGCGTGACGGAGGTCATCAGGGCCGAATCTGTGAAATGACCCACACGATGCGGCGTTTCATTGCGCGACACCGCAAAGAACACGGGGAATGCCGGAGCAAGATGCAACGTTCATCGGTTCTGTAGCCCAGGTAACATCGCTACTGTTGCCGAGGCGCGTTTCCCTCCTGTTCGTGGTCCGTACGGAACCCGGTCAGACGCGCGCCCAGAACCTGTCGCCTGACATCCCCCGAGGAGCACGTGGTGGTCGACGAGAAGACGGCCGGCGCCCCCGCGCCGCCGGCGCCGCAGAGGACGGTGAAGCAGCGGCTGGTGCGGCGCAAGCCGGGGGGGCGNACCGAGGAGGCCGGCCACGGCGAGGGCGGCAGCCTGCGCCGCACCATGGGCCTGGCCCAGCTCACCATGATCAGCATCGGCGCCACCCTGGGCACCGGCATCTTCGTGGTCCTGGGCGAGGCCGTCCCGGTGGCCGGGCCCGCGGTCGTGCTCTCCTTCGTCATCGCCGGCGTGACCGCGCTGTTCTCCGCGCTGGCCTACGCCGAGCTGGCCGGCATGATCCCGGCCTCGGGCTCGGCCTACTCCTACTCCTACGCCACCATGGGCGAGCTGGTCGCCTGGGTGTGCGGCTGGTGCCTGATGCTCACCTACGGGGTGTCGGTGGCCGCGGTCGCCGTCGGCTGGGGCGAGTACATCAACGAGCTGCTGCGGCTGGTGACCGGCGTGGTGCTGCCCGCGTCGCTGAGCAGTCCGCCCGGCGCCGACGGCGGGATCGCCAACCTGCCGGCCGCCGTCGTGGTGGTGCTGGCCATGGTCGCCCTGCTGGGCGGCGTGCGGGAGAGCGCCTGGCTCAACGGGTTCATGGTGGTCGTCAAGGTCGCCGTCATGGTCATGTTCGTGGCGATCGCCGCCACCGCGGTGCAGGACGGCAACTTCGCCCCCTTCATGCCGCTGGGCATGGCCGGGGTGAGCGCCGCCGGTGCGACGCTGTTCTTCTCCTACATCGGCTTCGACGCCGCCTCCACCGCCGGCGAGGAGGCCAAGGACCCCCAGCGCGACCTGCCGCGGGCGATCATGCTCTCGCTGATCATCGTCACCGCGATCTACTGCCTGGTGGCCTTCGTCGCGGTCGGCGCGATGCCCTGGACCGACTTCGCCGACACCGAGGCCAGCCTGGCGCACATCCTCACCGTGGTGACCGGCACCCCGATCTGGTCGGTGGTCTTCGCGATCGGCGCGGTGATCGCCATCGCCAGCGTCGTGCTGGTGGTCCTCTACGGCCAGACCCGCATCCTGTTCGCGATGTCGCGCGACGGGCTGATCCCCAAGGTCTTCTCCAAGCTGGACCGCAAGGGCAACCCGAAGGCCAACATCCTCATCCTGTCCGTGGCCATCGCGGTGCTGGCGGCGGTGGTGCCGCTGGGCCACCTGGCCGACGCGACCAGCATCGGCACCCTGTTCGCCTTCGGGCTGGTCAACGTCGCGGTGATCGTCCTGCGCAAGCGGCGCCCGGACCTCCAGCGCCGCTTCAGCATGCCGCTGGCCCCGCTGACCCCGGCCCTGGGCGTGCTGTCCTGCGCCTACCTGATGCTCAGCATGGGCGTGGCGACCTGGGTGACCTTCATCGTGTGGATGGCCGTGGGCCTGGCCGTCTACTTCGGCTACTCCATGCGCCGCTCCACCCTGGAGACCGACCCGGCCCCCGCCCTGGACTGACCGGGCCCACCCAGCACGACGAAAGGGGCCGTGCCGCACATGCGGCACGGCCCCTTTCCCGTCCCTGACGGCGGCTCGGTTGTCAGGAGGCGAGGACCTCGTCTGTGCTGTCGGCGGTCACCGCCCGCTTGGTCCAGCGGAGCAGGAGGTCGGTGTCGGTGCAGGAGGTGATGCGTCGGCGCTGTTCGTCCGTCACGTCGAGCCCCCGGGTGGCGAGCACGGCGAGCACGGCGTTGGCTTCACCCTTCGCTTCGCCTTCCCGGTACCCGGACTGGTGGTGGTAGCGGGCGAATTCGCTTTTGAACGTGTAGGTTCCGGTCGTCATCAGGGTCTCTCAGAAGGCGCGGGCCGTCTTCGACAGGCCGTCGACTACATAGTCATGATAGATCGGTCCGCGGTCGGCGGGCAGTACGCACAGCGACTCGGCGAAGGCGAGCAGGACGTCTTCGCCCGTGTCCTTCCGGCCGCCGTGCGCCAGCGCCGACAGGGCCGAAATCTCCGGCTGGGCCCGCGCCCGGTCGGGGTCGGTCACCACGGGGACCTCTTCGGGGCCGATCACCAAGGGCTTGAGCGCGTACTCGGGGTGCCCGGTATCGATCGGGAGGCGGGCCCACTCGGCGGTGGCGAGGTTCGGGCACATCACCATGAGCGCCGTCGGGCACTCCAGGCGTGCCCGCACCGTGGCGTGGTAGACGGGCCAGGAGAAGCGCTTGCGCGAGTCCAAGTCGCGCTGCACCTCGAACACCACGGCGAAGACGTTCCTGCCGTCCCGCTTGGCGAAGCACACCACGGCATCGCCGCGGTAGTCCTTGGGCGCCAGGTCGGCACAGTCGCCGGAGACGGTCTGGACGGTGTCGTAATCGGGGAGTTCGACGTTGTGGGCCTCCTCCAGAAGAACCGCGGTCATCTCGGGGTTGTTGCGGACGAACTCAAGGGGGAGCTCATGCTCTGCGCTGGGCATGGAGGAGAAGCTAACGTTATGTGAGTTGACGCGTACACATTGTTCGGGATTCCCGGTGAAACGTGCGGACCGATACCGCTATCGCAGCCCTGTGTCGTCTGAGACGCTACGGGACCGCTCATGTCAGGCCAGCCGGAAGAGAAGCGCACCGACCAGTGGTCCGTTCACAGCCTCCGGCCGCTCAGGCAGCGTTCCAGCCGTTCTGCTGACAGGTCTCCTTCCTCCAGGGCCCTTGACCAGCCGTCCTGCAGGCGCCGATAGACCCGTTCGACGCCGTGCACGTTCGGCGTCCTCAGCAGCCGGTGCTCCAGGGGCGGCGGGGAGGGGAGGCAG
>NZ_ANAD01000090.1 GCF_000341245.1 Nocardiopsis halophila DSM 44494
CCCGTTCGACGCCGTGCACGTTCGGCGTCCTCAGCAGCCGGTGCTCCAGGGGCGGCGGTGAGGTGAGGCAGCCGTGGCAGCTCACGGCTTCTTGGGCTGCGAGTGGGCTACGAGGGGGGACGGCCCTTCCGTGCAGTGGATTGGCCACGCAGGGGCGTCCCGGAGGTGTGCCAGGCGCCGCCAGGGCCGCTCGTCGTTCGCGGATCATGGCGATGGCGCAGACGAGCGCGCTGCGGGGCTGGTCAACGCGTTGGCGGATCCGGTTGGCCAGGTCGAGGATCCGAAGGCTCTCCGGGTCACCCGAGGACTCCTTCTCCAGAGCCATCGCCTCAGCGACCAGGGTCCGTGTCAGCCAGCGTGGTTGGGGGACGGCGGGTGCCCGTCGGGCCCGCACAGGGCCGGGGACGTTCCCGCCGGGGGTGGCGCTCCAAGGCCGCCGAGCAGGAGGACGGGCAGGGAGTACGGCCCTCCGGCCACCTCTCAGGGGCGATAGGAGCGCACTGACCGCCATTCCGGCGACAGCGCAGGGGAGCACGGCGGCCAGGCTTAACGGAAGGCCGATGTACAACGCCGTCTGTACCACAGCGCTGTCGGGTTCATCCAGGCCTGGCGCGTTGCCGGACGCGAATGCATGGGGATCGGGGGTGGGAACCGGGACGGACGGGTCGGCCGCGTCGGCTTCATCGAGAGTGTCGAGGACCTTCTCGATGCGGAAGCCGACGCTTCCGGCGTGATTGCCCGACCCGTTCCAGCGCCCCTCGGTGAATCCGGGGTCCACGGGGACGTCGAAGGGGACCACCGCCATCGGCCCCGACTCCGAGAGTGCGATGTAGACGCCGGGCTCGCTCGTCCGGTCGTACAGGGCGTGCAGGAAGACCGTGGGGTGGCCTGCGCTCTCGTCGGTGGGCAGGGCGGACACGACGGCGACGCGGACCGGGGTGGCGCTGTCCTCGAAGCCGGCGATCCGCTCTCGAAGCTCGTCGACCTCGTCGAACGCGAGCGCGTTGTACTGCTCGGCGTCGATGAACAGCGGGTCGTCCTCCAAAGCCGCCGCCACGCGCTCGATGCGTCCGGTGTCCACGATCTCATCGGGGCGGACGGGCGGCCCGTCCGTCTCTTCCGCAGCTGCCGCAAAGGTGAGCGAGGGGCCGGCGGCGAGAACCGCCGCAGCCAGGGCGGGTGCCAGCGCCCGAGCCAGGGAACGGGGCACACTCAACGGGCCCACCCCCGGCGTCGGTACATACGGCGGAATACCACGGCCCCTGTGACGGCGAGGACGGCCGCCACGCCCGAGGCGACGCCGGGAACGAGGGAGCGGTCGAGGACGCCCACGCGCTCACGAGTCGGATCGAGAAGGAAGAGGAATTCCCATGGCTCTCCCTTCTCGATGGCCTTCCGGTGGGCCTGGTCGTCCAAGCGCGCCCGGTTTGCGGCGGCCCTCAGTTCCTCGTCTTCCATACCGGAGACGTCGGCGAGAGCGCGCACGATGTCCGCCGGGCGGTCTCCCGGTAGTGCGAGATTGCGTGCGTAGGTGATGGTCCGTCCTCGCACGGGCCCGTCGTTCACCGCGGCGCCGTCCTCGTAGTATGCGCCGCCGACCGGGCCGGTGACGACCGGTATGACGAGGTAGAGCCCATCGATGCGCAGACGGGAGTGGAGGACGGAGGGCATGTCGATCGCAGTCTGGTCGGGCCAGCCCGGCACAACGAGGATCACGGTGTTCTCCGCGTCCAGTTCTGCGGCCGCCTCGCGAAGATTCAGGGCGGTCGTGCCCCGGTCGACCGTTCCGGCGAGTTCGTCGCTGACGTAGATGTACTCGCTCTGTTCCAGCAGCGATGCGTACACGTCGCCGCGCGAGGGGGCATCATCGTCGGCGTCCACAGGGGCGGCCGGGGTCAGGACCAGAGCGCACAGGAGGACGGTTACGAGGGGAAGGGGGATGGCCATGGGGACGCTGATAGGCCGTCGGGGCACTGGCGGTTCGGGGATCAGGGCGGTCGTTTCAGGGGGTGCCCAGCAGGAAGGGCGGAGTAAGTGTGGCCGCCTGGAACGCTCCGAATATGAACAGCAGGCGGCCGAACGGAATCGCAATCCATTCGGTCGGCAGGCAGGTTCTCGGACACTCGTGGTCGTCCATATAGAGCAGTGCCGTCCTGATGACCTTCCGGTGCGTCGGATACTTGACCAGCTCACCGATGGGGGCGCCTCCGTACTCGATCGCACCGAACGCCTGCCCGTCTTTCGTGCGGATCACGAACTGACGTGAGCGCGGTTCAGCTACTGATACGACAGAGCACCAGGGGACGAAAGCCTCGCTGAAGATGTTGGTGAACCTCACGCCGTCCTTACTGAAGCCGACCCGTGAATGAATTCCGACCAGCCACATCATGATGAAGGCCGAGGAGAAGACGGTGGCCCCGAGTGTCCCCGCGGGGATCTCGTCAGGGATGGAGATCGGAGCGTCGAATACGGTCCAGGTCCAGGAGGCCCCGGTGAAGTACAGGGTGGCGAGTGCGAATCCATTGAAGGGCTGACGCCGCATGACACGCACGCTTCCGAAACCGACCTGGCGTTGTCGGGGCCCTCGGCCTCGGCACCTCACGATTCGGGCCGGTCCGGGCGATTCCCCGTCTGCGTCGGGGCGGCGTCCAGAACGCTGAAAACGGCCGCGCCGTAGTCCCCGATCTTCTCGGTGCTGAACACCTCCTTGATGGAGTGCTCCGTACCGTCCCGCATGACGATCTTCGCCCGGAGGCCGGTCCAGCGGGGGTTCCAATCCACCGCGGCGATCTCCTCCCTCGGCAGGAACAGCGCGCCGCGCTTGTCCAGCAGGTCGGAGGCTCCGCTCGACGCCTGCAGTTCACGCGCCACCCGTCGCCCCGGCTTTGCCGGGACGAGGAACCGGTACGGCACGACGATCAGACCGTCCCGGGAGGTATAGACGTCGCACCTGCGGCGGTCGAACTCGACCAAGCCCGCACCGCCCCGGATCTCGATGTCAGTGGAGGACTCCAACACGGACTCACCGGTGGTGGCGGCCCAGTCCACACCGGCATCCTCAAGGCGGGCGAACGCCTTCTCCACGGCATCGAGAGGGCCTTCGAGGCAGGCCTCGGCCACCGCGTCGAACGCCGCCTCGAATTCCTCACCGGATGCGGTGCCTTCGGCGGCGACCGTCCGGGCCGGGGGATCGTTCTTCCAGTCGTGCTCGAAGGCGATCGCCCCGCAATCGACGGCCGCGATGGTGGCCATGGCACGGAACGCCGTGCGTGTGGCTCCGGACTCACACAGGGAGTCGGCGAATGTGTCGGGGGCGCTCCGGAACTCTTCCAGGAGATCGCTCATAGAAGGGGACGGCGTCCCCAGCGCCCGGGCCAGGGAGCGGTAGCCGGCGGCCGCTTCACGGCGCAGTTCGCGTATGCGGACCTCCGACGTGAATTCGTCCCAGGTCACCCGGGGACTGTCGGAGGAGAAGAAGTCCGACTCGGCGTCGGCCGCGATCGCCGGGAAGCCGATGACGGCCTCACGTGCGGGGCGGTCGCCGTCCTCTGGTGCCGGGAACTCGGCGGGCCCCAGGGCGGAGCGGCGCTCGGACGCCGTCGGGGTCGGGTCCCAGGCGGCCGGGTCGACGGGCTCGGCGTCCTCGGTCAGCTCCTCGCCGTTCTCGGCCAAGGCGGTGGCGAAAGCGGTGCTGACGCCCTGGGGCACCGGTTCTCCCGGGTCGATGTCGCCCAGGTAGGAGTGGTCGAACACGTCGAAGGCGTGCTCGATGACGGGGAAGCGGTCGATGAGCGCGAGCGCGTTCTGTGTCCCCGCCTCACGGGCGGCGAACGCGTCGGCCTCCAGCGCCACCCGGCGGCTGTGCGGGCGCTGGACGGCGAGGAGCAGGCGTGCGTAGGGCCACATGAGCAGCAGGGAGATGCCCGCCCCGCCCGACGCGGTCCTGCGCATGAGCTCGTGCAGGGCACGCAGGGACCGGTGGCAGTACGCCTCGATGCGAGGAACCTGCGGGGACTCCTCGGCGAGGGCGCGCGCGACGGCGGCGCGCAGTTCGCCGCGCGTGGCGACCGCCATCAGCGGCGCCCCGACGGCCAGGCACCGCTCGCCGCGGACCAGGCCGCCGAGGCGGAACCGCTCGTCCATCTGCACCGTGGTGTGGATGCCGATCCGGACGGTGTCGGGCGGGGCGGCGCCGAGCCGCTGCGCGATCGTGCGCACTTCGGCCCACAGGTCGGGGGCCTCGGCCTCGCTTACGGCACGTCCGGGGATGCGCGGCCCGGAGGCGATGAGGGCGGGCAGCATGCTCCACAGCAGGACGATCGCGATGAAGAGACCGGCGTAGATGTTGCCCAGGGCCCACAGCGCCGCGACCGCGGCGGCGGAGAGGACGAACGGGTACAGGACGACGCCCGGGAAGAGCAGGGCGCTGAGGTAGGGGCGGGATCTCGGCATGGGTCGGCTCCGGGGGCTGCGGGGGAGTGTCGGCGGGGGCGGGGCAGGACAAGGGCGCGCGGCACGGCTCCGGCCGTGCCGCCCGGCTGTGCGGGGGAGAGGGCGGTGACCGCCGGGGCCTGAAGGGCCCCGGGTGTCGCGCGGGTGTGCAGGGAGGAGGGGCATCCGCCCCGTCAGGCCGTGCGGCTCTCTCCGCTGCGCGGGGGCGCCCTTCTGCTGCGCGAGCCCTGGAGGGCCATCGCGCCCACGGCCGCTGCCGCCGCGCCCACGACCACGAGTCCGGCCAGGGCGACGCCCGTCATCGGGAGTGTCGAGCCGTCCGCGGCCGAGGATCCCTCGTCGGCAGCACTGCCGGAACCGCTGTCCGAACCGTCGGTGGAGCCTGCCCCGGAACCGCTGTCATCGCCGCCTCCGGATACCGTCTCCCCGATTCCGGGTCCGGCCCCGCCACCAGGAGCGGGGCCCTGCTCCCCGTCGGCCTGACCGTGTTCGCCGTCCGCACCGTCTCCCGAGGAACCGTCGCCCCCACCGGACGGCTCCTCCGCGTCCGGCCCGGGGAGCGCCTGCGTGTTGGTGGCGGTCTCACCGAAGTGGAGCGAACCGGTCTGTTCACCGTCGACGAGGACGGCGACGGTCATCCCCGCGGTGGCGATGCCGACGTCCTCCTTTTCCGCGTGCTCGCCGACGTCCTGGGTGAACCGATTGACGGAGATCTGTAGACCGACCTCGACCGTCCGGCCGTCGATCTCGACCTCCGTCCGGGCCCGGCCCTGCTCGCCGACCTCTTCGCCGAACAGGCGGACGCCGTCCACGGTCAGCTCGCTCGACGCCTCGCCCTCCTCGTTCACGGCCGTGGCGGCCTCCAGGTCGGTCACCTCGACGTCGATGACGGGCTCTCCATCGCCGTCACCGGCGTCGGGGGACGCCCGGGGGTGTTCGAGGGCGCCGAGGTCGCCGGTGGTCACCTGGAGGTGCGCCCGGTCCATCGTGACGCGCGTGCTGCCGGTACCGGCCTCGTCATCGGCACGGGCCGAAGAGCGTCCGGTCACGTCGACGAACTCGGCGAGTGCCCCGTGGGCGGTGCCGTCGTCGCTGTGCGAGCCGTCCTTGGATCCGGCTTCGCCGATCCAGGCGGATCGGGCGGCGACGCCCAGCGCTTCGTTGGCGAGCAGGTCTGCTCTGACCAGGGAGGCGGTGGCCATCGTCTGCGCGGGGTCGGGGTCAGGGTCGTCGGTCGAGGCGGAGGCCGCGGGGGCGGCGGTGAGGGCGGTCGCGGCGGTCAATGCCGCGGCGGCGCCGACGGCGGTGAAGGGGCGTCGGGGGATGCGCATGGCGGAGGCCTTTCAGACACGGTCACCTGGGAGTACGCCCTGACGGCGCCCCGGTCGTCCGCTTCGTCCCGGGTGATCCCAGCAGTCCGAGGCGACGTTAAAGGCCTGACGTGAAGCCGACATAACGGTCATAACTATTCGGTTTCCGTGCTGACCGGGTGCGGACACATGTTTCCCAGAGAGGGGACGGGTGCAGCTGGGAGGGTTCACAGGTGTCCTGGTGAGGTGGGGATGGCGGGCACAGGAAAGTTTGTTGGTGATGTGCGCCACATTTCGGCGTTCGGCGCTGGTCTGGGGCGCGGGGTTTCGGGTGGTGGCGCGGGGGTCGGACGCGCCCTGCGGTCCGGTGTCGCTGTGCGGGCGATCACGTGGGCGATGTGCAACGAAGAAGCGAGTCCGCGCGAAAATGCGCAAGGTATCGCCGGTATTCATGCAACGAATCGCCGGATCAGTGTGCCTACAGTGGTGAAGTGCTGCCGGACACAGTGGAAGGGGTGTGCATGCGGCCCACCGAACCCGCCCTCAGGGTCGCCCTGGACCAGGGCACCGGGCGCAGCGGCGACGCCGCCGACGGCCTGGCGCGGCTGGAGCGCGTCGCCCGCGCGGCCGCCGACGCCGGGGCCGACCTGCTCATCGGCCCGGAGTGCTCGCTCACCGGCTACAACCTGGGCCCGCGCACCGCCGAGGCGGCCGAACCCCTGGACGGGCCGATCGGGCGCCGCGCCGCGCGGATCGCCGCCGAGGCCGGGATCGCCCTGGTCCACGGCCAGCCCGAGCGCGACGGAGAGGCCGTGTACAACACGGTCCGCCTGGTCGGCGCGGACGGCGCGCCGCTGGCCGCCTACCGCAAGGCCCACCTGTTCGGCGACCTCGACCGGGACGCCTTCCGGCCCGGCCGCGAGGCGGTCGTCCAGGCCGAGGTGCGCGGCGTCCGGGTGGGCCTGCTCATCTGCTACGACGTGGAGTTCCCCGAGGCGGTCCGGGCGCACGCGCTGGCCGGCACCGAGCTGCTGGCCGTGCCCACCGCGCTCATGCACCCGCACACCGGCGTGGCCACCGCCCTGGTCCCGGTCCGCGCCATGGAGAGCCAGCTCTACCTCGCCTACGTGAACCGCTGCGACACCGAGGGCGCGCTCGACTACTGCGGGCTGAGCACCCTGGTCGCCCCGGACGGCACCGAGGTGGTGCGGGCCGGGGCCGGCGAGGAGCTGCTCGTGGCCGACCTGCACCGGTCGGCCCTGGAGGCCGCCCGCGACGCCACCGCCTATCTGCGCGACCGCCGGCCCGACCTGTACGGCTCGCTCGCCGTGTGAGCCCTCGGGCCCCGCAGCGCGGGGCCCGTCCCGCCGGCCCGCCTTGCCGACCCCGTCCCACCCGTCCCGCACCGCCGGCCCCGCACTGCCGGCCCACCGCCGCCATCCCGAGGAGGACCCCCGCATGACGTCCGCCGTGCCCACCGCCGTCCCGGAGGAGCGCACCGAGAGCCGCCCGCTCACCATGTGCGGCCCCGACTTCCCCTTCGGCTACGACGCCTACCTGGAGCACCCCGCAGGTCTGGGCGCGGTGCCGCCCGAGGCGCACGGCACCGAGGTCGCCGTCATCGGCGGCGGGCTCTCCGGCCTGGTCACCGCCTATGAACTGATGAAGATGGGGCTGCGCCCCGTCGTCTACGAGGCCGACCGGCTCGGCGGGCGCCTGCGCACCGAGCGCTTCGACGGCCACCCCGACGACGTGGTCGCCGAGATGGGCGCGATGCGCTTCCCGCCGTCCTCCACCTCGCTGTTCCACTACATCGACCGGGCGGGGCTGGGCACGGTGCCCTTCCCCAACCCGCTGGCGCCGTCCACGCCCAGCACCGTGGTCGACCTCAAGGGCGAGGCGCACTACGCGCGCACCACCGACGACCTGCCGGAGGTCTACCAGGAGGTCGCGCGCGCCTGGAACACCACCCTGGAGGAGGGGGCCCAGCACTCCGAGATGCAGCGCGCCATCCGCGAACGCGACACGGAGGCCATGAAGAGCATCTGGAACGAGATGGTCGAGCGCCTGGACAACCAGACGTTCTACGGGTTCCTGTGCGACTCCCCGGCGTTCTCCTCCTTCCGGCACCGGGAGATCTTCGGCCAGGTCGGGTTCGGCACCGGCGGGTGGGACACCGACTTCCCCAACTCGATCCTGGAGATCCTGCGCGTCACCTACACCGGTGCCGACGACGACCACCTGAGCATCGTGGGCGGGAGCGACCGGCTGCCGCAGTGGCTGTGGGAGCACGCCCCCGACAAGCTCGTGCACTGGGAGCAGGGCACCACCCTCTCCTCGCTGCACGGCGGGGCCCCGCGCCCGGGGGTCACCGCGCTGCGCCGCACCGCCGCGCCGGGCGACCCCGCCGGCAACATCACCGTCACCGACGCCGACGGCTCCATCCGGACCTACCGGGCGGCGGTGTTCACCGCGCAGAGCTGGATGCTCCTCAGCAAGATCGCCTGCGACGAGGCGCTGCTGCCGATCGACCACTGGACGGCGATCGAGCGCACCCACTACATGGAGTCCTCCAAGCTCTTCGTCCCGGTGGACCGCCCCTTCTGGCGCGACACCGACCCGGCCACCGGCCGCGACGCGATGAGCATGACGCTCACCGACCGCATGACCCGCGGCACCTACCTGCTGGAGGGCGAGGACGACGGCCCGGCGGCGATCTGCCTGTCCTACACCTGGTGCGACGACTCGCTGAAATGGCTGCCGCTCCCGGCCAAGGAGCGGATGGACATCATGCTCAACTCGCTGGCCCAGGTCTACCCGGACGTGGACGTCCGCGCGCACATCACCGGCGACCCGGTGACGGTGTCCTGGGAGGCCGAGCCGTACTTCATGGGGGCCTTCAAGGCCAACCTGCCCGGCCACTACCGCTACCAGCGGCGGCTGTTCACCCACTTCAAGCAGGACCGCCTGGACCCGCGCCACCGCGGGCTGTTCCTGGCCGGCGACGACGTCTCCTGGACCGCCGGCTGGGCCGAGGGGGCGGTGCAGACCGCGCTCAACGCGGTGTGGGGCGTGATGAACCACTTCGGCGGGGCCACCGACCCGGCCAACCCCGGCCCGGGCGACGTCTTCGACCGGATCGCCCCGGTCGAGCTGCCCGAGGACTGAGCGGGCGCCGCCCCGCGGCGGGGGAGCGGCCGCCGGCGCCTCAGGCCGGCCGCTCCCCCGCCGATCCGGCCAGCATGGGCTGGTCGACCAGGCGGGACAGCACCAGCGTGCTCTTCGTGCGCACCACGAACGGCTCGGCGCAGATCCGTTCGATGGTCTCCTCCAGGTGCTGCATGTCGCGCGCCCGCACCTGCACCATCGCGTCGGCCTCGCCGGTCACCGTGCAGGCCGAGGTGACCTCGGCGTAGCCCGACAGGCCGGCCCGGATCTCGGACGGGGAGGTGCGGGGGCGGCAGTACACCTCGATGAACGCCTCGGTGGTCCACCCGATGGAGGAGGGCTCCAGGACGACGGTGAAGCCGCGGACCGCACCGGACTCCACCAGGCGGTCGACGCGGCGCTTGACGGCCGAGGCGGACAGGCCCACGGCGGCCCCGATGTCGGCGAAGCTCGCGCGCGCGTCGGCGCCGAGAATGGCGATGATCCGCTCATCGACCCGATCCAACCGCACTGCCCGCTCCTCACACGTCGCGCCGGGCGCGTCCGGGCCCGGCCAGAACGATGCTACCCACCGGCGCCGGGGGCCGGGTCCGGCTGGCGCCGCCGATCCGGCGCCGGGCCGCCGCCGATTCGTCCCCGTTCTCCCGTGTCGCTTCGCCCGATCCGGCATGATCACAGGGATGATCGGAACCATCACCGAGGGTGAGGGGTGTGCGGTGGGGGCGAAGAGTGTTTCCGCGGCCGTGCCGGCCGCGCTGCTGCTCGCGCTCGCGGCGCCGGCGCAGGGGGCCGCGGCGCAGGGCACGGCTGCTCAGGGAGCGATCGGTCAGGACGCAGAGGCGCAGCGGGCGACGGACGCCTCAGGGCGGGAGGACCGGGAGCGGAGGACCGTCCTGGACTGGGGTGAGTGCACCGGCCTGGACGCCGAGACGGTCGAGGGGACCGGGACGCAGTGCGCCGGGCTCGACGTGCCTCTGGAGACACAGAGGACCGACGGCGCCGATGCGCGCACGGCCGAGACGGTGCGCCTGGCCCTGGCGAGGATCCCCGCGCGCACCGCCGACGGCGAGCCGGCCGAGGCCGACCGCGTCCTCGTGGTGAACCCCGGCGGCCCCGGAAGCCCCGGGCGCGAGTGGGCGGTCCGCATCGCCGAACAGCTCCCCGAGGACCTGCGCGGGCACTACGACGTGATCGGCTTCGACCCCAGGGGAACGGGGGCGAGCACACCCGCTGTCGCCTGCGACCCCGCCCACTTCGACCCGGTCCGGCCCGACACGGTGCCCGCGTCCGCCGAGGACGAGCGCGCGCTGGTGCAGCGGGCACAGGGGTACGCCGAAGCGTGCGCCGAGAACAACGGCGACCTCCTCAGGCACATGCGGACCGAGGACAGCGCGCACGACATGGACCGCATCAGGCGCGCGCTGGGCCAGAGCCGCATCGACTACCTGGGGTACTCCTACGGGACCTATCTCGGCGCGGCCTACGCGACGCTGTACCCGGAGCGCACCGGGCGCATGGTCCTCGACAGTGTCGTCCACCCGGGGCGGCCCTGGTACGAGAGCAACCTGAGGCAGAGCCGCGCTCTGGACGAGGCCATCGGCAACTTCTTCGCCTGGACCGGGCGCCACGACGACGTCTACGGCCTGGGCGCCGATGCGGACGCGGTCGAGGAGACCTACTCCGCGGTGCGCGAGCGGCTGGCGGAGGAGCCGGCCGGCGGCATCGTCGGGCCGACCGAGTTCGAGGGCGCCTTCATCCCCGCCGCCTACGCGTCGGCGGTCTGGCCGCGGCTGGCCGAGGCGCTCTCCGACCATGTGTCCGGAGAGGACGAGGGGGCCCTGGTCGGCGCCGCCGAGCGCTTCGGCGAGGGCCCCGACGACGAGCCGGGGTACGCCGCCTACCTGGCCACCCAGTGCACCGACGCCCCCTGGCCGTCGGCCTGGCCCCTGTGGCGCGACGCCGCCGAGCGCTCGCACCGCGAAGCGCCGCACACCGGCTGGAACAACATCTGGTACAACGCGCCGTGTGCGTTCTGGCCCGCGGAGGCGGAGGCCTGGATGAACGTCGGTGCCGCGGCCGGGGCCCGGACCGGGTCGGCCCAGGAGGGGCCGCTGCTGGTGCACGCCACCGAGGACGGGCCCACCCCGGTCGAGGGCGCGTACGCCATGCGCGAGCGCTTCCCCGGGGCGCGCCTGGTGATCGAGGAGGGCGGCCTGAGCCACGGCGTCTCCTTCGGCGGGAACACCTGCGTGGACGATGCGGTCGCCGACTACCTCCGCGACGGGACGGTGCCCTACACCGGCTCGGTCGGCGACGCCGACCTGGTGTGCGAGGCGGGCCCGGAGCCCGAGCCGAAGGTGCCCCAGAGCGCCGTCGAGCGCGACGCCGAGGAGCGCGGCGCGCTGATCGGGCCTTAGGGTCGTGTCCCCCGGAGCGGTTTCGGCCCGCGGCCGCGCCCCTACTGCGCCCTTACCGCGCCCCCTGCTGCGCCGCTGCGCGACGAGCGCACAGCGCTATGGGAGGCCGGCAGCGGCTCAGGCGGAGGGACGGCCCCCGCCTCCCGAAGAGTGACCGGGGGACACGCCCCGGGCGCGGTATCCGACACGTCGGGACCGGCGGGGCGGTGGGCGACCGGAAACGGTCGGTCGCATAGTCTTGAACCAGGGACGCGGCGCAGTCCGCCGCGGGCGCGGACCCGTGCGCACGACGGCGCCCGTCGTCCGCGAGAGGCGGCCTGTGGGCGGTTGGCGGCTGATGGCAGACGGGGTGATTCGGGTGCTGCGAACCTCCTCTGTCCGTGTGCTCGACCGGCGCGATGCCGAGGACGTGCACGCCCTGCTCGACCGCGACCCCGTCGGCAACGTCTTCGTCAGCTCCCGCCTGCGCTCCTCGGGCCTGGACCCGGGCCGGCTCGGCGGCGAGGTGTGGGGCTACATCGAGAACGGCCGGCTGAGCGCCCTGTGCTACTCGGGCGCCAACCTGGTCCCGGTGGACGCCGGCCCGACCGCGGTGCGGCAGTTCGCCGAGCAGGCGCGCTGGCGCGGCCGCCGCTGCTCCTCCATCGTCGGCCCGGTCCCGGCCGTGACCGACCTGTGGGAGCGCCTGGGCCCGACGTGGGGCCCGGCCCGGGCGATCCGCGACCGCCAGCCGGTCCTGGAGCTGATGGGGGCGCCCCGCCCGGCCGCCGACCCCCGCGTGCGCCGGGTGCGCCCCGAGGAGCTCGACGTGCTGCTCCCGGCCTGCGTGGCGATGTTCACCGAGGAGGTGGGCGTGGCCCCGGACGCCGGCGACGGCGGCGCGATGTACCGGGCGCGCGTGTCCGAGCTGGTGCGTTCCGGGCGCGCGTTCGCCCGCATCGAGGACGGCCGCGTGGTGTTCAAGGCCGAGGTCGGTGCGGTCACCCCGTACGCCTGCCAGGTCCAGGGCGTCTGGGTCCACCCCGACCTGCGGGGGCACGGCTACGGGGTGGCGGGCATGGCCGCGGTGGCCCGCCTGGCCCGCGAGTACATCGCCCCGCGGGTGACCCTGTACGTGAACGACTACAACACCGCCGCCCGGGCCGTCTACGACCGCGTCGGCTTCCGCGAGGTCGGCGAGGTCATGTCGATCCTGTTCTGAGGCCCGGTCCCGCTCAGCGCGGGGGGCTCTCCGGCGATCGCCGTGAGCGGCGGCTCGTCGGCCCCCGCGGGTGTCAGGGGCGACCGGCCCACCAGGTGCTCCATCAGGGCGTTGATGTCGGCGATGTCCTTGGCCCGGCCCAGGCGGCGCTTCCAGCGCAGGACGCGGTCGAGCGGGGCGAAGGGCAGGCCGTCGATGTACTCGCGGGTCTCGATGAACTCGTCCAGGTCCCACATCGAGGGGAACCAGCCGTTGAGCACGTCGAGGCTGCCGCCGTTGAGCACCACCCGGCGCACCCCCTCCCAGGGGGCGGTGACCACCGGGCCCAGCCGGCGGGCGATGTCCCAGGCCCGGCCGCGGACCACCACGTCCAGGTCGGTGATGTCGGCGCGGATCCCGCGGGCCAGGAGCGGGCCGCTTCCGGCGAGGATGTAGTCCTCGTCCGGCAGGTCGAGCCGGGCGAGTTCGACGAAGAGGGGATGGCTGTGGAGGGACGCGTGCTGCTGTGTCACCCGAGTGCCTTCTCTCCTAGGACGATGCGGACCACCGCGGCGATCAGAAGGGCCAGGCCGATGCTGCTCATGGAGCCGATGAGGAAGTATTCGGCGAAGCGCTTCTGATTGCTCTGCAGTTCGGGAAAGCGCGCCAGCGCCTTGATGCCGACCACCACGACGATGGCCTCCGGGCGCCCCGCGACGGCGAGGGCGTAGGTCATGGAACGCTCCAGCCACCCGATGGCCGTCCCCGCTCCCTTGAGCGGCTCCATCTCCTCCGCTTCGGCCTTCTTCAGCTCTGCGTAGAACGGGTGGAGCGTGTGAGTGACGACCTCCCCTCCGATGAACGTGGCGACCAGGAGTCCCGACACCACGATCGCCGTCCTGTCGTCCAGGATAAGATCACGCGCCCCGCTGAGGACCCCTGTCCCCGTGTGCAACGCCGCGGCGGCCCCCGCGACGGCCAGGGAGAAGCCCAGCGGGGCGAAGATGGTCCCGGCCACGGAGCGGGAGATGAGGATGTGCGGGGACCCCTGCATGTGGGCGTCGGTGCGGGCCAGGCGCCACAGGCCCCAGGAGGCGGCCACCGTCGCCGGCAGAAGGACCCCGGCGGTGGCCGACGCCAGCACGGGCGCCAGGGCGTAGGCGGCGTAGAGCGCCGTCAGGGGCAGGGCGATCCCCGCGCGCGGGCGGACGGCCGGGATGGAGTACGGGAGCAGGAGCGCGGCGACGAGTCCGATGATGACGCGTTCGAGCTCCATACCCCTCCCTCTTCAGTTGTCCGGCGGCCCTCCCGCCCGCTCTCCACGGGCGGGGCAGTCGATTATCGCCCGCAAGGCGACGCGGAAAACAGGGGCAAGTGGACCCATTTCCGGCATGAGAGGGCCCGGTCCTCAGAAGGCCGTCGGACTCACGTCCGAGAGGAAGGAGGGAGGGAAGGGGACGTTTCGGACCGCGGTCCGGCGCGGCCCCGGGCACGGCGCCGCTCGGGGGCCGGCCGCCGGGGCGGACGCGCCGGCCGGGCATGAGCGGACACGGCCGGACACGGCCGGGCCGGGGGGGGGGGGCCGGACCNCGGCCTCCGCCTCCCGCAGGGGCCCGGAGGCGGAGGAGCCGGATCAGTCGCGGAACTCGGGGATCACCTCTTCGGCGAACATCTCCAGGTTGCGCTTGACCGTGTCGAGGGGGAGCACCCCCTGCTGGCCCTGCATGAACAGGCCGAACCACTCAAGGTCGGGGATCTCCTTCAGTACCGCCTCGATGCCGCGCTTGACGTCGTCGGGGCCGCCGACCAGCGCCATCTGGACATCGGCCATCCGCTTGAAGTCGCCCTTCTCCGGGCTGATGGGGGCCGAGGAGTCGTCCTCCTTGGTGCGCAGCACCTCCAAGTACCCGAAGGGGCCGAAGAAGGAGGCGAAGTCCTTGTGCATCTTCGCCCCGTACGTCGCGACCGCCTCCTCGCGGGTGGCGGCCATGCCCACGATCTTGAGGATGCCGGTGTGCTCGCCCAGCCGGTAGCGGCGCCCGTGCTCGGCGGCCGTGTCGCGGTACAGCTCGGCCTTCTTGCGGTGCTCCCCGGGCAGCGGGGTGAACATCCACGGCAGGATGTCCTCCTGCGCCGCCCGCACCACCGACCGGTCGCTGACGGTGAAGGGCTGCCACAGCTCGGGATAGGGGTCCTGGTAGGGGCGCGGGACGACGCTCACCCGCTGGATGCGCCCTTCGTCGTCGAGCTCGTCCGGGGCGCCGAACGTGCGCGTCCACTCCTGGGCGGGCCAGCCCTCGATGCCCTCGTAGGGGAAGGGCACCTGGTAGTCGATCACGTCGCTCTTGTAGCGCAGGGTCTCCTGCGTCCAGGCCATCTTCATGATCTTCAGCAGCTCGCCGAAGACGTCGAAGTTGCGGTCGTCGGTGCGCGACCCGTCGCTGCGCGCCGCCTGCGACTTCCACCGCTGCCCGAGCACGTCGGCCCACCGGGACTGGTAGCCCCGGGCCACGCCCAGGCGCAGCCGCCCGCGGCAGAAGTGGTCGAGCAGGGCCACGTCCTCGGCGGCCCGGACGGGGTCCCAGGCCGGCAGCACCAGCCCCAGCGGCGCCAGGAGGATGCGTTCGGTGCGCGCCGCCAGGTCGGCCAGGACCATCAGGGGGTTGACCGAGAACTCGAAGCCCTCGGAGTGGAAGTGGTGCTCGGTGAGCATCAGGGCGTCGAAGCCGATCCGGTCTGCGTGCACCGCGATCTCCCGCACCTCGTCCAGCAGCCCCTGGTAGGAGGCGCGGTCGCGCCCGATGGGGCGCAGTGCGCGGGCGTTGTCCTCGGCGGCGTATCCGGACCCGGGGATCTGGGGGTTCATGAACAGGCTGAACTTCACGGCGGTCTCACCTCTCGTGGTCGGTTCCGGCCAGCCAGTCCTCCAGCTCGCGGAGGAAGTCGGCCGGCCGCTCCTCGTGCAGCCGGTGGCCCGCGCCCTCCCAGCACACCACCCGCGACCCGGGCGGGAGCAGGGGCCGCTCCCAGGCGGCCCGCCCCGGGTGGTGCCAGAACGACAGCGCGGGCTGGGCGCGCCCGGCCAGGTGCTCCCGGGCGGCGGGACGGGGGCCGATCGCCCCGGGGTCGGTGAACATCCCGGCGAAGGCCTCGGCGAGGACGCGGGGGCGGGCGGCGCGCAGCCGCCGCTCGTGCCAGGTGCGGATCCAGTCGGGGGTGGCGGGGGTGGTGCTCCAGGAGTCCAGGGCCAGGGCGGTGCCCACCGGGTCGGGGCCGTGCAGGGCGCGCACGGCGGCGGGCAGCGGATCGGTCTCGGCCGGGTCGAACCCGTAGCCGGGGTCGACGGTGACCACCCGGTCGACCAGGTCGGGGCGGTCGGCGGCGAGCAGGCCGACCACCTGTCCGCCCATGGAGTGGCCGACGGCGGTCACCGGGCCGGTGCCGGCGCGGCCGAGCAGTGCGGCCAGGTCGGCGGCCATGGCCCGGGGGGTGCAGGGGGTGTCCGGGACCGAGGAGGCGCCGTGTCCGCGCAGGTCGGGGGCGAGCACCCGGTGGCGCCGGGCGAGCGGGCCGATGTGCTGCACCCACTCGTGGGAGTCCGAGCCCCAGCCGTGCACCAGCAGCAGCGTCCGTGCGGGGGCGGCGGGGCCGTCGTCGGTGTGGAAGAGCCGCACATCGGTCAGGTCGGTGAAGGCCATGGACGCTCCCGCGGGGGACGGTGCGGGCAAAAAGCAGAACATGTTTCAGTTTTTCTGACCCGTTCACGGTAACCCCTTCCGACCGCGGGGATCAATCGCCGCACCGCCCCGTTCTCAGCGGCGGGGGAGAGGGCGTGGGTGGAGGGGGCACGGCCCGCCGCCCGCCGGGACCTCCCGACGGGCCGGTGCCCCCTGGACCGGCCCGTCCTTCCTCGCCCCGGGGCGGCACGGAGGCCGTGCCGACATTCCGGTTTCGCAGGTCGGTGGGTTCCTCGTGGTCGGGATGGAGGGGGGCGGCGCGGGGTGCGGGGCCGCTTGGCGGTGCTGGTGTTCGGTGGGTGCGGAGGGTCGTGCCCGGTGGAGGGGCCGCTTCCCTCGGTCCGGGGCGGTGCGGTCGCTGCGCTGAGATGCAGGCGTCGCCGTCCACCGGCGCCGAACCAGTCGGCGCAGGCGTCCTCTCCGGGCGGTCGAAGGCCACCCGGCGTAAGGCGGGGTCGCGATCGCCGGAGTGGTGTCGTCTCCAGCGGTCCGGGTCGGCGTGGCCGCCACACCCCGCTCGGGCGCCACCGGCGACCCCGCCCCGGGTGCGCGCCCCCTCCTCGCCGTTGATCTCGGGAAAGCCGGGGTAATACTCGCCGGTATTACCCCGGCTTTCCCGAGATCAACGGGGGTGTCGGTGCGGGCGGCGGGCAGTGCTCCCGGGGGGCGGCCGGGGCCCGGGGAGTTCCACCACGCCAGCGGACACGACCTCTTGAACGACGCCGGGCGGCCTTCGGCGGCCCGGCGTCGTGACGGTCGCGGCCGCGCACGGGCCCACGACTCCTGCGGCGACCACCGGACAGTGACACCGCCCCAGCGGACGTGCCCCTCAAGCCCCGGGAACGACCAGGGCGCGCGCGGCCTCGCCCCTTCGGACGCGGTCGATGGCGCCCTCGACCCCGTCCAGGCCCACCCGCTCGGTGATCAGCTCCTCCAGACGCAGCCGCCCCGCCTTGTACAGGTCGACCAGGCGTGGCAGGTCGGTGTGCGGCGACGCGTCGCCGCCCTGGCAGCCCATCAGCCGGCGGGAGGCGAACAGCGCCCCCGCCGGAACGGACGCCTCGGCGCCCGGGGGCGGGCTGCCGACCATCACGGTCGTGCCGCCCGCGCGCGTGGCCCCGAACGCCTGGGCCAGCACCCCCGGCACCCCCGTGGCCTCGAAGGCGTAGTCCACCCCGCCCGGCACCAGCTCCCGTACCCGTTCGCCCAGCGCCTCCCCGGCGGTGACCGTGTCCGTGGCGCCGAAACGCTCCGCCGCCTTCGCCTTGGCCTCCACCACGTCGGCGGCGATGATCCGTGCCGCGCCGGCGACCGCGGCCCCCTGAACGGCGTTCAGGCCCACGCCCCCGCACCCCGCCACCAGCACCGAGGAGCCGGGCTCGACGCGCGCCGTGGTGAGCACCGCCCCCACCCCGGTGACCACCGCGCAGCTCAGTAGGGCCATCGGTTCCAATGGAACGTCCCGGGGCAGCGGGACCAGGGCCCGCTCGGAGACCACCGCGTACTCGGCGAAGGAACCGATGCCCAGATAGGGCCGCAGCCCGGCGCCGTCCATCCGCAGGCGGGTCCCGCCGTCGGGCGTCAACCCCATGATCGCCTTGAGGCGTGCATCGTCCGTGCACAGGTGGGCCTGCGCGCGGGCGCACATCCGGCACCGGCCGCACGGGCGGTTCATGGCGATGAGCACGGGGTCTCCGGGGGCGACCCCTTCCGCCCCGGGCCCGACCGCCTCGACGGTCCCCGAGCTCTCGTGCCCGCAGACGACCGGCGTGTGCGGCACGACGGGGCTGTGCCCGTCGATCGCCTTGAGGTCCGAGCCGCACACCCCCGAGGCGGCGATGCGCACCCGCGCCTCGCCGGGGCCGGGGTCGCCCGCCTCCACCTGGCTGATCTCCAGCGGGGAGCCGAAGGCGGTCAGCACCGCCGCGCGCATCAGCATCCGTCACGTCCTTCCTGTCAGGGCCGGGTTCGGGTCGGGCTCCGAAACAACGGGGCGCGGACGTGTGCCCCTCCCGCTCACCCCGGTTCGATCCAGGCGGCCTTGAGGGTGAGCCACTCCCGCAGCGCGTCTCGACCGTTGGAGGGCAGGTTGCCGCTCTGCTTGCGGCCACCGAAGGGCACCGCCCAGTGCAGGCGGCGGAAGGTGTTGATCCACACCGTCCCGGCGTCGATCGCGGCGACGGCCCGCCGCGCCCGGGCCAGGTCGCGCGTCCAGGCGCCGCCGGCCAGCCCGTACCCGGTGTCGTTGGCGACGGCGTAGGCCTCCTCCTCGGTGGAGAAGGGCAGGGCCACGGTCACCGGGCCGAAGATCTCCTCCTGGCAGATCCGCAGGCCGTTGTCCTCGGCGGCGAACAGGGTCGGCTCGACCCAGTAGCCCTCGGACAGGTCCGGGTCGGGCTCGCTGAGCGCGTCCGGGCCGTGGCGGCCGCCGAAGACCGTCTCAGCGCCCTCCTTCGGCCCCAGTTCGAGGTAGGAGAGCACCTTGCGGTACTGCTCGGCGAAGGCGATGGGGCCCATGTCGGTGCCGGGCGAGGCGGGGGCGCCCACCCGCAGCGCCCGGGCGCGGTCGCGCAGCCGGGCCGTGAACTCCTCGAAGACGGAGTCCTGCACCAGGAGGCGGGAGGCGGCGACGCAGGACTGGCCGGCGCCGCCGGTGTAGATCGCCCCGGCGGCCCCGTCGGCGGCCGCGTCCAGGTCGGCGTCGTCGAAGACGATGCACGGCGACTTGCCGCCCAGTTCGAGGGAGAGGTCGGTGAGGCCCTCCGCGGACAGCTCGGTCACCCGCCGCCCGGTCGCAGTGGACCCGGTGAAGTGCACCTTGGCAACGTCGGGGTGGAGGACCAGGGCCTCCCCGGCGCGTTCGCCGGTGCCGGCGACCACGTTGACCGCCCCGGGCGGCAGCCCCGCCTCCTCCAGCAGCGCGCACCCGGCCAGCACCGAACAGCAGGCTTGCTCGGCGGGTTTGACCACGACCGTGTTGCCCGCGGCCAGGGCGGCGGAGACCTTCGCGAAGAACATGGCCAGCGGGGCGTTCCAGGGCAGGATCACGCCGACGACGCCGTAGGGCTCGTAGAAGGTGGAGACCGAGGCGGTGCCGCCGAGGTCGACGGTCTCCCCGGCGGTCTTGTCGGCGAGGCCCGCGTTGTACTCGATGTGCAGGGCGCCGCCGGGCAGGTCGGCGCCGCGGGTCTCGCGCAGGACGCGCCCGTTGTCGCGGCTCTCGGTGCGGGCCAGGTCCTCGGCATGCTCGCCGACGGTCTGGGCCCACCGGCGCAGGGCGGCGGCGCGCCGGGCGGGGGAGTGGGCCCGCCACTCGGGGAAGGCCCGGCGGGCGGCGGCGACGGCCTCGGCGACGTCCTCGGGCCCGGAATCGGGCACGCGCGCCCAGACCCGCCCCGTGGCGGGGTCGGTGCTGTCGAGCCACCCGCCGCCGATCGCGGGCCGGGACGCGCCACCGATGTGGTTGGAGTAGGCGGGCAGGGCTGCCGTCATCGGGGTGTCCTTTCGCGGCCGCCCCCCCCGTCCGGACCGGCGAGGGGCCGGGGAGAGGGAGGGTGGTTCGGTGAGGTCGTAGGCGGCACCGGAATCCTAACCCGCACACCAAGCGAGCGCTAGATTGTGAATGGGGCTTGGTGCGGGCGCCCCTGCTCGTCGGGCCGCGGGCCGTCGTTGAGCAGGGGAAGGAGTGACGGCGGATCGGCAGGTACCCCGCTTGTGCCTGCTTCCCGGGTGGGGGGCCGCCACCGGTCGAGGGTGGGAGGGCGGCGACGACGGAGCAGCTGGTGCCCCGCTCATGGCCGAGTGCCGGGTCGCAGGTCAGCACCGGTCAGGGGGGGAGGCGGCGACGAGGGGACGGGGAAGTGCCCGGCCGCCCCGGTCGCCCACCGGGCCCCTTGCGGTCCAGGTCAGAGGCAGCAACGGAGCAGCGGGTGCCCCGCTCACGGCCGCTTGCCGGGTGCCGGGCCGCCACCGGTCGGGGTGAGAGGGCGACGACGACGAAGCCGCGCGGTTCCCCGGCCCTGCTGGTCGGCCGCCAGGCCCCTCGCGGTCCAGGCCAAGAGCGGCGACGAAGCAGCAAGTGCTCCGCTCGCGCCTGCTTGCCGGGTGCCGGGCCGCCGGTGGCCGGGGGGGG
>NZ_ANAD01000091.1 GCF_000341245.1 Nocardiopsis halophila DSM 44494
ACCGCGACCAGGGGCAACACGAAGCGTCACCGCCCCGGGGAGGGCGGATCCGCCCCCGCCGACGCCCGTGCGGGGCCGCGGGGCGCGGTGGCGGCGATACCAGAACGCCGTTCGGTCCCCGGGGTGCCCGATTCCTCACCGACTGGCCGGTTGCTGCGGGGCGGGCCCGCCCCGGCCTCCGTGGGGGTGCCTCCCGGGTGGGTGCCCCTGGGGTCCTTCCGGACCGAAACGGCTCACCCGGAGTGATGCCCGGCCCTGTCGGCGGGGCCGGCGCCCGGTTGGAGGGGGTGTCGGTACCGAATCCCGTTCTGGTCTGGCCGCCACCGCACCCCGCCCCCGTCCCGGCGCCCCACCCGGCCCCGGACACGGGCCCGTGAGGGGCCCGCACCGCCTACGAACCGGGCGAACCGGACACCGCCCCTGATTCGGCGGACCAGAAACCAGGATTACGGCGCTCCGGCCCGCCGGTCAGGGCGCGCGAGCCCCCCCTGGGGCGCCTCGAACTGGGCATCTCGTGGCGCATCGGGCGCCGGTCGGGGTGTGGGTGCATCGATAGTGGCGAAATCACCACTCAACTGCACATCGGGTGGCGATAGCACCACTATCGATGCGTTGGCCGCTCCTCCCGCCCCCGCGCACCCCCTCGGCGGCAGGCCGCAGGAGGCCGAACGCCCTCCCCGGGGGGCGGGCCCGGCGGCAGCCACGAGCACCGGCGGCCCTCCCACCCCCGACCGGCGCGAACCCGGCGCCCGGCAAGCGGGCGCGAGTGGGGCACCTGCTGCTCCGTCGCCGCCTCTGCCGGGAGCACCCGCACGCCCGGCGCCGAGCAGCGCCACCGGATGGGGCGCCCTCTCGTCGTTGCCGCCTTCCACCCCGACCAACAGCGACCCGGCGGCCGGGAAGCGGCCGCGAGCCGGGTACCTGCTGGTCCGTCGCCGCTACTGGCCTGGACTACGAGGGGCCTGGCGGCCGAGCGGGGCGGCTGGG
>NZ_ANAD01000092.1 GCF_000341245.1 Nocardiopsis halophila DSM 44494
TCGTCGTCGCTGCCCGCCACCCCGACCGGCGCAGGCCCGCCACCCGGCAAGCGGGCGCGAGCGGGGTACCAGCTGCTCCGTCGCCGCTAACGCCTGGACCGCGAGGGGCCTGGCGGCCGAGCGGGGCGGCTGGGGAACCACCCGGCTCCTTCGTCGCTGCTTCGACCTGGACCGACGGTAACCCGACGCCCGGCAAGCAGCCGCGAGCGGGGCACCTGCCGATCCGTCGCCGCCCTTGACCTGGACCGCGAGCGACCCGGCGGCCGACAGGCAGGCCCGGGGAACCGCCCGGCTCCCTCGTCGCCGCTGCTTCCGGGCGGTCCGCACCCTCTGTGGTCGATGCCGCTTCCCGCTGGAGTGCCGCCCCGGCCGACTCACCGCCTCTCGCCGCATTGGGCGAAGCTTTGCCTTTCGAAATCCCCGGTCGGGGTGGACCTGCCCGAGGAGGCCCGCTTGTCCGGCTTACCGTGGTGCGGGGGCCTTTGTTCTCACGGGTGTTCTCACGGGCCCCGTTGGACGCGGGCCACGGCCCCGGCGTGCCTGGGGCCACGGCCCCTCGCGGCGCATGGGGTCATGGCTCCGATGGCGCGTGGGCAGGACTTCGAAAGGCGGGGCGCATGACGCGGGGCGTCTACATCGCGGCCACCGACGCCGACAGCCAGCAGGCCGTCGTCGCGCTCGGGACCGCCGAGCAGCTCTCCAGCACGGTCCACTCGGTCGGGGTGTTCCGGCCCGTCGCCGGCGGGCACGGGCGCGACCGCGACCCCATCGTGGAGACCCTGCGCACCCGCTTCGACCTGCAGGACGCCTACGAGGAGTGCGTCGGGGCCGAGTACGCCGACGTCCGCACCGACCCCGACCGGGCCATGGCGCGCATCGTCGAGGCCTACCACGAGGTCGCCTCCCGGCACGCCGCCATGGTGGTCGTCGGCTCCGGCTACACCGACGTCGGCTCGGCCACCGAGTTCTCCTTCAACGCCCGCGTCGCCGCCAACCTCGGCACCCCCGTGCTGCTGGTGGTCTCCGGCGCCGGGCGCGGCGAGGCCGAGGTCCGCGACGTCATCGCCATCGCCCGCCAGGAACTGGACCGCGAGCACGCCTCCCTGCTGGCCACCGTGGTCGACCGGGTCGACCCCGACCAGGCCCCCGGCCTGCGCGAGCGCCTGGACGGTGAGGGCTACGTGCTGCCCGAGGTCCCCCGGCTGCGCGCCCCCACGCTGCGCGACCTGCAGCACGCCTGCCAGGCGCGGCTGCTCTTCGGCGAGGAGAAGCGGCTCGGCCGCGAGGTCTCCGGACTGCTGGTCGCGGCCATGTCGCTGCCGAGCATCCTGGACCGGCTCGAACCCGACCACGTGGTGATCATGGCCTCCGACCGGGCCAGCGCCCTGCTGCCGGCGATCGACGCCGCGCACACCTCGGCCGACTTCCCCCCGCTGGCCGGGGTGGTCCTCACCGGCGGCGCCGACCTGCCCGAACCGGTGTGGCGGCTGCTCACCGGCATGGACATCCGCCTGCCCGTGCTCGCCACCGACCTGGACACCTTCCCCACCGCCACCCGGGCCGCCGGCACCCGCGGGCACATCGCCCCCGGCGCCGGGACCAAGATCGAGACCGCGCTGGGCGTGTTCGCCGAGGCGGTCGACGGCCGCGACATCGTCGAGCGGCTCCAGGTGGCCCGCTCGCCGGTGGTCACCCCGCTCATGTTCGAGCACACCCTGCTGCAGCGGGCCCGCGCCGACCGCCGCCGCATCGTGCTGCCCGAGGGCACCGAGGAGCGGGTGCTGCGCGCCGCCGACCTGCTGCTCCGGCGCGACGCCGCGGACCTGGTGCTGCTCGGGTCGCCCCGGCAGGGCGGCGCCCCCNCTGTCCGCCGCCGAGGTGGTCGACCCGGAGGCCGCCCCCGGGCTGGTGGAACGCTTCGCCGAGGAGTACGCCCGGCTCCGCGCGCACAAGGGCGTCAGCAGGGAGCTGGCCCGCGACACCGTCCGCGAGCTGTCCTACTTCGGCACCATGATGGTGCAGTGCGGGATGGCCGACGGCATGGTCTCCGGCGCGGTGCACACCACCGCCCAGACCATCCGCCCCTCCTTCGAGGTCCTGCGCAGCTCCCTGGTCTCCAGCGTCTTCTTCATGTGCCTGGCCGACCGGGTGCTGGTCTACGGCGACTGCGCGGTCAACCCCGACCCCGACGCCGAGCAGCTCGCCGCCATCGCCGTCGACTCGGCCCGCACCGCGCGCGGGTTCGGAGTGGAGCCGCGGGTGGCCATGCTCTCCTACTCCACCGGTGCCTCGGGCACCGGAGCCGACGTGGACAAGGTGCGCCGGGCCACCGCGCTGGTCCGCGAGCGCGCACCCGAGCTGGCCGTGGAGGGGCCCATCCAGTACGACGCGGCCATCGACCCCGGCGTGGCCCGCACCAAGCTCCCCGACAGCGAGGTCGCCGGGCGCGCGACCGTGTTCATCGTCCCCGACCTGAACACCGGCAACATCCTCTACAAGGGGGTGCAGCGCAGCGCGGGCGCCGTCGCCGTCGGCCCGGTCCTGCAGGGGCTGCGCAAGCCGGTGAACGACCTGTCCCGCGGTGCGCTGGTCGGCGACATCGTCAACACCGTCGCCATCACGGCCGTCCAGGCCCAGCAGGCGGACTGACCGGGACCGGGGGTGCCGGAGGGCCGGAGCCGCCGCAAGGCGCCGGGGCACCCGGCCGCCGGAACGGCGCGGGGGCGGCGGGGAACACCCCGCCGCCCCCGCGGACGCCCCGGCCGTGCTACTGCCCGGCGGCCTCCGGCAGCTGCGTGTCCGCCGTCCGCGCCTCGTCGGGCAGCGACAGCTCGAAGTCGGGGGTGTCGGCGATCAGCGCGCGCGTGTACTCGTGCCGCGGCCGCGCCATCACCTCGCCCACGTGCCCGTACTCCACGATCTCGCCCTTGTTGAGCACCGCCACCTTCTGCGCGATGTTCGACACCAGGGCGATGTTGTGGGTCACGAACAGCAGCGCCATCCCCTCGTCCTGGAGGTTGCGCAGCAGCTCCACGATCTCGGCCTGCACCGAGACGTCCAGGGCCGAGGTGATCTCGTCGCAGATCAGGAGCTCGGGCCCGGTGGAGATGGCGCGGGCGATGCTCACCCGCTGCCGCTCGCCCCCGCTGAGCTGCTCGGGGAAGCGCGCCGCGTACTCCGCGGGCAGCGCCGCCCGCTCCAGGGCGTTGGCCACCACCGCGTCGGGGTCCCGGGGCCGCCCCGCCAGGTGCGTGTACGGCGCCAGGATCAGGTCCCGCACCCGCTTGCGCGGGTTCAGCGCCTCGTAGGGGTTCTGGAAGATGTACTGCACCCGGCGCCGCTGGTCGGCGGTGCGCCGGTAGCTGCTGTGCGCCAGCGGGGCGCCGTCGAACAGCATCTCGCCGGAGAACTGCGTGTGCAGCCCGGCGACCGACCGCGACAGCGTGGTCTTGCCCGACCCGGACTCGCCCAGCAGGGCCACGCACTCGCCGCGCTGGACCTCCAGCTCGATGTCGTGCAGCACCGTGGTGCGCCCGTAGCCGGCCTGGAGCCCGGAGATCCGCAGCACCGGTTCGGCGTCCGGCTCCCCGGGCTCGGGGTGGCCCTCGGTGCGCAGCAGCGGCACGGCGCGCAGCAGCCGCCGCGTGTAGGGGTGCTCCGGCTCGGCCAGCACCCGCGCCGCCGCGCCGCGTTCGACGACCTCGCCCTTGAACATCACCGCGATGTCGTCGGCCAGGTCGGCGACGACCGCCATGTCGTGGCTGATGTACACCCCCGCGATGCCGTAGTCGCGGGTCATCGAGCGGATGGTCGCCAGCACGTGCGCCTGGGTGGTCACGTCCAGGCCGGTGGTGGGCTCGTCCATGACGATCACGTCGGGGTAGCCGGCGAAGGCCATGGCGATGGCGACCCGCTGCTGCTGGCCGCCGGAGAGCTGGTGCGGGTAGCGGGAGAGGAACGCGTCGTCGTCGGGCAGCGCCACCTCTCGCAGCACCTCGCGCACCCGGTCGGCGCGCGGCCCGCGCTCCTGCTCGTCCCACTCGTGCAGCGCCTCGATGAGCTGGGTGCGCAGCCGCAGCGCGGGGTTGAGCGCCGAGGCCGGGGACTGCGGGATGTAGGCGACCGCGCGGCCGCGCAGCCGCCGCACCCGGGCCTCGTCGAGCCCGGTCAGCGGGGTTCCCGAGACCTCGATGGCGCCGTCGGCGACCTCGGTGCCGCGCTTGCAGTGCGCCAGCAGCGACAGCCCCAGGGTGGTCTTGCCCGATCCGGACTCGCCGACCAGGCCCAGGATGTGCCCGCGCCGCAGGGTCAGCGACACCCCGGAGATGATCCGTACGTTCGAGGGGTGGCCGACCACGGCCAGGTCCTCCACGCGCAGCGCTGCGGCGCCGTCCCCTTCCGCCTGTGCGGTTCCGGTCATTGGTTCGGAGCCGGTCATTACTTCTCCACCCCCCGGTCGATCCCGATGGAGGCCCGGGAGAGCCCGTCGGTGATGAGGTTCGCGCCGATGGTCAGCACCGCGACCGCCGCGACCGGCAGCACGACCGCCCACGGCTGGATGGTGATGGCGGTGCGGCCCTCGTTGATCATCAGGCCCCAGTCGGCCGTCGGCGGCTGCAGGCCCATGCCCAGGAAGCTGAGCGTGGCGATGGTGCCCACCGAGTAGGTGATCCGCAGGCCCAGCTCGACCAGCAGCGGGCTGGTGATGTTGGGCAGGATCTCGGCGGCCATGATCCGCCACCGGGGGACCCCGATCGCCTCGGCGGACTTGACGAAGTCCTGCTCGACCACCTTGAGCGTGGCCTCGCGGGTCACCCGGGCCACCCGGTTGGCGTGCGACAGGGCGATGATCACGACGATCAGCCACACCTGCGGCCCCAGGATGGACAGCAGCAGCAGGGCCAGCACCAGCTGCGGGAAGGCCAGCAGCATGTCGTTGGTGCGCATGATCAGCTCGTCGGCCCAGTTGCGCAGGTACCCGGCGACCAGGCCGAGCACGGCGCCTCCGACCACGCCGGCCAGAGCGGAGAGCACGGCGATGCTCACCAGGGTGTAGCCGCCGTGCAGGAACCGGCTGAAGACGTCGCGGCCGACCTCGTCGGTGCCCAGCAGGGTGCCCTCGGCGTCGGCGGAGTTGGGCAGCCCGGCCATCTCCGTCGGGGAGAACGGGCTCAGGAACGGTCCGGCGACGGCGACCAGCAGCACGGCGCC
The DNA here is from genome assembly GCF_000341245.1 of Nocardiopsis halophila DSM 44494. Lineage (GTDB taxonomy): Bacteria > Actinomycetota > Actinomycetes > Streptosporangiales > Streptosporangiaceae > Nocardiopsis_A > Nocardiopsis_A halophila. The sequence continues at coordinate 5,212 of NZ_ANAD01000092.1, forward strand.
GGCCAGCACCACGCCGATCTTGGTGCGGTGGTAGCGCCAGGCGGTGCGCAGCAGTCCGGGGCGGCGGACGGGCCCGGCGGGCGCCGTGGCGGTGCCGCCGGTGCGCGCGGTGTCGGCAGTGCTCATCTCGACGACACCCTCACCTTCGGGTTGGCGGCCAGTCCGACGACGTCGGCGACCAGGTTGACCAGCACGTACACCGCGGCGATCAGCAGCGTGACGGCCTGGATGACCGGGAGGTTGCGGGCCTCGATCGCGTCCATCAGGGCCTTGCCGATGCCCGGGAAGTTGAACAGGAACTCGATCGCGACCACGCCGCCGGCCAGCCAGCCCAGCTGCAGCGCGATCACCTGGGCCACCGGCCCGATCGCGTTGGGCGCGGCGTGCCGCCAGATGACCGTCCGCTCGGGCAGGCCCTTGAGACGGGCCTGCTGGACGTACTCGCTCTCCAGCACCTCGATCATCGAGGCGCGCATCATCCGGATGATCGGCGGGCTGACCGCGATGGCCAGCGTCAGCACCGGCAGGACCAGCTGGTCGGGGTTGGAGAGCACCTCGGTGGAGCTGCCGGCGTAGACCGCGGGCAGCAGCTTCAGCCCGCCGGTGGACAGCAGCAGGATGGCGACGATACCGACGGCGAACTCCGGGACGGCGGCCAGCACCAGGGTGACCATGGAGGAGGAGTGGTCGAAGCGGCGGTCGCGGCGGAGCGCGGCGAAGGCGCCGATGGCCATCGCGATGGGGGCGGCGATGACCGCGGTGATCAGCATCAGGCTCAGGCTGGCCTGGATGCGCGGGCCGAGCAGCTCGGAGACGGGCATGCCGCCCGAGAGCGAGGTGCCGAAGTCCAGCACCAGGACGCCGCTGAGCCAGCTCCAGTACTGCAGGGCCAGCGGCTGGTCGAGGTTGAGCTCGCGGCGCAGGGCCTCCAGGCGGGCCGGGTCGGCGGCCTCGCGGCCCAGGATGGCCTGGGCCGGGTCGCTCGGCAGCGCCTGGGTGGCCGCGAAGACCACGAGCGAGACCACGAAGAGGGTCAGCAGCCCGTAGAAGAGGCGGTACAGGATGAGTCGAAGCATGGTGACCTTCGGAGTCGGCGGGAGCGGGCGTTCGGGAGGGCGGCGCGCCGGCGCGCCGCCCCCGTCCGGTCAGTGCTCGACGGTCAGCCCTCGATGGTCACCGAGCGGAAGTTGTAGCCGCCCAGCGGGTGGCCCACCACGGAGGGCTCGAAGCCCTTCACCTTGGAGCTGATCCCGTCGATCATGCTCGGGAAGCCCCAGATGATGTAGCCGCCGCGCTCGTACTCGATCTCCATCGCCTTCTGGACGAGCTCCTTGCGCTTCTTGTCGTCGGTGGTCTGGCGGGCCTCGTCGACCAGCTCGATCCACTCCTCGTCCTCCCAGTGCGTCTCGTTGAACGGCGCACCCGGGTAGGAGCCCTGCGCGGTCTGCGACAGGTAGTGGCGGGCGCTCCAGAAGTCCTGGGCGAAGGTCCACTTGAGGTAGTTGTCGCCGTAGAACTCCTCACTGGTCACCCGCTTGAGCTCGACGGTGACCCCGGCCTCCTTGGCCTGCTCCTTGAAGACCTGGGCGGCCGCCTCGGCGCCGGCGTTGATCGGGCCGGTGACCAGCTCGACCTCCAGGTCGTCCTCGTAGCCGGCCTCCTTGAGGAGCTTGCGGGCCTCCTTGATGTCCTGCTCCCGCTGGGGCAGCTCCTCGTTGTAGAAGGGGTCGAACCGCCCGTACATGTCGTTGCCGACCAGCCCGTGGCCGTTGAGCGCCTGGTCGATCATCCCCTGCCGGTCGACGATGAGCCGGAACGCCTGGCGCACCTTCTCGTCGTCGAAGGGCTCCTGGTCCACCCGCATGGTGAACGGCAGCCACATGCCCGACTCCGACTCCATGATCTGGAGGTTCTCGTTGGACTCGATGACCTCGATCTGGCTGTGCGGAACCTGGGCGATGACCTCGACCTCGCCGCTGACCAGGGCGTTGACCCGGGCGCTCTCGTCGGCGAAGTTGATGATCTCCAGCTCGTCGATGTTGGGGCGGCCGTCCCAGTACCCGTCGAACGCGGTGAACAGGCTGCGCTCGCCCTTGGTGAACTCCTTGAAGGCGAAGGGGCCGGCGCCGACGGGCTTCTCCGGGTCGTACCCCTCGGGCACCACCCCCATGGCGTATTCGGCGCACAGCTCCTTGAAGGTGACGTAGGGCTTCTCGAACGGGATCTCGACGGTCCGCTCGTCGACCTTCTTCAGCTCGTCCCGCTTCATCGTGGCGAGCTGCTGGGCGCTGGTGCCCGGCTTGTCGGGGTCGGTGATGCGCTTGAGGGTGAAGATGAGGGCATCGGCGTTGACCGGGGACCCGTCGTGGAAGGTCAGGTCCTTCTTGAGCGTGGCGGTCCACACGTCGGCGGCCTCGTTGGGCTCCAGCGACTCGGCCAGCGCCAGCTCGATGCTGAAGTCGGCGGCGAACCGGCACAGGCCCGCGTACAGGTTGTAGACGCGGGCGATGTCGGGGTTGTCCGTGGGGTCGTGGGCGTCCACGGTGTCATTGGAGGAGCCGCCGGCCACACCGACCCGGAGGCGCCCGCCGCCCTCGCCGCTCCCGCCGCTCGAGCCTGAACCGCAGGCGGAGAG
>NZ_ANAD01000093.1 GCF_000341245.1 Nocardiopsis halophila DSM 44494
CGGACTCGCTGGGCAGGGACGACACGTGACACCTCGGTTCGGGCTGGGGTCAGGACAGGGTGCGTTCCGGCGCCGGGACCGGGGGAACGGCGACGAGGGGGGAGGCACCCGCGGCGCACGCGTGGCGCGCACCGACCTGATCGATAGTCATCACCGTGAAGATGCACGTCAAACCGTGGTCAATCGATGACAGGGGGTGAAATCGGGTGTGAGGGAGGTCTTATGGCATTTCGTTACGTAACGTAGCTAAAATGGGGGTGACCTGCAGTGATGCGATTATCGCAAGTTGCGTCAGGCGCACCGGCGTCCGGATGGTGCGAGTGCGTCTCACGGCCCCGGAAGCGCCTTCCGGGGCCGTGATGTCGTGATCGAATCGATGCCTGCGGTTCCCGAAAACGTGTTGTTTGAGGTAAGTTTCGCCCGTTTTGGGTTATATCAAGCGCATGCTTGGTAAAGGGAGGGTCAGGAGGCCGCGGGGCGACGGGACGCGGCCAGCGCCGACGGCCCCATCGTGAATTCCGGGTCGACCTGCCCACGCAGGTCGCGCCCGGTGGCCGCCTCCGCCCACGCCTCGGCGTTGCGCAGGTGGAACTCCACGCCCTGCCGGGTGAAGGCCTCCCAGTCCTTGGGGGTCGCGTCCACCGCGTCGCGCATCCAGGCGAGCACCTTGAGGTTGTCGTCCTCCAGCTCGTCCAGGCGGGGGTGGCGCCCCTTCTCCATGGCGCGCACGAAGCGCGAGTGCCCGAAGGCGGCGACCAGGGCGTCCCCGACGTGCTCGCGCAGGAACTCCAGGTCCGCACCGTCCTCGACCTTGTTGCCGATCACCATGATCCGCACGCCGTGCTCGCGGGCGTAGTCGGCGTACTGGCGGTAGACCCCCACGCCGCGCAGCGTCGGCTCGGCGACCAGGAAGGTGACGTCGAACCGGGTGAACAGTCCCGAGGCGAAGGAGTCGGCGCCGGCGGTCATGTCCACGACCGCGTACTCGCCCTCCCCGTCCACCAGGTGGTTCAGGTACAGCTCCGCCGCGCCGACCTTGGAGTGGTAGCAGGCCACTCCCAGGTCGTCCTCGGTGAAGGGGCCGGTGGCCATGAGCACCGCGCCGCCGGCCGCGCGCAGGCCGAACCGCCGGTGCACCGGGTTGTCGCCGTCCAGGGCGAGCAGGCGCGACCCGCGTCCGGGCGGGGTGGTCTTGACCATCGCCTCGGCGGAGGGGATGCGCGGGTTGGTGCCGCGCAGCAGGTCCTTGATCTCGGTCAGGTGCCCGCCGAGCGGGGGGAGTGCGGCCAGCTCGTCGGCGGGCACGCCCAGGGCCTGGCCGAGGTTCTGGTTGATGTCGGCGTCGATGGCGGCCACCGTGTGCCCCGACTCGGCGAGGAACCGGGTGAACAGGGCGGACAGGGTGGTCTTGCCGCTCCCGCCCTTGCCCGCGAACGCGATCTTCATCTGGTGCCTTCCGAACGTTGTCCCTGGATGGTCGAAGGCGCCCCGGGGAAGAAGGAGGGGCGCGTGGCGATGGTAACGATTATCGTTCTTGAAGGCGGCCGTGTCAGGGATTTCACCCTCGTGTCCGTCCCGCCGCGCCGCGTGGGCCCCCGGTCCGCGGGGCCCGGGGAATGTGCAGGTGGAAAGGGGTGTTTACGGGCGGGCCCGTTCTTTGTCGTATCGGGACCGGACACGGAGACGTGTTTTGTGGGGTTGCCGCCGCCGACCGGGCCCGGGTGTGCTGTCCTGGTCATGGTGCGCCTTTGTCTAAGGTGAGGCCAGCGGCTACCGTCGGCCGGTGATGGGAGTGACACGGGGATGACCGAATCGCAGCGACTCCAGGAGTACGCCGCTGCCGACCCCGTCGCCGCGCCCGGCCTGGCCGAGGACGAGTTCGCCGCGGCCGCGACCGACCACACCGTGTGGAGCTGCGTGGGCAACCTGACCGCCGTGCGCTCGATCCGCGCACGCGTTCGGGACGTCCTGGAGCAGGCCCGACCGCCGGGCGGCCCGGTGCCCGGCGAGGCGGTCGACGACGCCGAGCTGGCCGCCAGCGAGCTGGCCACCAACGCGCTGCTGCACTCCCGCTCCGGCCAGATCGGCGGCGTGATGACGCTGTCCATCCGGATCGAGCGCGGCCGGGTCCGGGTGGCCGTGGCCGACCAGGGCGAGAAGAGCCGGGACGCCGGCCCGGACGGGGAGCTGCGCGAGGCCGACGGGGACTACGGCCGCGGCAAGCTGATCATCGAGAGCTGCACCACGCGCAGCGGCGAGTACCGGAGCGACGCCACCCACGTCGCCTGGTTCGAGATCGACCTGCCCGAGGAGTGACCCTGCTTTCCCGCCCCGACGGTCACCGTCGGTCGTATTCCCATTTCATCCCCGGTGTGAGCGGTATCGGCCCGGGTGTGTAGATTCGCCGTGGCCGGGGGCCGTCCCCGGCCGGCGCCCCGAGCGCCCGGCGAGCGGAATCAGGAGGCGGGCGGCATGGCGGTCGACCCCGAGCTTCAGGAGTACCTCGGCACCCTCACCGAGGTCGTCTTCGACGACGCACTCGACGTCCCGGCGGAGCGCGCCCGCGAGCGGGCCGAGGCGCTGGAGGCGCCCCGCCTGGCCGACCTGCACTCCGTCGAGGACCGCCGCGTCCCCGGCCCCGAGGGGGCGCCGGAGGTCCCGGTGCGCATCTACCGGCCGACCGCCCGGCAGGACCTGCCGGCGGTGCTCTACCTGCACGGCGGCGGGTTCGTCGTCGGCGGCCTGGACACCCACGACAACGCGGTCCGGCTGCTGGCCGAGCAGGCCGGGGCGCTGGTGGTCTCGGTCGACTACCGGATGGCGCCCGAGCACCGCTACCCGGCCGCGCTGGAGGACTGCTTCGCCGCCTACCGGTGGCTGCGTGCGAACGCCGCCGCCCTGGGCGCCGACCCCGGGCGGATCGCGGTCGCCGGGGACAGCGCCGGGGGGTTCCTGTCGCTGTGCACCGCCTTCATCGCCGCCGAGCGCGGCGTCCCCGGACCGGTCCACCTGGGCCTGGTCTACCCGGGCACCGGGGCCGCCCCGGGCGAAGGCTTCGCCGACGCCTCCGGCACCTCCGGCGGGGACGCCGACGACTCGGGCGGCATGAGCGCCGACGAGCTGGGGTGGTACATGGCGACCTTCCTCGGCGGCTTCCCGGTCTCCGAGCTGCCGCACTACGTGCCCCCGGCGCGCGCCCGCGACCTGTCGGTGCTGCCGCCCGTCTTCGTCCTCACCGCCGAGCACGACCCCCTCAAGGAGGACGGCGCCGCCTTCGCCGAGCGCTTGGAGGAGGCCGGCGTCCCGGTGGAGCGGTGGGACGCCCCGGGCATGGTCCACAGCTTCCTGCGCTGGATGCACGCCGTGCCCGCCGCGCGGGCGTCGGCGCAGCCCTTCTACGACGCGATGAAGAGGGCACTGGCCGTGCCGCAGGCCTGAGGCGCGCCGCCCGGCCCGGGTCCCGCCGCCACCGCGCCCGCTCGGGCCGCGTGGGCCGCTGGACCGCTCGGGCTGCTCGGGCCGCCCTGCACCGGTACCGCACCGTCGGCGCCCCCGCCGCGAGGCGCCGGGGCCGGTCCCGGGCAGGTGCGCCGGCGGAACGGACGGGAGCCGGCGCACCTCCCCGGGACCGCGGGGGGCGGCCTGTCAGCCGATGCGTGCGGGACCCGGTGAGCCCTGGACGGTGACGCCCAGGGCGGCCAGGTCGGTGTCGGCCTCGCCGGGGGAGGCCACCACGGAGGCGCCGCGCCACAGCGCGACCGCCGCGAGCACCACCCGTTCGGCCTCGGGCATGGACGCGTCCAAAGCCACCGTGTCCTGGTGGGTCAGGGCGAGGTCGGCGTCGAGCGTTCGGAAGCGGCCCAGCAGCTCCTCCTGGCCGTGCAGGGCGGTGCGCACCGACCGGGCGTCGGCCACGTAGGTCATCAGCCCGGACTCCCCGGCGCCGTCGCCGCGGTCGGGCTCGGCCCCCTCCGGGCCGGGCAGCAGCAGTTCGTCGAACGGTGTGGTCTCGGCGGCCTGCCCGAAGGCGACGACCTGGCGCACCCGGGACCGGTCGGCCAGCTCCAGCGCCTCCGGCGCGAGTTCCTCGGCGGCCAGCAGCAGCCGGGCGTCGGTGGTGGTGAGCACCTCGGCGGCGGCCGAGCGGTCGTCCTGGACCAGCGGCAGCACCACCGCCCCTGCCGCCAGCGCGGTGAACACCGCCAGCAGCCGGTCGGGCGAGGGCGGGGCCAGCACGGCCACCACGTCCCCCGGGTGGACGCCCCGGCGCACCAGCCCCGCCGCGGCCCGCTCGGCGGTGGCGGCGAAGACGATCGCCGGGGTCCGCGCGCCGTCGGCCGCGCCGATCGCGGGGGTGCGGGCCGAGCTCTGCAGCCGCTCCAGCAGCCCCTCGGTGAGCGAACCGGACGGAGCGCCGTGCGCGGGCCGATCACTCATCCCGTCCCCCACATCGCCTCGATCGCCTGCCGGTGAGTCCGGCGCCATCGCTTGCCGGGCTCGTCACGCCCCCTCCACGTGGCGAGCCCGGTAGCGCCGTGCCCGTCGGCGCCGCGGGTGCCTCCCCTCTCCGCACCCGCGGCCGCACGGTCCTCCAGCGATTCCGCGGTGCCGCCGCCGGGCCCTGCTCCGCCGCCCCCGAGGGGGCGGAGCGGGTCCGCCGGGCGGATGGCTCCGCACGGCCGCTCCGCGGTGCCCTGGAGACTCGCACCTCCAGGACCTCCGAGGGGCGTCGCCCCTCCGCCTGACGTCGGCGGGGTTCCGCGTCCTCGTTGTGCACGACACTAGCGTGCGAATCGGCGTTTGCACATGCATTCACGTGTGCAGCTGCATATGTATTTTCTGCACCCAGGGTGTTCGTGATCCTGAAATAGCAGGTCGTAGCGCTGCTATCGGGACAGGGGCGGCTCACCGCCGGGGTCGGGCGTCGCCGACCCAGGCCGCGATCTGCTTGCGGGAGTGGAACCCGAGCTTGCGGTTGATGTTGGCGACGTGCCGAGCGACCGTCGCCGGGGTGATGAACAGCTTCACCGCGATGTCCCTGTTCCCCAGGCCCCGGCTGACCAACCGGGCCACCTCCAGCTCCCGCCGGGTGAGGTCCTTGCGCTCGGGGACCGTCTCGCGCGGGGGCGTCCGGGGCCGGGGCAGCCGGCCGGTCTCGGCGACCCGCAGCGCCAGCGCCGCCGCCGCGCTCGGGTCCGTCCGCCGCCCCTCGTGCCACCAGGCCGCCGACGCCGCCGCGTCCACGCCCAGCTCCTCGGCCACGCGCGCCCACGAGCGGACGGGCAGGTGCGGGGCCGCGCGCTCGCGGAGCGCCGCGGCCGCCCCGGCCAGCCGGCACGCCTCGGCCACCTCGCCGTCCGCGGCCGCGACCCGGGCGATGGAGGCCAGGCCCACCGCCACGCCGGCCCGCTGGCCGGTGCCCTGGCTCAGCACCAGCCCCTCGCTCAGGTAGTCGTAGGCCTGGGCGGACGAGCCGAGCACGCGCGCCACCCGGCCCACGCCGTACAGGCACCGGGCCAGCTCCGGCGCCGCTCCGATGTCGCGCTGGATGTCCAGCGACTCCCGGTAGCAGCGGTCGGCCGCGGCCACGTCCCCCTGACGCTCGGCGGCGGTGGCCTGCCCGATGAGCACCACCCCCACGCCCCAGCGGTGGTCCATCCCGCGCAGGATCATCAGCGCCGCGCTGTAGCGGGCGTCGGCGGTGGTGAAGTCGCCCCGGTGCGCCGCCACCGCTCCCTGGCCGCTCAGCGCCAGCGCCTCGTTCCACAGGTCGCCGGTGGACCGGGCCAGCACCAGCGCCTCCGACAGCCGTACGTCGGCGGAAGCGCGGTCCCCCGCACGGACGTCCAGCAGGGCCAGCAGGTTCAGCCCCATGGCGGCCGCGGCCGTGTCCCCGCCGGCGCGGCACAGGTCCAGCCCTTCCTCAGCCAGGCGGCGCGCGCTCCCGTCCCCGCCCCGCGCCCACTCCAGCTCGGCGCGGCACAGCAGCGCCCGCGCGCGGGCCCAGGAGTCCTCGCCGGTGTGCTCGGCGGCGTCCTTGCCGGAGGCCGGTCCAGGGGCCAGGCGACCCGGTTCCTGAGGCGCTGCGCCGTCTCCACCGTCTGCACGGGCCGTGCCGTCCGCGCCTGCCGTGCCTTCCGCGCCGCCCTCACCGTCGGGGCCGGGGCCGCCGCGGGAGCGCTCCCCAGGCGCGCATCCGCCGAGGAAGGCGCCGCTCCACACGGCGCCCTCGGTGAAGTGGTAGCCGGTCACCCAGTAGGCGCGCAGCGCCGCGCAGAACCGCAGTCCGACCCCGGTGTCGCCGCGCCGCGCCGTCCAGTGCAGCGCCGCGCGGACGTTGTCGTACTCGATGGCCACCCGCTGCCAGCCGCCGAACCGCTCCGCCCATGGCACCAGCCGCCCGGCCACCGCCGCCGCGCCCAGCTCCTCGGCGGCCGCGAGCATGTGGTCCCGGTGGCGCAGCCGCACCCGGTCCTGCTCCCCGGACTCCGCCAGCCGCTCGGCGGCGTAGGCCCGCACCGCGCCGGGCAGGCGGTAGCGGACCCGCTCCTGCAGCTCGGCGGTGAGCGCGATCAGCGACCGGTCCACCAGGGAGGAGACCAGGTCCAGCACCGCCCCCTCCTCGACCGGCCCGCCCGGGCACACCCGCTCGGCCGACTCCAGGTCCCAGTCGCAGAAGACCGAGAGCCGCCGCAGCAGCACCCGCTCCTGTTCGCCGAGCAGGCCGTGCACGTGGTCCAGCAGGGTGCGCAGCACGGCCTCGCGGGAGGCCACGGGGCGCGGCCGCCCGCGCCTCGGCACCGGGGCCGCACCCGTGTGCTCCCGCAGGCATGCGGTGACCTGGGCGGCCACCTCCTCGGGGGTGTTCCTGCGCAGCCAGGCAGCGGTGAGCTCGACCGCCAGCGGGATGCCGCCCACCGCCCGGCAGACCGCGGCGGCGGCCGCCACCGCGGCCGGGGTCGGCGACAGGTCGGGGCGGGCCTCGCGGCCGCGCTCCAGGAACAGCCGCACCGCCTCGCTGGAACGGGCGTCGGAATCGGCGTCCGGCCCGGGCAGCGCCAGCGGAGGCACCCGCCAGATGGCCTCGCCCGGAATCCGGACCGGCTCCTCGGAGGTGACCAGCAGCGACACCTCGGGACAGGACTCCACCAGCGAGGCGCCCAGCCGGGCCACCGGCCCGGCCACGTGCCCGCAGTCGTCCAGGAGGAGCAGCACCCGGCGCGCGCGCAGGGCGTCGCGCAGCGTCTCCTCCAGCGGTCGCCCGGCCTCCTCGGTGACCCCGACCGCCGCCGCCACCCGGGCGGCGACCTCGTGCCCGGTGGCCGTGCCCGCCATGTCGGCCAGCCAGACCCCGTCGGTGAAGGACCCGGTGGCGTGCGCCGCCACCCGCAGCGCCAGCCGTGTCTTGCCGATCCCCCTCACCCCGCACAAGGTGATCACCCGGTCGGCCTCCAGGAGCCGGAGCAGATCGCTCAGGTCGCGCTCGCGGCCGATGAAGCTGTCGGATTCCAGGGGGAGGTTCTGCCGCGCCGGCGCGGTACGAGGTGCCATGGCCATCACGCGATCAGGCGGTCGGGGGCCGCTCTCACCTTGCCTGAGGGTAAGGGCGTTGAGTGGGGGTCGTGGATCCTGCGAGCGTGGCTTGGCTCTGTTCTTAGTAGGTGTGCACGGCGCGTGCAAGCGGTACCGGGGAATCGGGGACGGCCCGTTTCCACCACGCCCCGTGTCGGCGGGGCTTCCGGGGGTGTCCGGCGCCGGGCCGGGCGTCCGCCTCACGGGTCGAGCCGGTGCTCGCGCGCCCAGTCGGCCAGCTGGGCGCGGGAGGTGAAGAGCAGCTTGCGGAAGATGTTGGCGATGTGCCGGGCGGCGGTGGCCTGGCTGATGGTCAGCCGCTCGGCGATCTCCCGGTTCGACAGGCCCCGGCTGACCAGCACCGATATCTCCCTCTCGCGTCGGGTCAGCAGGGAGGGCAGCGCCTTGCGCGGGGAGGGGAAGTAGAGCGCGTTCTCCACCACGTGCTCCAGCGGCAGCCCCCGCCAGGAATGCCAGGCCTTGTCCGCGGCGTCGTCGCTGAGCACCGCCCGCGCGTCGGCCAGCAGCGCCTCGGCGTGCGCGGCCGGCACACCCAGCGACTCGCGCAGCAGTGCGCCGGACCCGGCCAGCGAGGCGGCCCGCTCGGGCTGCTCCTCGGCCAGCGCCAGGTCGCCCAGGGCCTCCAGGGCGTGCGCCACCGACAGCCGGCGCCCGCTGGCCACGCTCATCCGCAGGCCGGAGGAGAGCCGCCGCCGCGCGCCGGACACGTCGCCGCGCACCAGGTCCAGGTAGCCCAGGCCGGCGGTGCAGCGGGCGATGTCGGGCACCAGCTCCATCTCCACGAAGACCTGGAGCGCCTCCTGGAGCTGGCGGGCGGCGGCGTCCAGGTCGCCGCGCCGGGTGGAGAGCATGCCCAGTGCGTTCAGGCAGCGGGCCACGCACCACCGGTCCCCGATCTCCTGCCCGATGCCGATGCTGCGGGTCAGGAACACCTCCGAGGAGTCGTCGTCCCCGCGCGACCGGGCCAGCTGGGACAGCGCGCCCAGCGAGCAGATCTCGGTGAAGCGCTCTCCCGAGGCGATCGCCAGCCGCAGCGCCTCCCGCCCGTGCCGCAGCCCCTCCTCCCCGGCCCCGCGGCGCAGCGCGGTCATTGCCAGCGTGGTGCGGGCGATGCCGGCGCCGGGGCCGTCTCCGGAGGCCTCGGCGGCCTCCAGCGCCGACCGGGCGGCGGCCTCGGCCTCCTCGGGGCCGTGCAGCCCGAGCATCAGCTCGGCGCGGACCGCGGCCGCGCGGGCGCGCAGCGGAGCCGCCCCCTCCCCGCTCTCCAGCAGGTGCTCGATCGCCCGGCAGGCCGGCTGGTGCAGGTCCCGCACGTACCAGTAGCTGCGCAGGGCCGCGCAGATGCGCAGTCCCTCCTCGACCATGCAGGCGCCCACGGCCCGGTCGAGCATCTGCAGGGTGTTGTCCAGGCAGTGGTCCAGGACCCGGATGTGCGCCAGCCGCTCCCGCCAGTCCAGCCGGTCGGCGAGCCGGCCGGCCAGGGCCTCGTACCACTCGGCGGCGGTGGCCAGCATGCGGCGCCAGACCCGGTGCTCCTCCCCGGCGGCGTCGAGCTCGGCGGCGGCGAAGGCGCGCACGGTATCGGTCAGGCGGTAGTGCCGCTCGGAGCCGACCACGGCGTCCAGGGCCACCAGGGACTTGTCCACGAGCCAGGCGTGCGCGCGGCGGGCCTGGTCGGGGTCGAGGTCGCCGAAGGAGCACACGTGCACGGCCTTGTCCAGGCTCCAGGTGCAGAACACCGACAGCCGCCGCAGCAGCAGCTGCTCGGCAGGGCTGAGCAGGCCGTGGCTCCACTCCAGGGCCGCCCGCATGGTGCGCTGGCGGGCCGGCACGCCCGGCTCGTCGGTGGCCAGCAGCCGGAACCGGTCGTCCAGCCGCGCCAGCACCTGCTGGGCCGAGAGCACCCGGATGCGCGCCGCCGCCAGTTCGACGGCCAGCGGCACCCCCTCCAGCATCCGGCACACCGCCGCCACCGCGGGGGTGTTGGCCGGAGTCAGCTCGAAGCCCGGCCGGGCTGCCAGGGCGCGGGAGAGGAACAGCCGGACCGCCTCGCTGGCCAGGGCCCGCTCGGGGGTGAGCGGCGGGGCGCCGGCCCGGGTGAGCGCGGCGGGCTCGGGCGGCACCGACAGCGGCGGAACCCGCCACACCGCCTCCCGCTCCACCCGCAGGGGCTGGCGGCTGGTGGCCAGGATGTGCACGCCGGGGCAGTGCGCCACCAGCTCCGCGCACAGCCGCGCGGCGTCGGCGGCCACGTGTTCGCAGGTGTCGATGACCAGCAGGGTGCGGCGCGAGCGCAGGGCCATGACCACCGCGTCCAGCGGCGAGCGGTGCCCGCTCTCGGACACCCCGGTGGCCAGGGCCGCCGCGGAGACCACCTGCTCGGGGGAGGAGACCTGGCCCAGGTCGATGAAGCGGGCGCCGTCGGCGAACTCGGCGGCGGCGTGCCCGGCGACGTCCACCGCCAGCCGGGTCTTGCCGATGCCGCCGGTGCCGACCAGGGTGACCATCCGCGTGCAGGCGATGATCCGGCGGAGGTCGGCGACGTCGCGCTCGCGGCCGATGAGGTCGTCGGGGGGCACGGGCAGGTTATGGCGAGGGTCTGACATGGCCTCGTTCACTGGGCGATGCGCAACTGAGGGATGCCGCTCCGCCGTGCCGACCCGGGACCGGCACACGTGAGCCCTGCTTCAAGTGTTCCACGCGGGGCGGCCCGTGTCCGCGAAACTGGCCGGTTCCGGCAGCGGCGCAAGGGCACCGGGTCCGGGGCTCCGCGGCCCGGTCCGGCCGCGGAACCCGGGCCGCGCAACGGGGAGGCGCCTGCCCTAGGAGGCGGGGCGCTCCCACAGCGCGGGGTCGGCCTCGCCCTGCTCGCCGGTGGCCATGTCCTTGACCTCGTGCGGGCGGCCGTCGTCGAACGGCGGGAACCACACGAAGGGGATGCCCTTCTTGGAGGCGTACTGCAGCTGCTTGCCCACCTTGGAGGCCTGGTGGAAGACCTCGGTGTTGAACCCGCGCCCGCGCAGCAGCGCGCCGGTGCGCAGGGCCTCCTCGCGGCGCTCGTCGGAGGGCACCACCACGAGCACGTCGGTGGGGCAGGTGCGGCCGGCGGGCAGCCGGTCCTCGGCCGCGAGCTTGGCGAAGATGCGGGTCAGTCCGATCGAGATGCCCACGCCCGGCAGGTTGCGGCGGATGAACTGCCCGGCCAGGTTCTCGTAGCGGCCCCCGGCGACGATGCTGCCGTAGCCGGGGTCGTCGTCGAAGGCGGCCTCGTAGACGGTGCCGGTGTAGTAGTCCAGGCCGCGCGCGATGGACAGGTCGGCCACCACGCTTCCCTCGGGCAGGTCGGACAGGGAGTCCAGGACGAAGGCGAGCTCCTCCAGGCCCTGGGAGAGCAGTCCGGACTCGGCGCCGAGCTTGGCGACCTGCTCCACCACCGACCGGTCCGCGCCCTTGATCCGGGCCAGCTCCAGGCAGGAGTCGATCTGGCCGGCGGACAGGCCCTCCTCGGTGAGGATCTGCCGCACCCCGTCGTCGCCGATCTTGTGCAGCTTGTCGACCGCGCGGATGACGGCGAGCGGGTCGGAGATGCCCAGGCCCTCGTAGAAGCCCTGCAGCACCTTGCGGTTGTTGATGCTGAGGGTCCAGGCGGGCAGGTCGAGTCCGGCCAGCACCTCGTGCACCACCCGGGGCATCTCGGCGTCGAAGTGCAGCGGGACGCCGTCGACGTTGATGACGTCGATGTCGCACTGGGTGAACTCGCGGTAGCGGCCCTCCTGTGGGCGCTCGCCGCGCCAGACGCGCTGGATCTGGTAGCGCTTGAAGGGGAAGGCCAGCTCGTTGAAGTGCTGGGCGACGTAGCGGGCGAACGGCACGGTCAGGTCGAAGTGCAGCCCCAGCCGCGCCTCGGAGTCGTCGCCGTCCTCCTCCTGCACCCGGTGGAGCGTGTAGACCTCCTTGGAGGTCTCGCCCTTGGCCATCAGCACGTCCAGGTTCTCGACCGAGGGCGTCTCGATCGAGGCGAACCCGTAGCGCTCGAAACCGGCGCGGATATGGTCCAGCCAGCGCTGCTCCACGGACCGAATCTCCGGCAGCCACTCGGGGAAGCCGCTGATGGGGGTCGGGCGGATGACGCGCTGTTCGGACATCGGTTCGGCTGGCTCCTTAGGCCGGTACAGGGATCGGACCAATGGTAGGCCCTGGCGGGGGGTCGGACCGAACCGCGCGCCGGGGAGCGGGGCACGCCTCGGATGCGGTGAGCGGGCGCTGAGGGGGAGAACGCCGCCACCGGCCCACCTGGACGGTGAGTGGGCCGGTGGGGCCACCGTGCGCCTCGGGGGAGCGGGACAGAGCCGTCCCGGCGCCCCCGTGCGTCGGTGAGGACCGTTCCTATGCGGCGGCCTCGGGCTTCGCTGTGCCAGGAGTGCGAATCGGCCGCCGCGCCGAAGGCCTCTCCTCCACGGTAGTCCGCGGGCGAGCACCGCCGACAGCGTTCGCGGCGGCCGAAACGGGCCGCTCACAATGTCGTAAAGTCCGCGTGCTGCGGTGGCCTCAGGGGTCCTCCGCCGCAGCGCTCACGGCCGTCCCGGCTCCGGTCGCCCTAAACATCCGGCATTCTTGATATTCGGCACGAATCGGGTGGCACGCCGGGGAGGGCGCATGAAGCTGGGATGGACGCTGTACGGAGACGGGAGCGCCCCGCCCCCGGGCGCCTCCGTGGCACCCGGCGAGCGGCTGTCCTGGGGGCGCACGGTCGGCCTGGGCGCCCAGCACGTGGTGGCCATGTTCGGGGCGACCTTCGTCTTCCCGGTGCTGATGGGGCTGGACCCGAACCTGGCGATCATGATGTCGGGCCTGGCCACCATGCTGTTCCTGCTCATCGTGCGCGGCCGCATCCCCAGCTACCTGGGCTCCAGCGCCTCCTTCGTGGGCGCCTCGGCCGTCATCGCCGCCGGCGGGGGCGGACCGGCGGTGCTCACGGGCGCGGTGTGCGTGGCCGGGATCGTGCTCGCCCTGTCGGGGTTCGCCGTCCACCTGCTGGGCCCCCGGGTGATCACCGCCGCCTTCCCGCCCGCGGTCACCGGGGCGGTCGTCCTCCTCATCGGCTTCAACCTGGCCCCGGTGGTCGCCGAGAACTACTGGCCCTTCGACCAGTGGACCGGCCTGGCCGTGATGGTGTTCGTCATCCTGGCCACCGTGCTGCTCAAGGGGTTCCTCGGGCGCATCGCCATCCTGCTGGGCCTGGTCTTCGGGTTCGCGCTGTCGCTGGCGGCCGACCTGCTCCTGGGCCCGGTGGCCGGCCCTGAGGGCGGGGCCGCCGCCCCGCGCGTGGACCTGTCAGCGGTCCGGGACGCGCCCTGGGTGGGCCTGCCCGAGCTGCACGCCCCGCAGTTCGAGGCCTCGGCGGTCCTGGTGGTGCTGCCCGCCGTCATCGCCCTGGTCGCCGAGAACGCCGGGCACGTCAAGGCGGTGCAGGAGATGACCGGCGAGGACCTGGACCCCTACATGGGGCGGGCGATCGCGGCCGACGGCATCGCCACCGCGCTCTCCAGCGCGGTCGGCGGCGCCCCCACCACCACCTACGCCGAGAACATCGGGGTCATGGCGGCCACCCGGGTCTACTCCACCGCGGCCTACTGGGTGGCGGCGGCGGTGGCGGTCCTGGTGGGGCTGTGCCCCAAGTTCGGGGCGCTGGTCGCGGCCACCCCGGCGGGCGTGCTGGGCGGGGTCACCGTGGTGCTGTACGGGATGATCGGGCTGCTCGGCGCCAAGATCTGGGTGGAGAACCGGGTCGACTTCGGCGACCCGGTGGTGCTGGTCCCGCTGGCGGCCGGGCTGGTCGCCGGGATCGGCGGGGTGAGCCTGGAGATCACCGAGGGGTTCTCCGTCGAGGGCATCGCGCTGGGCACGCTCATCACGCTCGGCGGCTACCACGCGCTCGCCCGGCTGTCCCGCCGCACCGGCGGGGGGGGGGNCGGCCGACTGACGCCCGCGGCCGCCCCCGCCCCGACCTGGGGCGCGTCCGCGGGCCCGACGATCCGGTCACGCGGCGCGACCGGTCGGTGCTAGGTTCACTGCGTGGTCCCCGGGCGCAGCCGTGAGGGCCGTATCCCTTTTGCGGCGGGCCATCCGGTTCGATCGAGCGCCCCCCGTGAACCCGGAGTCGTGAGGACTTGAACAGACAGTGAACGAGTCACCGAAGCTCTCTACGAAGATCATCGTCGCCGGCGGGTTCGGGGTCGGCAAGACGACGTTCGTCGGCGCGATCTCGGAGATCCCGCCGGTGCGCACCGAGGCGGCGGTCACCGCGGCGAGCGCGGGCATCGACGACCTCTCCAAGACGCCGGACAAGGGCAGCACCACGGTCGCCATGGACTTCGGCCGGATCTCGCTCGACACCGACCTGGTCCTGTACCTGTTCGGCACGCCGGGGCAGCAGCGCTTCTGGTTCATGTGGGACGACCTGGTGCGCGGTGCGCTCGGCGCGGTCATCCTGGTCGACGTCCGCCGCCTGGAGGACTCCTTCCAGGCGCTCGACTACTTCGAGAAGCAGTACCGGCTGCCCTTCCTGATCGCCGTCAACGACTTCGACGATCCCGGCGGCCACACCGACGAGGAGCTGCGCGACGCCCTGGACCTGGGCGCGGGCGTGCCGATCGTGCACTGCGACGCCCGGGACCGCCAGTCGGTGCTGAACGTGCTGGTGTCCCTGGTCAAGCGCGCGATGGCGGTGGAGGCGCTGGGGCAGGGCCAGCCCGCCTGACCGCCCCTTCCGAGCCCCCTTCGAGTCGGCCCCTCCGAGTCGGCCCCGAGCCGCCTGCCCCGCCGCCGGTGGAGTTCGGGGCGTCGCAACGCGTGAGGTCGGTCGGCTGCCGCGGCTCGGCCGGGGCGTCCCCGCCGGGCGTCCTCCGCGGCCGTGAGTCGGGCCGTGCGGCGATGGCGGACCGTTCTCCGGCCGAGTGCCGGGGAGAGGCCGCTCTGCTTCGGTGAGTACGGCCTGAGCAGACCGTTCGTCTCCTCGTTCGAGCCGCGCCGCCCGGGGGCCCGCAGACGCGCAGAAGAACAAGGGCCCGGGCGGGCGGCCCGGGTGCGTCCCGGCCGTGGAACGGCCGTGAAATGGCGGAGCCCCGCCGTCCCCCGAAGGGCCCGGCGGGGCTCCGCGCGCTTCCGCGCGAGGTGTCAGCGCTCGGCCAATAGCGCGTCCACACGCGCGCGGACGTCATCGGTGTCCAGCCCCCGGACGGTGACGGTGGTGCGCCGCCGCAGGACGTCGTCCGCGGTCTCGGCCCACTCGTTGTCGCGGGCGAAGACGGCCTGGGCCCAGATGTCCGGGCCCTCGGGGTGGATCCGCTCGGCCAGGGCGGGGTCCTCGCGCACCAGGTCGGCGATCTCCAGCGCGACGCTGCCGTAGTGCGTGGCCAGGTGGCGGGCGACCAGCGGGTCCATCCGCTGCGGCGGCTCGGCGTCGGCGGTCAGCCGGTGCGCCACCGCCTCGGGGCGGGCGATGCCGGGCAGCGGAACCGTCTTCAGGGTGGGCGTCATGTCCTCGGCCAGCGGCACCGAGCGGCTGCGGCGCAGCCGGTCGATCACGGTCCGGCCGATGTGCCGGTAGGTGGTCCACTTGCCGCCGGCCACCGACAGCATGCCCCCGCGCCCGCGGGTGACCACGGTCTCGCGCTTGGCGGCGCTGGTGCCGCCGGGGCCGCCGGGCAGCACCCGCAGGCCGGCGAAGGAGTAGGTGATGTTGGCCGGGTCGAGCACGTCGGAGCCGACCGCGGTGCCCGCCTCGCCCAGGATCTGGTCGATGTCGGCCTGCCCCGGGGCGACCTCGGCCGGGTCGCCGGTGAACTCCTCGTCGGTGGTGCCCAGCAGCAGGTGGTCCTCCCACGGGATGGCGAAGGAGACGCGGTACTTGTCGACCGGGACGGTCAGCGCCGCGTGCCAGGGCCGGTTCGGCCGGACGACCAGGTGGGCGCCCTTGGACAGGCGGATGCTCGGCTCGGCGGAGGGGTCCTCCATGCGGCGCAGGTGGTCGACCCAGGGGCCGGTCGCGTTCAGCACCAGGCGTGCGTCGATGCCGAACTCGGTTCCGTCGACACCGTCGCGCAGCTCGGCGCCGCTGACCCGGCCGTTGGTGGTGCGCAGGCCCTGCACCCGGGCGTGGTTGAGCACCACGGCCCCGGCCTCGGCGGCGGCGCGCACGGTCATCACGGCCACGCGGCTGTCGTTCATCTGGTGGTCGTGGTAGGCGGCGACCGCCTTGAGGCCGTCGGTGCGCAGGTCGGGCACCAGGCGGCGGGCGTGCGCGGGGGTCATCACCCGGCCCACGCCGTCGCCGAAGGCCGACAGCGCCGAGTACAGGAAGACCCCGGCGCCCATCTTGGCGGCGCCGTGCGGGCCGCCCTTGTACACCGGGACCAGGAAGGGCATCGGGTTGACCAGGTGCGGGGCGACCTCGCCGGACAGGGCGCGGCGCTCGCGGTGGTTCTCGGCGACCAGGCCCACGTTGCCGGTCTGCAGGTAGCGCAGCCCGCCGTGGACGAGCTTGGAGGAGGCGCTGGAGGTGGCCCCGGCGAAGTCGCCGGCGTCCACCATCGCCACCCGCAGGCCCGCCTGGGTGGCCATCCAGGCGACCGAGGTGCCGAGGATGCCGCCGCCGACGACCAGCAGGTCGAAGGTGCCGCGGCCGAGCTCGGCGCGGGTGTGCTCACGGGCGGGCGCGGTGGGGCGGGTCACGGTGGAGGTGCGCATCGCTGGGTTCCTGACTCTCCTGATGTCGACCGTCGTACGACAATGCCGAACGCTGTGCCCAGATTGCCTGTGCCACGTTCGTGTGTCAACTCCCTCTCACCGCCCTTCGCGCCGCGGTATCGGCCCCCGGCGGGGCGGTGGGCGGAATGTGCCGGAACACACATCCGGGCGGGCGCGTTAGTCTTGCGTGGTGTTCGGACGAATGGCGGAAGGCGTCCGCAGGCTGCTGGGCAAGCCCGGAGCGGTGGACATCAGGCCCTATGGCAAGCTGCTGGAACAGATCGAGGCCCGCGAGGAGGGGCTGCGCGAGCTGGAGGACGCGGAGCTCACCGCGAAGGCCACCGAACTCGGCGACGCCGAGCTCCCCTACGACAAGGCCGACCTCGTCGAGCTGTGCGCGGTGGGGCGCGAGGCCGCACGCCGCGCGCTGGGCGAGCGCCCCTTCGACGTCCAGCTGATGGGCGTCATGGCGCTGCTCGACGGACGCATCGCCGAGATGGCCACCGGCGAGGGCAAGACCCTGACCGGCGCGCTGGCCGCGGCCGGCTTCGCACTGCGCGGCAAGCGCGTGCACCTGCTCAGCGTCAACGACTACCTGGCCCGGCGCGACGCCGAGTGGATGCGGCCCCTGTACGAACTGCTGGGGGTGGCCACGGCGTGGATCGCCGAGGACTCCACCGCCGAGGAGCGCCGCACCGCCTACTCCGCCGACATCACCTACGCCTCCGTCAGCGAGCTCGGGTTCGACGTGCTGCGGGACCGCATGGTCACCGACGCCGACGAGCGCGTGCTTCCCGCCCCCGAGGTCGCCATCATCGACGAGGCCGACTCGGTCCTGGTCGACGAGGCCCGGGTCCCGCTGGTGCTGGCCGGGGCCGCCGAGGCCTCCGACGCCGACGCCGAGATGGCCGACCTGGTGCGCACCCTCACCCCCCGCATCCACTACGAGGTGGACGCCGAGGGGCGCAACGTCCAGCTCACCGACGCCGGCATCGACGCGGTGGAGAAGGCGCTGGGCGGCGTCGACCTCTACGACGAGGACGACACCTCGGTGCTGCCCCGGGTCAACCTGGCCCTCCACGCCCACGTGCTGCTCCAGCGCGACGTGCACTACGTGGTCCGGGACGGCCAGGTGCGGCTGATCAACGAGTCGCGCGGGCGCATCGCCCTGCTCCAGCGCTGGCCGGACGGGCTGCAGGCGGCCGTGGAGGCCAAGGAGAAGGTCGCCGTCTCCGAGACCGGCGAGGTCCTGGACTCCATCACCGTGCAGGCCCTGGTGCTGCGCTACCCCACGCTGTGCGGCATGACCGGCACCGCCATGGCCGTCGCCGAGCAGCTGCGCGAGTTCTACGAGCTCGAGGTCGCCCAGATCCCCTCCAACAAGCCCTGCGTGCGCGAGGACGAGCCCAACCGGCTCTACGCCACCCGGGAGGAGAAGGAGGACGCACTGGTCGCCGAGGTGGCGCGGGTGCACGAGACCGGGCGCCCGGTGCTCATCGGCACCCAGGACGTGGCCGAGTCCGAGCTGCTCGCCAAGCGCCTGGCCGACGAGGGCCTGGAGTGCACGGTCCTCAACGCCAAGAACGACGCCGACGAGGCCGCGGTCATCGCCGAGGCCGGCACCTACGGGGCGGTCACCGTCTCCACCCAGATGGCCGGGCGCGGCACCGACATCCGGCTGGGCGGCAGCGACATGGCCGACCGGGACCGGGTGGTGGAGGCCGGCGGGCTGTACGTGCTGGGCTTCGGCCACTACCCCAGCAGCCGCCTGGACGACCAGCTGCGCGGCCGCGCCGGGCGCCAGGGCGACCCCGGCGGCTCGGCGTTCTTCGTCAGCCTCGACGACGAGCTGATCACCACCGCCGGCGGGGAGACCACCGGCTACAAGGCCGATGCCGAGGGGCGCATCACCGACGAGAGCTGGCTGGCCATGGTGGACCACGCCCAGCGGGTCGCCCAGGGGCGGCTGCTGGAGGTGCACCGCAACACCTGGCGCTACAACCAGATCATCGACGTCCAGCGCCAGGTGGTGCTGGAGCACCGCGAGGCGGTGCTCACCCAGGGGCTGGGCGACCGGCAGCTGGCGGTGGACTGCGCCGCGCGCCACGCCGAGCTGGTCGAGGAGGTCGGCGAGGAGGAGACGGGCCGCGCCGCGCGCCTGATCACCCTGTACCACCTGGACCGCGGGTGGACCGACCACAACGCCTTCCTGGCCGAGCTGCGCGAGGGCATCCACCTGCGCTTCCTGGGGCGGCGCGACCCCCTGGACGAGTTCAACCGGGACGCGGTCCCGGCGTTCAAGGGCTTCCTGGACGAGGCGCGGGCCAAGGCGGCCCAGACCTTCGAGGACGCCGAGGTGGAGGACGGCGCCGTCGACGTGGCGGCCGCGGGCGTCAAGCGCCCGTCGATGACGTGGACCTACATGGTGCACGACCACCCGTTCTCCTCCGGGATCGAGACGGTCGTGGGCCGGCTGAAGGGCCGCCGGGCCTCGGACTGAGGCGGTCCCCCGGGGTAGGGCAGGCCCTACCCCGGGAGTGGCCGCAGGCCCATTACCGGGGACGACGGCACGGCATAGCGTTGAGCCGTGTCCCGCACCCCGCCCCGAAGCCTGCTCCGCGCCCTGGCCCGGCCCCGGTTCCTGCTGAGCCCCTGGCCGCTGCGCGCGCTCCTGTACGCCGCCGCCACACCGGTCGCGGCGCTCCTGTGGGGGCCGCCGCTCCTCCTGCTCGCCCTGCCGTGGCTCCTGCTCATCGCCGCCGTCGCGGACTCCCCGCAGGGCTCCCTTCCGCCGCCCGGCCCCACCGTCCTGCTCATCGCCGTCGGCACGGCGCTCCTGGCCGGGATCGGGCCCTTCGCGGCCCTGCCCGGAGCGGCGCTGGAACGGCTGCGGGTGCGCCTCATCGACGACCGGCCCCTGCCCGCCCCGCACCGCGCGCCGCGCAGGCCCGGCCTGGGCGCCTGGATCGCCGCCCGCTACACCGAGGGCGCCACCTGGCGGGGGATGGCCGTGCTGGCGCTGTCCGCGCTGCTGTTCCTCCCGCTCACCGCCGGGGTGGGCATGCTGCTGGTGATCGGGGCGGCGCTGGTCGCCGCGCCGGTCATCGTCGCCGTCGACGGCGGGACCGTCAACCTGGGTGTGTGGGAGTTCGACGGCCTGGCACACGCCTGGATCCCCGCCCTCGCCGGAGTCGCCGTGCTCGCGGCGGGGGCCTACGCCTGCGGGGCCACCGCCGCGGCCCAGGGCGAGCTCGTGCGGTTCATGCAGCGCGACCGCCCGGAGGAGACGCTGCGCGCCGAGCTCACCGAGGTGACGCGCTCCCGGGCGCGGCTCGTCGACGCCTTCGAGGCCGAGCGCCGCAGGATCGAGCGGGACCTGCACGACGGCGCCCAGCAGCGGCTGGTGGCGCTGTCGGTGAAGCTCGGGCTGGCACGGCTGGACCTGCCGGAGGGGTCGGCGGCCCGGCAGAGCCTGGCCGAGGCCCAGGAGCAGGCCAAGAGCGCGCTCGTGGAGCTGCGCGAGCTGGTCCGCGGCATCCACCCGCAGGTGCTGACCGACCGCGGGCTCCCGGGCGCACTGCCGGAGCTGGCCGACCGGTGCGCGGTCCCTGCCGAGGCCGACGTCGCCCTGGACCGCCGGCTGCCGGCGCACATCGAGGCCACCGCCTACTTCGCCGTCGCCGAGGCGCTGGCCAACACCGCCAAGCACAGCGGTGCCGGAGGTGCCTGGGTGCACGCGCGGCTGGAGGGGCCGACGCTGGTCGTGGAGGTCGCCGACGACGGCCGGGGCGGCGCGCGGGCCGGCGGGGGCGGCGGTTTGACCGGGCTGGCCGACCGGGCGGCCGTGGCGGACGGGAGAATACTGCTGTCCAGCCCGCCCGGCGGGCCGACCCTGCTGAGAGTGGAGCTGCCGTGTCCGCAGAGGTGACCCGCACCGTGCTGGCCGAGGACGGGGTGCTGCTGCGCGAGGGGCTGTCCGGGCTGCTGGAGCGGTTCGGCTTCGCCGTGGCCGAGGCGGTGGGGGATGCCCGGGCGCTGGAGGAGGCGGTGCGCCGGCACGACCCCGCTCTGGTGGTGACCGACATCCGGATGCCGCCGGGCTACAGCGACGAGGGACTCCGTGCGGCGGTGCGGCTGCGCGGGGAGCGGCCGGGGCTGGCGGTGGTCGCGCTCAGCCAGTACGTGGAGCAGAGCTACGCCTCGGAGCTGCTGGACTCGGGCGGCGGCGCGGGCGTGGGCTACCTGCTCAAGGAGCGGGTGGCCGACGTGGAGGAGTTCGCCTCCCAGCTGCGGCAGGTGGCCGCCGGGGGCACCGTGGTCGACCCGGAGGTGGTCCGCCGGCTGCTGCGGCGGCGGCGCGACCCGCTGGAGCGGCTCTCCGAGCGCGAGCGCGAGGTCCTGGCGGAGATCGCCGAGGGGCGCTCCAACGCCGCCATCGCACGGCGGCTGCACGTCAGCGAGGCGGCGGTCGGCAAGCACATCGGCACGATCCTCGCCAAGCTCGACCTGCCCCCGGACGACGACGTCAATCGCAGGGTGATGGCCGTTCTGGCCTACCTCCGCGACGCGTGAGACGGACGGGACCAAAGTCCCGACCGTGATCCCGTATCCGACCGTTCACGAATCGGGCGCCGAATACGTGTGCGGACATAGGCAATGACATTCCTTGGGGGTAGAGTTCGGAGAATCCTCGCGGGGGCCTCAGAGGGCCGCCGCGTCGCTCTTTCGGTCGCGTTCGGCAGGCGGCCGCCGACGGAACGGAGACGGATCGGTCTTGGTCCACGAGGTCGGGGCGCAGGAGAAGATCACCTACGGCCGCAACGACCGCTTCAAGGGCGGCCCGGTCGGGGGAGGGAGGTTCTGGCGCGATGACGACGGACGCCCAACGGCCAAGCTCGGCGGACCCGAGGAATGGCGTCCCAATGGAATGCTGGTCGTTCGCGCCGGCGACATCTTCACCGTCGGCGGGCAGACGTGGAAAGTGACCGAGATCGGTGAAGAGGAGACCTCGAAGGCCTATCTTCTCTGCGTCCGCGTGAGCTGATTCGGCCCGCCCGATTCCGTTCGATTCCGGCCGAATGGCGCCGGGGCGGACGGCGTCCGCCGAAGTGAAGTGACTTTCGGCGGGCGCCTNTCGGAAATCGGCTCGGGGCCGACTCAGAGCCGTCACAACGGCGCTGAACCGGTCGAACGGAAATGACACCGTCCCAGCGGGCGTGAGCCCGGGGCGGAACGGCCGTTCGACCGTCCCCGCGGAGGCACCCGGCACGCCGGGCGCCGCGTTCCTTCCCCGTCCTGCACCAGGCCGGGCGGCTCACGGAGGTCGTGTCCGCTGGAGCGGTGCCGATGCCCGCGTGCGTGACCGCCTTTCGCCGATCGGCCTCCGGCCGCCCGCAGGTGCTGCGGTGCCCGTGCCGACCTGGGCGGGGGACACCGCCACTCGAAGGGACGCGGCACCACTCCCGCGGACACGCCCCGTCGGCCGGAGCGCTGTGGTCTCCGTCCGGCGGGACCAGCGCCGCCGTCATGGCGCTGAGCCGGGTCCGAGCCGCCTTCGGATCCGTGACCGGCGCCCCGACCGCCGACAGGCGGGGGGAGGGCCCCCCCCCNGGCCGCCGAAGACCACACCGCTCCAGCGGACCATCGTGGCGTGGCCCGGCGGTGGCGGTCACGGCCGTGGGGAGCCCTACCGCTCCGGCGGGGGCGCCCCCTGCTCGTCGTCCCTCGCCGCGGCGAAGGCCTTGGCCGCCCTGACCGCGGCCGCGGCCGTCTCCATCGACAGGAAGCAGGGGATCCCCGCCTCCCGCGCGGCCGGGCGCAGGGCGTCCAGCAGGTCCGGCGGCCCGCACTCGGTGTTGCGCAGGACCAGCGACACCCGGGTCCCGGCGACCTCCTTCTGCAGGGCCGCCAGGTGCCCCACGAACTCCAGCAGGCCCCCGCGCACGGCCTCGGCGTGCGCGACCCCCTCCCCGGGCCGTGCGAACGCCGCGAAGCTCTGCACGTTGGCGTGCGCGACCACGTCGGGATAGGGCGGCCGCCCGCACACCGCCGACACCGCCCGGTGCGCCAGGTCCTTCGGTCCCAGCGGCCCGAGGGGGATCTCCAGCGGGTTGCCGGGCGCCGCCTGCGGCACGGCCGCGTGCAGGGCCGCCCGCGCCCCGGGGCCGAGCGCGGGCAGCGCGGCCCCGGCCGCGTCGAAGGCGTCGGCGGCGAGCACCCCCGCCCCGCCGCTCGGACCCACGATCAGCACATCGGCCCCTCCGCCCGCCGGGCGTCCGGCGTGCAGGTCGAACACCTCCAGCGCAGCGAGCAGTTCCTCCTGCCCGCGCACCAGGGCGAACCCGCACCGCGCGGCCAGGCCCTCCCAGACGCGCGCATCCCCGGCCATGGCGCCGGTGTGCGAGGCGGCGGCGCGGCCTCCCAGCCGGGTGCGCCCGCCGACCAGCACCGCGACCGGCAGGCGCCCGCGCACCTCGCGCAGGGCGCGCGCCAGGTCGCGGCCGTCCGGCGGCCGCTCCAGGTAGAGCCCGAGGACGCCGGTGTCCGGGTCGGCGGCCAGGTGCCGGACCAGCTCGGCCGGGCCCACGTCGGCGGCGTTGCCGACGGTGACGGCCGTGGAGAAGCCCAGCCCGCGGCGCTCGCCCACGCGGACCACCTCGCCCGCCAGGCCGCCGCTCTGGGCGACCAGGCCCACCCGCCCCGGCGTCCCGGGCCCACCGCCCAGGAACGTCTGGCCGCCGGCGGGGGAGTACACGCCCATGCAGTTGGGGCCCAGCAGCCGCGCCCCGCTCTCCCGCGCGGCGGCGACCAGTTCGGCCTCCAGGGCGGCGCCCTCGGGCCCGGTCTCGGCGAAGCCGCCGCCGACCACCTGCACGAACGGGATCCCGTGGGCCTTGCGCACGGCGTCGGCGCAGGCCGCGGCGGGCACGGCGACCAGCGCGTAATCGGTCTGCGGTGGCGCCTCGGCCAGGGACCGGACCGCGGGGACGCCGTCCACCCGGTCGGCCTCGGGGTGCACGGCGACCAGCGATCCCCGGTGGCCCGAGGAGCGGTAGTTGGCCAGGAACATGCTGCCGAACCCCCGGCCCTGTGCGGAGGCGCCGACGACGGCGATGCCGCGCGGGCGGGAGAGGCGGGTGAAGTCGGTGCGGGGGGCGGGCGGACCGGCGGCCGGGGCGGGGGGAGCGGGCAGGCCGGTGGGCACCGGGTGGCCCTCGGCCACGAGCAGCCGGGCGTCGGCGGCGACCGCCCTGTCCGGGCCGGCGATCACGGGGTTGAGCTCGAACGCCGCCAGGGTGTCGCCGAGGCGTTCCGCCAGGCCGCCGGGGCCGCCGACCGCCTCGACCACGGCGGCCAGGCGCGCCGCGTCCACCGGCGGGGCGCCGCGCGCGCCGCGGAGCAGGGCGGCGCCGCGCAGGCCGGAGAGCATCCGCTCGGCCTCGCCGGGTTCGAGGGGGCAGGGGAGCACGGAGGTGTCGTCGAGGGCCTCCGCCCAGACCCCGCCCAGGCCGACCAGCAGCAGGGGGCCGAAGGAGGGGTCGGCGACGGCGCCGACGATGACCTCGGCTCCCGGCGGGCACTGCTCTTCGACGAGGAACCCGTCCGGGGACAGGCCCTGGTCCTCCAAAGCGCCGCGCATGTCCTCCGCGGCCGCGCGGACCCGTTCCGGCCCGTCGAGGCCGAGCCGGACGGCGCCCGCGTCGGACTTGTGCACCAGTCCGGGGCCGAACGCCTTGAGGACCAGCGGGGGCCGCAGCGCCCCGGCGCCGGCGGCGGCCTCGTCGGGGGTGCGGTGCTCCGTCCCGCGGGGCACGGGGATCCCGGCCTGCGCGGCGAGCCGTTTGGCCTGCATCTCGGTGGCGGCGGAGGGTGCCACGGGCGCTCCCTGGATCGGTGGTGGGGGTGTGCGGACGGGCGTCTGCCGGAGTGGTGTGATCTCCGGCGGCAAGGGCCGCCGGTGAGGAGCCGAAGCCGGACCGCCCTGCTCCGGAGCCGTAGCGGCCGCACTGAACCGGGCGAACGGAAGTGACACCACACCAACGGACACGACCTTTGTGCGTCGAGTTCGGTGCAGGTCGGCGTCCAGGGCCGTTCGGTCGGTCGTGCCGGGTCCCGGCAGTGGAGGGGGCCCGGCCACCTCGGCGCGGGCCCGGGGCACGGGGAGGGCTCTGCACTCCGGAGGGACACGGGACGCGGACCGGCTTCCGGGCCTGCAGCGGCGGGCCTGCCGAGGCCGCCCATCGCCGCACCCTGCGGCGTTCCAGGAACCACCGCCAACGATCCAGGACGGCGTCCGCGAGAGCGGTGTGACTTCCGGGCGGCCCGGCCCGCCGCCGGCGGGCGGCCGAGAGCCACCTGCCGAAGTTCGGGGGCCGGTAAGGACTGCGGAGGCGGGTCGCGCTCGGTCCCGGGGCGCAACGGCCACCACTCCCATGGGCGTGACCCGATCCGGGGGTCATCGGGCCGCGTCCTCGGGACGCGCCGCCGGAGGTCGGGGCGGTGTGTTGGGTCCGTGGGCCCTGGTCAGGGTCCAACGGCCCAAATCGGAATCCGGGCCTGGACTGGGCCTGTCGGGGACGAAGTCGGCAGCGGCAGAATCCTCGGTGAGCGGCTCGGAGCCCGGCCCCCGCCGGTCGTGCTCCGGGGCCCGGCGCTCGTGGACGCCCGCGCCCGCTCCGCGGGCGTGCGCTGGATGCGGGCGCCACAAGCGGAGCGGCGGTCGGGCCGCCGAACAACGCACCACCACCCCCGTCGGCCCGCCGCCGGTCCGCGCGTCCCCTCCCTCCCTGCCCCTCCCTGCGGAGGGCGGGGACGCAGGACCGCCGCGGCGCACGCGCGGACCCGGCCGGGGCCCCGGTGGCCCGTCGGGTGCACACGCCCTTGTGCGGACGGGGGACCCCCGTCCCGGAGTGTGCGTCCACGACGATGGGGAGCCACCGGGGCCTCCGGTCCGGCCCGCTCCGGTCGACCGGGGACCGGCCGCGCCGCACGCGACGATGCCCGCGTTCGGGGGAACGCGTCCGTCGGGGGCCGTCGCGTGCGGCGCCTGCGCCGCTGGGGGCAGGGGCGGCCGGGGAGGCAGGGTTCTGACGGAGCCTGCCTCGCGGCCCCGGTCGTCCCGGCCCGGGCGCCGCGTCGGCCGGCTCCTCCTCCCCGACGGACACGGGCCCGTGTCCGGTCGGCGGTCATCCGGCGCGGTGGCCGTAGAGCTCCCGGAGCCTCCGGCGCAGCAGCTTCCCCGGGCCGCCCGATGCGTCCCGGGTGCGGGGAAGGTCCCTTGCCACGACCACAGTGTCGGGGCGCCGCTCCTCCGGCAGGCGCTCGGCCAGCGCCCGTGCGACCCCCTCGGACGTCACCTCGGCGCCCGCACGCGGGACCACGGCCAGCACGATCCCCTGCTCCACCGCAGCCGCTCCGTCGGGGTTCTCCGGGACGCCCACCGCACCGCACTCGGCCACCCCTTCCACCTCCAGGGCCGCCTCCTCGACCCGGGCCGGCTGGGTCCACCTGCCGCCCTTGAGGATCGCGTCCGACCGCCGACCGAGCACCCGCAGGTTCCCCTCGGCGTCCAGCACGCCCAGGTCGCCGCCGACGTACCAGACGCCCCGCAGCACCTCGGCGGTCTCCTCCGGGAGCCCGTCGTACCCGGCCATCCGGTGCGGGCCGGCCAGGTTGATCTCGCCGGCCTCGCCCACCGCCGGCGCGCCGTCCGGGCCGGTCACCCGGACCGCGAACCCGGTGCGGGCCCGGCCTGAGGACCGCCGGTCCCAGGCCTCGTCGTCGATCCGCCCGCACACCGAGTACGGGGCCTCGGTCTGCCCGTAGTACCCGTAGACCCGTGCCTGCGGCAGGCGGTCCTTGATCCGCTTGAGCAGCGCGGGGGCGATCGGCTCCCCGCCGAGGACCACCGTGGTCAGCGACGACAGGTCCGCCTTCTCGTGCCCGGTGTCCGCCAGCAGGGCGCTGAAGAATCCGGGGATGAGGCTCACGTGCGTCACCCGCTCCCGGGGCACGACCCGCAGGAAGTTCTCCGGCCCCCAGTCCTGCTCCAGCACCAGGTGCATGCGTCCGTACAGCGCCGGCCCCGCGATGGCGGGGAAGCCGATGCCCCAGATGATCGCGCCGGTGCCGAAGACGCCGTCCGGGCCGCCGGGGATGTCCTGCCACAGCCGGGCGGTGGCGAGCGCGCTCGCGTGGGTGTGCACGACCGGCTTGGGCAGGCCGGTGGATCCGGAGGTGTAGAACAGCGCCAGCGGGTCGTCCCCGGAGCCGTGGACGGGCGGCTCGGTGTCCGGCGCGTCGGCGCCCAGCGCGTCCAGGTCGACACCGCCGACCGCGCCGTCGGGAGGGCCGCCGGTCCGGATCCAGGCCGTGACGCCGGGCAGGCGCGGTCGCACCGCGCGCACCAGCTCCTCGGCTCCGGCGTCGTAGACCAACGCCGAGGCGCCCGACCGGGCCACCACCCCGGCCAGGACGTCCGCCTCCCAGTAGGGGTTGAGCGCCGCCGTGACGGCGCCCGACTTGAACAGCGCGGTGTAGACCTCGGCCACCGTCACCGTCTCGGTCAGCAGGGCCGCCACCCGCTGCCCGGGCGCCACGCCCGCGCGGGACAGGGCGTGGGCGCGGCGGTCGACGGCGCGGTTCAGCGCGTCGTAGGTGAAGCGGCGCTCGCCCCGGTAGGTCAGGGCCGTGCGGTCGGGGGCGGCCAGCGCGCTCGCGGTCAGGATCGCGTATCCGTAGTTGCCGAAGGGGTCGGCGGCGGGGGCCGCCTGCGGGTTCTGCTCCACCTGGCCTCCTGGGGTCGGGCCCGCGGGGTGTCCCGGCGCTGGGCCGGGGCGGGGTGCGGTCAGGTCCGGGCGTCGGGGACGGGGGTGTAGAGCACGACGGGGTGGCCGTCGGGGTCGGCGACCACGGCCCGCACCTCGTGCGGGCCGGCCTCGGCGGGCCGCAGCACCCGCGCGCCGCGGGCGGCGGCCGTCCGCACCGCTGCGGCGACGTCGCCCACCCGCACCGACGCGGCGGGGACGTCGGCGGCGGCCTCCCCGTCCGAGGCCAGGGCCAGCGTCGCCGAGGCGCCGTCGCCGAGGGCGGCATAGCGGCCGCCGTCGGCGAAGCGCACCGGCAGTCCCAGGACGTCCCGGTAGAAGGCCAGGGACGCCCGCAGGTCCCGGGCCGGGTAGACGACGCCGCGCACGCGTGCGGCCCCGCCGTCCGCGTCGGCACGGCCTGCTCGACCGGCTCCATCGGTTCCGTCAGCGGTCATGGGGCTCCTCGCCGCCGTCGGGGCGGAAGTCGGGGATCGGGCCGAAGCCGGGCAGGTCGGTGAAGACGACCCGTACCGGCAGGCCCACGCGGACGCGGCCGGGCGGGCAGTCCCGGAGGCCGCCGAAGGCGCGCAGCCCCGGCTGCTCGGCGAGTTCCACCCAGGCCAGGGTGTAGGGGACGGCTCCGGAGAAGCCGGGGGCGAACGAGCGGTGCACGGTGGTGTGGGTGACGATCCGGCCGCGCCCCGACACCGGCTCCCAGGGCNGCTCGGGGAAGTGGACGAACCGGCGGCAGGCGGCGCAGCGCTGGATCGCCAGCACGCCCCGGCGGCACGACCGCCAGTAGGGCTCGGTCAAGGGGGTGGGCACCGGGTGCGGGCGCCCGCCGTCCGCGTCCATGGCCACCGTGACCTCCCGGGTCCCGTGACAACCGCGTGCAGTCAAGCTAGCGTATGCTTGGTCGACCGGCAAGGGCGGTCCCCGCGCCGCCGGAAGGAGGCCCCGTGCAGGAACGGCCGCGGTCCGGGACCGCCGGGGACGCCGAGCCGCGCAGCGGCGGACCGGGCCTCCTCGGCCTCGAAGGGCGGACCGCACTGGTCACCGGAGGGGCCGGAGGGATCGGCCGGGCCGTGTGCGCGGCCCTGGCCCGGGCCGGGGCCGCGGTGGTGGCGGCCGACCTGGACGCGGCCGCCGCGCGGAGGGCCGTCGCGGACCTGCCCGGCGCCGCCGCCGTCGGCGCGGACCTGGCCGGCCCCGGCGGCGTGGACGCGGCCGTCGCGAGGGTGCGGGCCGCCGTGGGCCGGGTGGACGTGCTGGTGCACAACGCGGGGGTGGGGGTCGTGGGCCCGTTCGTGCAGAGCGACCCGGGCGACTGGGACCTGATGTGGCGGGTCAACGCCCGCGCCCCGATGCTCCTCACCCGCACGTTCCTGCCCGGCATGGTGGAGCGCGGGTTCGGCCGCCTGGTGTTCGTCTCCTCCGACGGCGCCCGTGCGGGGGCCGGCGGCGAGGCGGCCTACGCGGCGACGAAGGCCGCGCTGCTGGGCCTGGCCAAGTCCCTCGCGCGGGAGACGGCGCGCCAGGGTGTGACGAGCAATGCGGTGTGCCCGGGGCCGACCGACACCCCGATGCTGCGCCGGGTGGCCGAGGAGCACCCGGGCATGGTCGAGGCGCTGGCGCGCAGGATCCCGGCCGGCCGCCTGGGCGAGGCCGCCGACGTCGCGGCGGCCGTGGCCTTCCTGGCCGACCCGGCGGCGTCCTACATCACCGGCCAGACCCTGTCGGTGAGCGGCGGCATCACCATGCACTGACCGGCGTTCCGGGGCGGGGCGGAGAGGAGGAGCGATGCGGGTGGGGCGTCCGTCCCGTGGCCTTCCCTCCGCCCGGCGCCCTGCCCGCCCGGCTGGACCACTGCCGACACCGAGGGAGCGCGGAGGGAAGGCGTGTCCATCCGCTCCATCCGCCGGGCCCGACACGGCCCCCGTGGAGAACCCCTCAGAGAGGGACGACCACGACGGCATGCGGGCGGCGTGGCCTGTCCGACAGTGTCCGCCGCAGAGGCGGCGGTCGGGACGGTCGGTCCCACCGGGCCGCCGCCGCTGCGCGGCTGGATCAGCAGCGGCCCAGGGGGCGCGCCCGTGTCCACTTCTGAGGGGCCGTGGGCGGGACCCTGGTTTCGGCGGCCGATGCCGCCGACAGGGGCCCAAGGGCGGGGCGTGTTCTCCCTTCGCCTCGCACTCCGGAGCGGGGCCGGTGTACGGGCGTTCGGGGTGTCGCGCATGCGTGGCCGCCGTGCCGCCGGGGCGGTGGGCAGCCCGGCGGACGACAGGAGCGGTGAATGCGCGCCGACTCAGCGCAGGCTGTCGTACACGGCCTTCACCAGGCGCATGGACCGCATGCCGCCCGACAGTTCGGCGCCCAGGCCGTTCATCACGTACCCGATGGAGATGCCGTGGTCGAGGTCGGCCAGTCCGATCGAGCCGCCCGAACCGGTGTGGCCGAACGCCCCCTCCTGGGCCGCGCGGGGCAGGGCGAACACCAGGGAGGGTCGCATGAACCCCAGGCCGAAGGAGCTGGTCAGGTGCAGCACACGGTCCGGGCCGCTCACCCGCGGGACCACGGCCGCGCGCAGCGTGTCCGGGGAGACGATCCGCCCGGCCGCCAAGTCCCGGTAGAACCCGGCCAGACCGGTGGCGGTGGTGGTCAGCCCCGCGGCGGGCCAGCCCGCCGCCATCACGCCGGGGTCGTTGAACCCGCCGCGCACCGCGGTCATGTCCGGGTTGCGGAAGGAGCGCGAGTACAGGCTCTCCGGATCACGGGCGGCCCGCGCCATCTGCGCGATCGGGTCGTCGGAGGGGCCGTCGGCGATGTCCGCGGACCGGGACGGGCCCGCCGCGTGCCGGGTCAGCCGCGCCGCTTTCTCGGCGGCCTCCGGCGGCGCGCCCACCCACATGTCCAGCCCGAGCGGCCCGGCGATCTCGTCGGCGGTGTAGGCGCCGACGGCCCGCCCGTCCAGCCGCCGCACGATCTCACCGGCCAGCCAGCCGTAGGTGAAGGCGTGGTAGCCGTGCGCGGTTCCGGGCTCCCAGGCGGGCGCCTGCCCGGCCAGCAGTTCGGCCATGGCCGCCGGGTCGGCGGCCTCCTCGGCGCCGACCGGCGTGTCGAAGGCGGGCAGCCCCGCCTGGTGGGAGAGCAGGTGCTCGCCGGTGGTCTTGCCCTTGCCGTGCGCGTCGTACCCCGGCCACCAGGAGGCGACCGGCTCGGTGAGGTCGTGCCCGCCCCGCTCGGCCACCCGCAGCGCGGCCGCCGCGGTCACGGCCTTGGTGCAGGAGAACGCGAAGCAGGGGGTGTCGCGCCGCCACGGGCGCTCCGCCCGGCGGTCGGCCCAGCCGCCCCACAGCTCGACGACCTGCTCGTCGTCCACGTAGACGCTGACGGCGGCGCCGACCTCCAGCCCGCGCGCGAAGTTGTTCTCGAAGACCGTGCGCACCCGCTCGAACCCGGGCGCGCACGCCCCCTGGACCCCGCTCTCCTCGGTCACTGCCCCCTGCCTTCCCGTTCTCGGGCGATCCGCGCATCGTATCGACCGCCCCGCGGACGCCCGCGTCCGGCCCGGACCGACCGAGTGATCGGCCTCGGGCCCGCCTGCCGGAGCGGTGTGACCGACCACGGGCGCGATCGCCCGAGTCCGGGGGCCGAAGGAGGACCGGCGGGAAGGGCCCCGGCGGCCGGGTCCCGGGGGACGGAGGCGCCCCGTTCCGGGCACAGCGTCCCTGACCGGACTCGACCAGCGGGAACCGGGCCGTTCCACGGCACCGCGGCCGAGCGGCCGGAGGTCCCTGAAGGGGCAGCGCGGGCGACGGCGGGCGGAGTGGTCCTCTCGCACGGGCCAGGACTGCGTGCGGGTGTTTGCACGAGTGAAGAGGGGCGCCCCGCGTCGATGCCGCGCCGACGCGACAGAGCCGCTTCCCGCACACGGCGCGACCCGCCGCGCGCTCCCGCTCGGGCCGGCCTCAGGGCCCGCGGTTGCGGACGCCCGGATGCTCGGACGCGCTCTGCCGCGCCGCAGGCGATTCAACGGCCCCCGTCGACCATCCAGGCGAGGACACGGTCCGTCCTGATTCCCGCCCACGCCCCGCCCCGGGCCCAGATGAGAGGAGTCCCGTATGCCGGACGAGAACCCCGCCCCCGCACCCGACGGGCCGCACAACTGGGGCCGCTGGGGACCCGGCGACCAGCTCGGCGCCCTCAACCTGCTCACCCCGCCGACGGTGCTGCGCGCCCTGGGCGCCGCCCGCGAGGGGCGGGTCGTCAGCCTCGCCCAGCCGATCGAGGGCGCGACGGCGAGCGGCCGTCCCGCCCGTGTCCCCCACCTGGCCGGCCGGCCCCTCCCGCAGCACTACATGGCCGTGGACGGGGGCGACCAGGCGGCCGGGGCGCCGCCGCTGCCCGGGGACCGCCGGGTCGCCGACGACGCCCTGGTGCTCTCCCCGCACGGCACCTCCACCCACATGGACGCCCTGTGCCACATGTGGGCGGGGGAGCGCCTGTACAACGGCCCCCCCGCCGGCCGGGTCGGCAGCCGCGGCGCCGCCCGGCTCGGCATCGAGCACGCCGCCGCGCAAGGGGTGCTGGCGCGCGGGGTGCTGTTCGACGCGGCACGGCACCGGGGCGCCGACCGGCTCGGACCGGGCGAGGGCATCGGCGCCGCGGACCTGGAGGGCATGCCCGGCGCGGCGCTGCTGCGCCCGGGGGACGCCGCCGTCGTGCGCACCGGATGGCCGCTGGCCTGGGAGGAGGACCCCCGGATGTACCAGGGGGCCCAGCCCGGCCTGGACGGATCGGCGGTGCGGTGGCTGGCCGCCCGGGACGTGGCCCTGGTGGTGTGCGACAACGCGGCGGTGCAGGCGCTGGGCGCCGACGGCGGGCCGGTGGACGCGCCCGAGGACGACGCGCACCTGGTGCTGCTCTGGCGGCACGGTGTACCGCTGGTCGAGATGGCCCGGCTGGAGGAACTCGGCTCCGCGCTGTCCGGGACGGGGCGCGCGGACTTCCTGCTCGCGGTGGTCCCGCTGCCGGTCGGGGGCGGTACCGCCAGCCCCGTCAACCCCCTGGCGGTGCTCTGATGCGTCCGGATGCGGCCGGATCCGGACGCCGGATCCCCCTGGCGGGTCGCTTATCCCGCATTTATCGTTGCTGCTCATGTGGGCCACAGGCGAGGCAGGCGAGGAGGAATCGAGACATTCCGGTTATCGGAAATGGGTACGGGCGTGACCGGAGCGCCGCTAGGTTCTTCTCGGCGGTGCGGCCCCGCCCCCCAGGGCGCCGAATCCCGAGAACCGCACCCGGCCGGGCTCCCCGGACCCCCACGTCCGCAAGGGGAGCCGTGACGGCCGCGGATTTCCCCCCGCGGCCGGCCCCAGGGGCTGTCCCCCGCCCCTGGGCCCGGCTCCTTCCTCCCTGCCGCCTGTGGCCGCAACGAGCCCTCTCCCCGTGCCCCCTTCCTCAAGCGCGCCCGCCGCATCACCCGCCGGGATACCCGCCCCCGCCGTAGGCGGCGTCCAGCGCGTCGTAGTCGGGCCGGTGGCCGTCCTTGGGAAGCGCATCGGTGAACACCACCCGGCGCGGCTTCTTATAGGAGGCGAGCAGGCCCCGCACGTGCGCGACCACCTCCTCCTCGGTCGGCGCGGGTCCGGGAGCGCACTGGACCACGGCCGCCACGCTCTGCCCCCAGGTGTCGTCGGGGACGCCGATGACCGCGGCGTCGGCGATCCGCGGGTGCGCCTTCAGCGCGCGCTCGACCTCGGCGGGGTAGACGTTCTCGTTCCCCGTCTTGATCATGCGCATCCGCGGGCCGATGAAGGTGATCGTGCCGTCGGCCTCCCGGCGCCCGAGGTCGCCGGTGCGGTGCCAGTCCCCGCGGAGCGAGCGCGCGGTCGCCTCGGGGCGGTCGTGGTAGCCGCTGAAAAGGCTCGGCCCCCGGGCGGTGATCTCACCGGTCTCCCCGGCGGGCAGCTCCTCGCCGCCGGGCCCGGTGATGCGCACCTGCACCATCGGTGACGGCCGCCCCGCGGTGCCCTCGCCGTCCGGCCCCAGCGCCAAGTAGGTGAGCATGCCGCAGGCCTGCGTCTGGCCGTAGCCGCCCATGCCGGACGCGCTCCAAGGGTCGGTCCCGACGGTGACCTGGGCGTCCCATTCGGGGGAGTGCGAGGCGAAGTTCAGGCTGGACAGGTCGTGCACGGGTGCGCCGTCCTCGCCCCGGTTGGCCTCGGCGACCGCGTCGAGCACGGGGCCGAAGCCGAACATGTGGTCCGCGCGCTCCGCCTCGATGAGCCGCGCCGCCTCGGCGGCGTCGAACGCCGGCATGTACACGTTGGTCCCGCCGGCGTGGAACGTCGCCAGGTTGAACATCATGGTGCCGACATGGAACAGCGGTCCGCTGTTCAGGAAGGTGAACCCGGGGCCGATCCGGCGCACCTGGAACAGGGCGGCGTTGTGCGCGATGAGGGCGCCATGGCTCAGCAGGGCGCACGCCGGGCGGCCGTCGAAGGCGGCGGTGTACAGGCCCAGGACGGGGAGCGAGCCGTCGGTGTCGCCCGCCGGGTCCTCCTCGGGCGCCGAAGCGATCAGCTCCTCATAGGGGTCGCCGCCGGCGGCCCCCTCGCCGTCGGCGTCCGCCGCGCCGTCGCAGCGGATCCACAGGCACTTCTCCTGCGCGGGCTCGGCGGACACGGCCGCACGCGCCTCCCGCACGGCCGGCTCCAGGTCGCCCCCCTGCCACAGCACGGCCGCCGGGGCGAGGTCGCGCAGGACGAACGCGAGCTCGTCGGCGCTCTGCCGCCAGTTGGCGGGGACGAAGACCGCGCCCAGCCGGGCCGCCGCGAGCAGGCCCTCCTGGAGCCGGACCGAGTTCCGGCCGATGTAGAGGACGCGGTCGCCGGGCCCGGCCCCGGCGTCGGCCAGCGCGCGGGCCAGCCGGGCGGTGCGGGCGTCGAGCCGGGCGTAGGACAGGCGGAGCGGGCCGTCGACGGCGGCCGTGGTCGCGGGCCGCGAGCGGCGGTGCTCGCGCAGGACGTCGGCGAGGGTGAGCGTGTGCACGGACATCGGGCCTCCGGGGGCGTGGCGCGGGGCTCGGTCTGCGGCGGGCGGGGGCCGTGATCAGGCGAAGGCGGGCATGACCTCGGCGGCGAAGAACTTCAGGACCTTCTTCATCTCCTCCAGCGGCATCCGCCGGGTGCTGCCGAAGTCGCACAGCAGGTGGCCGTAGCCCATCTCCTGGAGCATCCGCACCTGCCCGACCACGCGCTCGGGGTCGCCGACCACCTCCAGGCGCTCCCAGCGGAAGTCGGTTCCGACCTCGGCGCCCTTCATGTAGCGGTTCTGCCAGTACTCGAAGCCCTGGGCAACCTCGCCGGTCCGCCGGTCCAGCGGGGCGCTGCGCTCGTTGAAGATCCGGGTGCGGTCGAAGGAGGCCTCGAAGCGCTCCAGGTCCTCCCGGGCCTGGGCGGCGGTGGGGGCGACATGGACCGAGCGGCTCACCACCAGCTCGGCGCCGGCGGGGTCGTGGCCGTGGGCGGCCGCGGTGGAGCGCCAGGCCTCGGCGGCCCGGGCGACGCGGGAGAAGGGGGCCGCGGGGTCGGCGAGGATGGGCAGGCCGCGGGCGGCGTAGCGCTCGACGGTCTCGGGGCTGACGGCGGCCACGTGCACCGGCGGGCGCGGCTCCTGCAAAGGAAGGGGCATGAGGACGACGCCGTCCTCCAGGGCCGGGGCGACCGAGGAGTAGGCGCCCCGGCGGCGGACGGGGGCGCCCTCCCAGAGGGCGAGCACCGTCTCCAGCGCCTCGTCGAAGCGCGCACGGGCCTGGGACAGGTCGACGCCGAACCCGTCGAACTCATAGCCCTGGTAGCCGCGGCCGACGCCGAGGTCGAGGCGGCCGCCGGAGAGGACGTCGACCAGCGCGGCCTGCTCGGCGACGTGCACCGGGTTGTACAGGGGGAGCACGACGATGCCGGTGCCCAGGCGCAGGCGCTCGGTCCGCCCGGCCATGTGCGCGAGGAAGGCCAGGCCGGAGGGGACCGAGCCGTAGTCGCGGAAGTGGTGCTCGGCGACGCGCGCGCCGTGGAAGCCGAGCTCTTCGGCGAGCTCGATGAGTTCGGCGTGGTGGTCGTAGACCTCTTTGACGGACTGGCCGGCGAACCGGTGGAAGAGGTGGAAGGTGGAGAACTTCATGGCCGCACCCTTCCTCGCGGACGGATCCTCGCGGGCGGACCGCGGACCGGACTTCTACCAAGCGTTCGCTTGGTAGGCTAGCAGGGAGCCGGAGGCCCGGCCAGATCCCCGGGTGCGCGCGGTCGTCCGCGGGCGGGGCGGAGCGGCGGCCTCCACGGGCGGCGCGGTAGGTTCGGCACCATGGCGATCAGGCACATCGCGCTGTTCCGCTGGAACGGCGAGGCGACCCCCGAGAAGGTGGACCAGGTCCGCGACGCGCTCTCCCAGCTGCCCGGACGCATCCCCGCGCTGCGGGCCTACACCTTCGGGCCCGACCTGGGCATCTCCGAGGGCACCTACGACTTCGGCGTGGCCGCCGACGTGGACGACGAGGCCGGTCTGGCCGCGTACCGGGACCACCCCGACCACCAGGCCGCCCTCGCGCTCATCAGGCCGCTGCTGGCCGACCGCGCCTCCGTGCAGATCGCCCTGCCCGACCCCGGCTAGGAGGGGCGGGGCGTCCGCGGGAGCGTGGTCCGCCCCCTCGGGGCTCGGAGTGCTCAAGGCCGTGACCTCTCGGCCGCCGGGTGCCGGCCGGTCCGCGGTCGGAGCGGCGCCGCGCGGGGCAGGACTCGCGGTCGGTTCCGGCGGCGGTCCGGGCCCCTCAGGCTCGTGCGGCCGTACCCCCTCGGAGCGTCCTTCGTGTTCGCCGTGCCCGTTCCGGAAGCGGGCGGGGCCATCGGGAGTGGTGAGATCACCACTTACTCGCACATCGGGTGGTGATCTCACCACTCCCGATGGCCCGGCACCTCCTCGCGTCCCCGATATGCAGGGGGTGAGCGGGTCGCCTGCCGTGCCGTCGTTCCCGTGTGTACCGGGCCGCGGGGCCCGACGGGCGGGGCCGGGTAAGCGCCCCGCCCATTCCTCGTCGCCCCTGCTCTCGTGGCGGCCATGGTGCGCCGATGGACCGGCCGGTCAGGGGGGAGTCGGCCGCCCGGCCCACCGGGGTGCGGCCATGGAACCGCCGGCCCCTTCGTCGGGCCCAGGGGTGCACGGGCAAAGAGATCCGCAGGTGCACCGAGTGCTACCTGGTCCGGAGCCTCCACCGGTGCCTCGAAGCGGTCCGCGCTCACCGGTGCCTCCGTGGGGGGCATCACAGAGTCCACCCCTGCGGATGTCGCTGAACTCCCGGGCGAGCGGCGCGTCCCCTGCTCGGTGACCGGGGCCGGGACCTCCGGTGGCCTCGGGGCGGCCCGGCCGGTCGGACGTGCCGGTATCGGTGTGGTGTGCGCCATATCGAATCGATTGCGACCCTTGCGTTAGAACGTGTTTCAAAGCTAGCTTCAGTGGCGAGCCGAGCCCGGTGAGGGCGCCCGGTGGGCCCCGCCCGCCAGGCGTGCCGGACGGCAGGCATGAGAACGCGTCGCCTGCCGGGGATGGATCGCGCCCCGTCCCCGGCGGGCGGCGTCCGGCCCCCGCTCCCGCCCGTCCCCGCCTCCGGGAGGCCCCATGGGCGCAGACGGCATCGCCGAGCGCGCCGCCGTCGTCGGTGTCGGGGCGACCCCCCTCGCCCGCGCCTCCGGCCGCACCCCTCTGGCACTGGCCGCCCAGGCCGCCCGCGCCGCCCTGGACGACGCGGGCATGGCCGCCGACCGGGTCGACGCCGTCCTCTCCTACCACCTGAACGACTCCGCGCCCGCCACCGACCTCGCCCGCGAACTGGGCCTCGCCCGGCTGGGCTGGCACAACGACATGCACGGCGGCGGCACCCAGTGCGCATCGGTCCTCGGCGACGCCGCCATGCTGGTGGCGACCGGCCAGGCCGAGACCGTACTGGTCCACCGCTCGCTCAACGGCCGCTCGGGCCGCCGCATGACCGGGCTCGGCCTGCGCCAGGGCGAGGGAGTGGAGCGCCAGTTCACCCTCCCCTACGGGCTGGCCGGCCCGGCCGCCCAGTTCGCCCTGGTGGCCCGCCGCTACCTGCACGACGCCGGGCTCGGCGAGCGCGACCTGGCCGCCGTGGTGGAGTCCTCGCGCGCGCAGGCGGCGGGCAACCCGCGCGCCCTGCGGCGCGAACCGCTGCCCTGGAGCGCCTACCTGGAGGAACCGGTGATCGCCGAGCCGCTGCGGCGCGCCGACTGCTGCCAGGAGGCCGACGGCGCGTGCGCCCTGGTGGTCGCCGGCGCGCGGCGCCCCGAGGCCGAGGGCGCGCCCCGCATCCGCGCGGTGGTGCGCGGCGGCCGCCCGTCCCTGTCCCGGCTCGACCGCTCGCCCGACCCGGGGGCAGTCTTCTCCGACGAGGTCGCCCCGCGCCTGTACGCCGCGTCGGGCATGCGCCCCTGCGACGTGGACGCCGCCTACCTGTACGACGCCTACTCCTTCCTGGTCCCGCGCCAGCTCGCCGACTTCGGCCTGGTGGAGCCGGGGGAGATGGCACGGGTGCTGCGGGAGGGCGGCGTCACGGCGGCGGGGGCGGAGCGGGCGGGGGGAGTGCCGGTCAACCCGCACGGCGGCCTGCTTTCGGAGGGGTACGTGCACGGACTCAACAACGTCGCCGAGGCGGTGCGCGAGCTGCGCGGCGACGGCGCGGGGCGGATCCCCGGGGCATCGACGGCGCTGTGCACCGGCTTCGGGGGCGCCTACGGCAGCGCGGCCCTCCTGGTGCGCTGAGCAGTCCGGCCGGGTCCGGCAGTGCTGCGGCCATGAGCGCCGCCGGACGATGCGCGGCGTGCCTGTACGAGGGGGCGTGCTTCCCGCGTCCGTGCGGCCGACGGACGACCAGGACGCAGATCGGCCGGTCGACCCGCCGATCGGTGTCCTCGCGATCGGCCGCCGGCCTGTTCCCACGTCCCCGATGATCTGCCGGGGTCTTCGTCGGTTCTGTGGGGCGGGCGAGGCCGGTCTCGGCCGTGCGCAAGGGCCGGCCGGGTTCGTTCGTGAGCAGGGGGCGGCGATTGTCGATCGGTCTCGACGGCACCCCGATGCGCAGCGGGGGCGAGTCGGTGGCTTCCGACAGCACTGCTCTGAGGCGGAGCGCACGCGGCGAAGCGAGGACGGACGGCCGTCAGGTGCGGCGAGTGAGGACCACACTCGGTGATGAGGAAGGGCACCGCCGCTTCCCGGACTCATCGGGACCGCCGCGCCGTGGGCCCTCCGGGCGCTGTCGGAAACCGGCGACGAGCGCTCTCAACTGAGATCGACGGTCGTGTCCGCTGGTGTGGTGGAACTCTGCGGGCCCCGGCCGCCCGCACCGACACCCCCGTTGATCTCGGGAGAGTCGGGGTAATACCGGCGAGTATTACCCCGGCTTCCCCGAGATCAACGGCGAGGAGGGGGCGCGCACCCGGGGGGCGCCGATCGCGCCGCAGCGGCCGCACCGCTCACACGGGCGAGGCCCAAAGTTCCACCACTCCAGCGGACACGACCAGATCGACTCGGTCAGGCGGCGCCCGGCGCTCTGCGTCGGCCGCCCAGACGGTACGGCGGTCACAGGTCCCGGAGCCCCCGGGCGGGCCGCCTCCTCCCTGTCGGTTCGTCGTCTGCCGCCCGGTCGTGTCCCGCGGAGTGGTGTGACTGATTTCGAATCGACGTGAGCACGAGCACCAATCAGCTGGTCAACACGGGGGCCCGTGTTCGAACAGCGCTGGAAAGCTCCACCACGCCGGCGGACACGGCCCTCCGCCTCGATCGGAGGCGGCCCACCGCCCGGCAAGCGGCCGTGAGTGGGGGACCTGCTGCTCCGTCGCCGCCTCTGGACTGGACCGCGAGCGACCTTGGCGTTGATCTCGGGCGAGTCGGGGTAATACCGGCNGCCCGAGATCA
>NZ_ANAD01000094.1 GCF_000341245.1 Nocardiopsis halophila DSM 44494
TAGGGTTCCACCGCGCCGGCGGACACGACCCCACCCGGCGCCGCAGGGGCCGACCGCACACCCCCGGAATGCTCAGGAGGAGTGGTGTTCCGGCCTGTCGGTGACCGGCGCTTCGCCATGGCGGGAGCGCGAACGCGGAGCGGGCACGCCGCCCCCGGCGCGATCCGCGGCGTCGGCGCGGTGACCCGCGACCGGGATGCCGAGCCCTCTCAGCTCCTCGGCCGAACGGGTGGTGAACAGCCAGTCCCGGAAACGCGGGTCGGGCACCAGCGTCCCGGCAGGGGCCAGGGCCCGTGACCCGACCAGGTGGAAGCGGTACCCGAGCGGTTCCAGAAGTCCGGACAGCCGCTCGGCGTCCGCCTGCGGAAGCACCTCGCACAGCACGTCGGGACGGTGCTCGTCCATGAAGGCCCGTCCGTGCTCGAACACGTCGGCCTCGGTGCCCTCCACGTCCACCTTCAGCAGGACCCGGCCGGCGCCTGGCAGGCCGGTGAAGGAGTCCAGGGCCACGGTGCGCACCGGGACGCCGTCGGTGAACTCCATGCCGCTGGAGTAGTAGCACGGCAGGGCCGCGTCGCCGGATTCGGCGGGCATGGCGACGGTCGCCTCGGGGACGCCCACCCCCACGTGGTGCAGGGTGCACCGGTGCAGCACCCGGTTGCGCACGCAGTTGTCGAACAGGGCGCAGTAGACCTCGGGCACCATCTCGAAGGCGTGCGCCCGCAGGTCGGCGTTGGCGGCCGTGCCGACCAGGGTGAACAGGCCGGTGTAGGCGCCGATGTCGAACAGGTGGCGGGACCGGCGGGCGAGGGCGGCGAAGGCCTGCACCGCCAGGTCGTCGGCGGCCTGCGGGCGGCGCCCGCCGCCCCAGTACAGCTCCTTGGCGATCACGCAGTCGGCCGGGCGGAGCATCGTGAAGTACGCGCCGCCGGCCGCCCCCTGCACCTCGCGCAGCCGGGCGGGGGCGGGCAGGCGGCCCGAGGAGCGCAGCCCGGGGGCGGCCACGCGCACCGCGCCGCGCAGGGCCAGATGGGGGACACGGGCGCCGAGGACCCGCTTGACGTGCCTCTTCGTTCCGTACCAGCTGTGCCGGCGGCCCTCCGGTGTGGAACGGAAGTCGGTCCGGTGGCCGGGACGGGGTGCGGCGGGGTCGGCCTGTCGGGACATGGCGCCCTCCGGGACGTCGGATGTCGGATGCCCGTTGTGGCGGGGCGCCGACGAGGGGTGGAACCGCCTCGCCGGTCAGGTTAGCGGCCGACCGGCCGCCGTCGTAGGGCCCGCACCGGCGTGTGGACGACGGTGCCGGGAGCGGCGGCGCCCCGGGTGACGAACCGGGGCGCACGGGGGCGCAGGGGAGCGACACGGGCGGGGCGGGGAGTTTCGGACCGTCCCCCACTCAGGATCCGGACACCGTTATCAAGTCAACGGTGCCCCCCGGAGACGTACCCCTGGATTCATGTGAGGAGAGACCCATGACCGAGAGGAACGCGAGGCTGGCCCTGGTGCTGGCCGCGGGCGTCCTGCTGATCGGAGGGCTGGCGATGGCCGGTGCCCTGCCCTTGGACCCGGCGGGCCTGGGCGCGGAGAACGGTGTGCGGCTGGCCGCCGTCGACGTCGCGCTGAGCCCTGCACTCGTCGGCGGGCCCTGACCCCGCCCGCCGCCCCGGGGGCCGTCCGGCGCCCCCGGGTTCGCGGGCCGGTGCGGACCCCGCACCGGCCCGCAGCCGCCTCGGCGGCCCGGCCGCCGACGCGGAGGCAGCCGCGTAGGCACCGTGGAGGCGCCGCGGGTGCGCACTGCCCCGGACGCCCCGCCTGTCGGCCGAGGACGGACACGGCCTTCGTCGAGCGTTGTGCCGGGGATACGGCACCGCCCCCGTCTTTAGGGGCGGGTCAGATGGCCCGGGGGTTCTTCCGCAGGGGGAACGGTCGTCGCCTCGGCCGTGCCCCCGGCGTCGGCGGACCTGTGTCGGGTCGGCGCAGTGGCGCAGCAGGCGCGTCGGCCGTAGGCCGACTGCCGTCCGGGAACCGGCGTCCCCGTCCCCGGTCATCGCCTGCCCACCGGTGTGCGCCGCTTTGACGGCGGCACGACGGGCGCCCGCCGTGCCGCGGGAGCCTCAGCGGACGCCCGCCTCCGAGCTGATGCGCCTCGTCAGCCGTTCGGAGAAGGGTGGGAGTCGCGGCGGCCCACGCTGATCCCGTCGAAGAGCACCGTCATGAAGTGCTCGGCCAGGTCCGCGGTGCCCAGGTTCCCCTCCGGGCGGTACCAGCGCACGGCCACCCAGATGGTGTCGCGGATCATCCGGTAGGTCAGCTTCGGGTCGATGTCGGGGCGGAACGCGCCCTCGCGCTGGCCGTCGCGGATCACGCCGACCCAGATGTCCTCGATCTCCCGCTCGGTCTCGGCCAGGTAGCCGAAGCGCGGGAACTGCTGCAGGTAGTTCCAGTCGTTCTGGACGACCGTGATCGCAGCCCGGTGCGGCTCCAGGGACCGGTAGGCCTCCTGGATCAGCCGGGAGAGCACGTCCCGCGGCGCGTCGCCTTCGTCCACCGCGGCGCGGTACCGGCCGAGCAGGTCGTCCAGGTAGGAGGAGAGCACCTCGTCCACGATCGACTCCTTGGAGTCGAAGTGGTGGTAGAGACTACCGGACAGGATCCCGGCCTCGTCGGCGATCTCCCGCACGGTGGTCGCCTGGAAGCCCTTGCGGGCGAACAGGTCGGCGGCCAGCCGCACCAGGTTCCCGCGGCGCTCGGAGGCGGCCGCGGAGGAGCGCCGCCCTCGCCCGCGCCCGCGGGGCGCGGCGCCGGGCGCCGGGGAGGCGGCGTCGTCAGGG
The DNA here is from genome assembly GCF_000341245.1 of Nocardiopsis halophila DSM 44494. Taxonomy (GTDB): domain Bacteria; phylum Actinomycetota; class Actinomycetes; order Streptosporangiales; family Streptosporangiaceae; genus Nocardiopsis_A; species Nocardiopsis_A halophila. The sequence continues at coordinate 2,832 of NZ_ANAD01000094.1, forward strand.
GCGTCGTCGGTGGTGGAGACGCCGGAGGCGTCTCGGCTGCGGGTGTTCACGCCACCATTATGCTGCCGGTGTCCAATCGCTTGCTCGATAATCGCCGGACCTGCCCGAGGTCGGACCACGGGGCCGCGCGGCGGAACGCGCCGTGCGGCAGGACCTGCCGGGACAAGGGGCACCGGAGAGGATACGGGCCCGGTTGGCCAGGGGCGGTGACAGGCGAACGGGACCGACGCGTCCGCTCTCGAAGGCCCTGAGGGCGCCCGGCGATTGGCGGCCACGGTCGCGGCAGGCAGCGCCGCCCCCAGAGGCCGCGCCCTCCCACGAGGGCGCGGTGCGGTCAGCCGAGGAGTTCGGCCATCTCCCGGATCGTCGGGCACGGCCAGCGCAGCATGCAGCACCGGCACCGCTGTGCGGCCGGGGCCGGTGCGCTGCTGATGCCGCCGCCGTCCCTCGGGCGGTGCAGCGACAGCAGGTTCAGGCACAGGCCGGCGAAGGCCGAGATCTCATGGCGGGCGTTGGCATAGAACGCCACGTCGTTGATGCGCAGTAGACCGCTGTCGCAGCTCTGTCGGGGGATGCCGACGGTGTCGGGCCCCCAGGGCACCGCCCGGTCGGCGCGCTCGCGCACCCCTTCGATGTAGAGCCGGAGCCGCTCGTGCACGTCGAGCTGGTCGTCCGCGGAAGCGAACAGATCGGAGATCGACATCGGACCCTTCCCCCCGGTCCCGCCTTGCGACCAAGCGTATTAGTCAGGTCACAGAGTGTGGCAACAAAGCGCGGGGAAAACATGGCGCCGCGCCGGGCCACCGCACGGGCCGCCCCGGGGGCGTGGGGCAACCCGTGCTCCGGGATGGTCGGAGCCGGGGCGCCGCCCGGTCACGTTCGGTGGGGTTCCCCCGCCCGCGGGCCGCCAACCCCTGTCGGCCGGAACCGGCTGCCGCCCGGCAGCGCCCCGCCCGCCGGCGCCGGCGACACCCGGGCGAAGAAGCCGGACGCCGGTGCCGGGCGGCGCAGCATCCGGTACAGCGCCGCCTGGCCCGCCACCATGAGCGGCACCATGGGCGCCAGTGCCACCGAGACCAGCACCAGTACCGCCCCCGGCACCGGTTCCACCGGCAGCGCCGCGCCCAGCCCCACGGCCGGGACCAGCACCGCCATCGCCGCCGCCGAGGCGTGCCGGGAACGTCCCGGCCCCTCGGTGCCCGCCATGGCCGCCAGCGCCACGGCGACCACCACCGCACCCGCCCCGGCCGCCAGGGGGCGCCCGCCCTCCAGGGCTCCGGGCAGCGCGCCCAGCGCCACCGCGACCGCAAGCACCGCGAGCCCCGCGCGCGCCAGCACCCGGGTGAGCCGGGCCGCCGCGTCCGCGCTCAGTGCGCTGTGCGGGCCCTCGGCGGGACCGGCGTCGGACGGCACCGGCACCAGGCGCTCGGCGCCGAAGGCCGCCCCGCGCAGCAGGAACAGCACCACCGTGCAGGCGGCGACGGCCAGGGCGAGGGGGGAGAGCACGCCGCCGGCCAGCAGCGCCCCGGCGGCCAGGCCCCAGCACACCGCCAGAGTCCAGCTGCCGCCGACGATCGCCGCGTCCCAGGCCGCGTGCCAGGCGCGGGCGTCGGTCCGGGCCCGGAGCCACAGCCCGGCGTCGCGCAGCAGCCACCCGGCCGTCAGCACCGCGAACACCGGCCACAGGTCGGACACGACCGCGGTCTTCAGACCCGGGAACAGGCCCGCGACCACGCCCACGGCGCCGACCAGCCACACCTCGGTTCCCAGGAAGTAGGGCGCGGCCGCGGAGACGGCGCGCCGCCGCTCACCGCGGGTGCGCGCCAGGTAGGGCATGAGCATGCCCAGGCCCACGTCGCAGCCGGCGAGGACGAAGTAGCCCACCAGCAGTGCGGTGAGGAACAGGACGGGGACGAGCTCCATCGGGGTCTCCAGCGTCGTGGGGGGTCACAGGGTCCGGGCGGGGACCTGGGCCCCGTCCTCGGGCTCGGTCTCGGGGCGCGGCGGGGCGAGCGGACCGCCCTCGGGACCGCGGCGGGCGAAGCGGACCAGCAGCCAGAAGGTGGCCGCGGCCAGCACGGCGAAGGCGGCGGTGAAGAAGGCGAAGGAGGCCGTGGCCATGGCCGGCGACAGGTCGGACATGGCGTCGGCGGTGGTCAGGTGGTGGCGCACGACCCAGGGCTGGCGCTCGGTCTCGCGCGCGGTCCAGCCGCCGATGCTCGCGGCGTAGGGCAGCACCGGCAGGGCCATCAGCATCCAGTGCACCCAGCGCCAGCGGTCCAGGCGGTTCATCAGCCACACCAGGCCGGCGGTACCGGCCACGATGCAGATGAGCATCCAGGAGCCCATCATGACCCCGTCGCCGGCCATGCCCGCGGCCTCGACGGCGGAGGAGGCGCCCTCCGACTCGATCGCGGCGATCTCCTCGGCGCTGTAGGTCATGCCGCTGGTCGGCGGCTCCTGGCCGTAGAGGACGAACTGCGCGCCGCCGACCGTGACCACCGGCATCACCGCCAGCAGCAGGACCGCGGTTCCGTGCCGCACGCCCCGGTGGAACATGCGGTCGGGGTCGTTCCCCCGGCGCAGGTGCGCGGCGCTCACCGCGCACACCAGGGCGCCGCCGACCAGCAGGGCGGAGGTGGCCACGTGGCCGAAGGCCATCAGCGTCGAGGGGTTGCCCATCAGCGACCAGGGGCTGTCCAGGACGGCGACCCCGTCCTCGATCCGGAACCCGGCGGGCCACTTCAAGAAGCCGTTGGCGACCAGCACCCAGTAGGCCGAGGCGTAGGCGGTCACCGTCACCACCAGGAAGCAGGCCCAGTGCGCCCACCGGCCCATCCGGTCCCAGCCGAAGATCCACAGGCCCAGGAAGGTGGACTCGACGAAGAAGGCGCCCATCGTCTCCACGGCCAGCGGCGCTCCGAAGGCGTAGCCGAACATGTCGCTCAGCCCGCTCCAGTTCAGTGCCAGCTGCAGCTCCATCACCAGGCCGGACAGCACGCCCATGGCGTAGTTGAGCACGTAGAGGCCGCCCCAGAACCGGACAGCGCGCATCCGCGCCCCGTCTCGTTTGCGGACGGCCGTGAGCTGGTTGAACAGGATGTAGGGCGCCAGGCCGAGCGTGAGCGCGACGAACATGTAGTGCGTCGCCGCCGTGAACGCGAACTGGAGCCGCGCCAGGGACAGGGGATCGTCGAGCATGCCGTGCGCCTTAACCGTCGGGTCCGGGGGAACGGTGACGATGGTGGGGGGACGGTCATGCCGAGGACATCGACCAGGGGAAGGCAATCCCGCTACGGCACCCGGTGTGCGGTGGAAGGACCGGATACCTCTCCGGGCGTAGGGGGAACCCCCGGCGCCCTTAGGGGCGAAACGAGGCCGTATGCGGAGGAGGGGGGAGGAAGGCGGGGGAGCCGTCCCAGGGACGCTGTCACCCGGCGGCCGGTGCTCAGCGGTCGGTCATGCCGCCGGTCGGCACCCCTCCGGCCTCAGCCGCGGGCAGGGGGTCCGAGCGGCGCCGTCGACGTGCCGCGCCCCGCCCGCCCCGCCCGCCCCGCCTCAGGCGGTCAGTCCAACCAGCCGGGGGTCACCAGGGAGGTCTCGTAGGCGAGGACCACCAGCTGCGCCCTGTCGCGCACCCGGAGCTTCACCATGGCGCGGCTGACGTGCGTCTTGGCCGTGGCCGGGCTCAGCACCAGGCGTCCGGCGATCTCGTCGTTGGACAGCCCCGCGCCCACCAGCGCCAGTACCTCCCGTTCCCGCTCGGTCAGCTCGGCCAGGCGCTCCGTCGGGGCGGTCCGGCGCGCCGGGCGGGAGGCGTAGTCGGCGATGATCCGCCGGGTCACCGCGGGCGACAGCAGCGCGTCCCCGCGGGCGACCACCCGCACCCCCTGGAGCAGCTCCTCGGGCTCGGTGTCCTTGACCAGGAACCCGCTGGCGCCGGCGCGCAGCGCCTCGAAGATGTACTCGTCCAGGTCGAAGGTGGTCAGGATGATCACCTTGGTCGAGGCCAGCGCCGGCTCGGCCAGGATGCGGCCGGTAGCGGCCAGCCCGTCGGTGCCCGGCATGCGGATGTCCATGAGCACCACGTCCGGGCGCTCCTGGACGGCGCGGCGGACCGCCTCCTCGCCGTCGGCGGCCTCGGCCACCACCTCGATGTCGGGCGCGCTGTTCAGCAGGGCCCCGAAGCCCGCGCGGACGAGGGACTGGTCGTCGGCCAGCAGAACCCGGATCACTCGCGCCCCTCTCGAACGGCACCGCCGTCCGACCCAGTATCCCGCGGCGGCTCCGCGGCCGCCCCGTCCGGGTACGACGGCAGCCGCGCGTGCACCGCGAACCCCCCGTCCGGTCCCGGGCCGGCCGAGAACGCGCCGCCGAGGGCCTCGGCGCGCTCCCGCATGCCCGTCAGGCCGTTTCCGGGGCGGGGGGCGACGGCGCCCCGGCCGTCGTCGCGGATCCGCAGGTCCAGCGCGTCCGGGCCGTAGGCCGCCTCCACCTGGGCCCGCCCGGCGCCGCTGTGCCGCACCACGTTGGTCAGGGCCTCCTGGGCGATCCGGAAGGCGGCCGCCTCGGTGCCCGAGGACAGGCGCCGCCGTTCGCCGCGGACCCGCAGGTCGACGCCGATCCCGGCGCCGCGGGTGTCCTCGGCCAGCTGCTCCAGCCGGTCCAGCCCCGGAGCCGGCGCGCGCGGCGCCTCCTCGTCCACCGCCCGCAGCACGTCGAGGGTGGCGCGCAGGTCGCGCAGGGTGTCCTTGCTGGTGCGCTTGATGGCGGCCAGGGCCTGCGCGGCGCGCTCCGGCTCGGCCTCGATCAGGTAGAGCGCGGTCCCGGCCTGCACGTTGATCAGGGAGATGCTGTGCGCGACGGTGTCGTGCACCTCGCGTGCCAGGCGCAGCCGCTCGTCCGTGGCCCGCCGCAGGATCTCCTCCTCGCGGGTGCGGGCCGCGTCGGCGCGCCGCTGCTCCTGCACCGCCTGGTACTCGCGGCGCCAGCGAACCACCTCGGCGGTGCACAGGATCACCAGGACCCAGGCGAGCACGCCGAAGGCGGGGCCCAGGCGCGGGGCGCCGAAGGCGTGGACCTCCCAGCCGTGCACGAGCAGCCACTGCGACAGCCCCAGCGCCCACCCCTGCCACCGGTAGCCCCGGGACACGGCGGTGAACAGCGCGATCGCCCCGCATACCAGGACCGGGCCGTCGGGATAGCCCAGCGGGTAGTAGACGGTGGTCGAGAACATGCTGACCAGGGCGACCGGCAGGGGCGCGCGGCTGCGCCACAGCAGCGGGACGACCGCCGTGAGGAGCAGGGCGTACCCGAGGACGTCCAGGCTCCGTTCGAAGGGCGGCTCGTGGAAGAGGTCGAGCCAGACGGTGGGGACCAGCACCAGGGCCGCGAGCGCGGAGGCGAGCACCGCGTCGGCGGTCGTCGGGCGCAGGCGGGAGACGGTCATGGCGTCCAACGGTACGCAGGGAGGGGAGGGGCTGCGCGTCCCCCCTGAGGGGATGGTCCGGACGGGGCGCGTACTCCGGGGGGAGTACGCGCCCCGCCGGCCCGCTCGCCCCGGAGCACCGGGGCGAGCGGGCCGGGCTCAGCGCCTCAGGCGCCTGCGTACCGCGTCGATGGCGGGTTCGGCGGACATGGACACCGCCAGCAGCGCCGTGCCGATGAGGCCCGGCACCGTCATCTGCTCGCCGAGGAAGAGCGCCGACAGCAGGGCGGCGGTCATCGGCTCGGCGAGCGTCCCGACGGCCGCCCCGGCGTCCGAGGCGGTCTGCAGCCCGCGGAAGTAGGCCAGGTAGGCGAGCACGGTCGGCACCAGGCCCAGGAACGCCAGCAGTGCAAGGGCGTCGGGGCGCGCGGGCACGGCCATGCCGGCGGCCAGGCCGCCCGGCAGCAGCAGCACGGACCCGGCGAGCATGCCCAGGCCGACGTTGACCAGCGGCGGCAGTCCCTCCACCGGGCGCCGGTTGACCAGCGTCATCGCCGAGAACGCCAGGCCCGCCCCCAGGGCGCACGCCAGCCCGGCCGCCAGGCGCGCGGGGGAGGCGTCGACCGAGGGGAAGCCGGCCAGCAGGGCCAGCCCGATGACGGCGGGCACCACCGAGGCGGCCAGCCGTCCGGTGGGGCGCCGCCGTGCCAGCAGGCAGGCCCCGGCGGCGACGAACACCGGGACGCTGCCGATCTTCACCAGCGTCGCCAGCCCCACCGGGATGAGGGAGAGGGAGGCGAAATAGAGCAGCTGGAAGACGGCGTGCAGCACGGCGTTGGCGGCCAGGCGCACCGCGAACGCCCGGGAGCGGGGCAGCCGGCGCAGGGCGCCGGTCGCGGCGAGGACGGCGGTGATCAGCAGGCCGGCGATGAGCAGGCGGTAGGTCGCCACCGCCATCGGCGCGACGCCGACCGAGGACTGGAGCAGGTGCCCGGCGGGGCCGCCGGTGCCCCAGAGGACCCCGGCGGCGGCGAGCAGGACGAGGCCGCGCCGGGCGGGCGCGGCGGACGACGCGGCGCGCGGGGCCGCGTCAGCGGGAGGGGAAGGCACGACGAGGACTCCTCCGTCGATGGGGTGTTCGGCCGCATCTCGGAGCGTCGGCGGTGTCGGCGGTGCCGGATCCGCCGGTCGGTGCGGCGCGCTGCGCCGCTCACGGACGCCCCGGTCAGGCGGCCGGAGGAGGAGTGACGAAGAGAGTGGTCGGGTCGCCCATCGGTGTCCTCGCAAGCGGTTGTGGAACGGACCCGACTCTAGCGGACCTGGGGTGACCCGATGTATCCAGGGGAGCGCGAACGCACCCCGGTGGACAGGGCGGTGCCGCACGCAAGGGTCCACGCGGCCGCAGCCCGCGGGGGCCGGGCCCGCGGCCGCCCGGCACGGCGGCGGCGAGCCAGGGGCCCCGGGACCGCGGTGTCGCCGCCCCTCGGGCACCAGGGGAGGAGAGCGGCGACCGGGCGCATCGGCGGGAGCGGTCTGCGCAGACCCGGTCAGCGCACGAAGGTGCCGCTCGGCGGGGCGGGGGAGTCGTCGGCGTCGGCGTCGTGCACCGGACGGGCTCCGGCCGTGAAGCGGTCGAGGTCGTCGCCGTGCACGAGGCGGGCCATGTCGGGGTCGCGGTGGGCCCGGTGCGCCAGCTCGTCGGTGGGCAGCGGCCGCTCCGAGGCCACCAGCACCAGGTTGCCGAACCGGCGCCCGCGCAGCACCCCGGGCTCGGCCACCACGCCCGTGTGGGTGAAGACCTCGGCGGCCGTGGCGAGCTGGCGGCGGGCGTGCAGCAGGCGCCCGCCGTCGGCCACGTTCACCGCGAAGACACCGCCGGGACGCAGCACCCGGGCGGCGTCGGTGAAGAACCCGACGGTGGTCAGGGCCGCCGGTGTGCGGGCGCCGGCGAAGACGTCGCAGACGATGAGGTCGGCGCGGCCGTCGCGGCGCTCGGCGAGCCAGGAGCGCGCGTCGCCGATGCCCACCCGGATGCCGGAGCGGCGGTCCCAGGGCAGGGTGGAGCGGACGGCGGCCACCAGGTCCTCGTCGATGTCGACGGCGCGCTGCCGCGATCCGGGGCGGGTGGCGGCGATGTAGCGCGCGAGCGTGAGCCCCCCGGCGCCGAGGTGGAAGGCGTCGACGGGCTGCCCGGCGGGCGCGAGGAGGTCGGCGACGTGTCCGAGCCGGCGAACGTACTCGAAGTCCAGGTACGTGGGGTCGGACAGGTCGACGTGCGACTGCGGCGTGCCGTCCACGACGAGCAGCCAGGAGTCGGGACGGTCGGCGTCCCGGACCAGTTCGGTGTGCGTGCGGAATCCGCCCTCGGCGCCGGTCGACATGCTCCCCCGTAGTTCCTCCGTGCCCGCCGGGCCACCCGCGGCGGTTCCACCGTGAAGGCTACGCAATCCCGGAGGTCCCTGCGCAGCGCACGGCCCGCGGTCCTGCGCGGCCCTGTGGACCGGACGACGGCTTCGTCGCGGAGCGGCCAGGGGCGGCGTTCCCGGATCCCTGACGGTCACCGGCAGGCCCCAAGCCCACGAGCGGTCCCGCTGGACGCTCGGGACCACCTCAGTGCTTCTCACCGATGTTCGCGGAAGTCCGGCGGGGTTCGAAGTGTGGATGCCATGACCCGTGCAGGGGCCGGTCGGTCACGTCGGCGCCGTCGCGCTTTTCCGATGCCCTTACGTTCTCGGGCGGGCCCGTGGGGTCCGGTGAGGCGAGGGGGAATGCCCGGCGCCCTCCCAGCGGGCGCCTAATCATCCAGGCGGCGGTATTCGCTCCGGTAGTACACCAGGGGGGACCGCCCTTCCCGGGCGGCGAGGTGGTGGACGCGGGCCACCACGATCACGTGGTCGCCCGCGGGGTGCTCGGCGTCGACCTCGCACTCCAGCCAGGCCTGGGCGCCCTCGATGACCGGCGCTCCGGACGGGGACTCGTGCCAGGGGACCTCGGCGAACTTGTCGCCGCCCTTGGCGGCCAGGCGGTGGGACGCCTTCTCCTGGTCCGCGCCGAGGATGCTCACCGCCAGGCGGGACGCCGCGCGCAGCGCCGGCCAGCTCGTGCTCGCCCGGCCGACGCAGAAGCCCACCAGCGGGGGCTCCAGGGACACCGAGGTGAAGGAGTTGGCCGCCAGCCCCACCGGGCGGCCGGTGCGCGGGTCGCGGGCGGCCACGGCCACCACCCCGGTGGGGAAGCGCCCCAGCGCCTCCCGGAAGTCCCGGGGGCCGAACGGGGCCGCCGCGGTGCGCGTCCCGTTCCAGCGGGTCCGGGGCGCCTCGGCCACGGCGCGGTTCGCGCTCCCACGGTCTGCTGACACGGGCCTCGCCCTCCTGATTCCTCGGCCGGGGCCGTTCCCCGGATGTTCACCCAAGCGCTTGCTTGGTTTCCCTTATCGTACCCGCCGCCGCCCGTCCCGTCACCCGTGGGCGCCCGCCTCTTGACACCAAGCGTTTGCTCGGTCTTGACTCGGAGGCGACCCGAGCAGGGAGGCGGCCGTGGCGGGAACCGGGCTCAGCGGAGCGGCCTCGCTGGCCGGGGTGGGCCGCACCCCGTTCAGCCGCGACTCCGGCGCCAGCACCACCGCCCTCGCCTGCCGCGCGGTTCTCGCCGCCCTCGACGACGCCGGGCTGGGCGTCGGCGACGTCGACGGTATCGCCACCCACCGCGTCGGGGACTCCAGCCCCCCGTGGGTCGTGGGCCCCGCCCTGGGCATCGACGACCCCGCCTGGCACCTCGACCAGTTCGGAGGCGGGGGCGTCTCGCACGCCGTCGTCGGGCAGGCCGCCATGGCCGTGGCGGCGGGCGTCGCCGAGGTCGTCGTCTGCTACCGGGCCGTCAACGCGCGCTCGGAGTTCCGCATGGGAGGCAAGGGCCGGGCCCCGGCGGGCGCCTTCGACCTGCAGTACCAGGCCCCTTACGGGCTCCTCGCCCCCGTCCAGCACTACGCCGTCCCCGCCCGCGCGCACATGGACGCCTACGGCACGGCCCCCGAGCACTTCGGCGCGATCGCGGTGCGCCAGCGCGCCAACGCCGCCGCCAACCCGCGCGCGCTCAAGCGCGACCCGTTCACGCTCGACGACTACCTGGCCTCGCCCTGGATCTCCGAGCCGTTCCGGCTGCTCGACTGCTGCCTGGAGACCGACGGCGCCTGCGCCCTGGTGGTCACTTCCGCCGAGCGCGCCCGCGACCTGCGCCGACCGCCCGTGGACATCGCCGCCGCGGCCTGGGCCGGGGGCCACTCGACGTACTCCCCGCCCGCCCCCGGCGGGCTGGGCGACGACCTGACGACCTCGTCCGCCGCGCGCCTGGCCCCGCGGCTGTACGCGATGGCGGGCCTGGGGCCGACCGACGTCGACACCGCCGAACTCTACGACTGCTTCACCTGGACGGTCGTGGTGCAACTGGAGGACTACGGCTTCTGCGCCAAGGGCGAGGGCGGCCCCTTCGCCGCCTCGGAAGCCATGGACATCGGAGGAGCGCTGCCTGTCAACACGCACGGGGGCTTCCTGTCCGAGGGGTACGTGCACGGTATCAACCACGTCGTCGAAGCGGTCGACCAGCTCCGGGGCGACGCGGGCCCGCGCCAGGTCGAGGGGGCCGAGGTCGCCCTGTCCACCGGACAGCCGGGCTACGTCCTGGCCGGCACGTCCGCCCTCCTGCTGACCGCGGGCCGCTGACCGCACCGGGACCGCCCGGGCGGCGCGCCCGAACGATGGACACCCCGGAGGTGACCGATGGGAAAGGCGATACGGAACCCGCGGCCGGACGCGGGCGGGACGGGCGCCGGTGGGCCGGGCGCGCCGGGGGACACGGCCGTGCGGCCGCGCCCCGCCCCCGACCGGGACTCGGCCTACTGGTGGGAGGCGGTCAGGGACCGCCGCTTCCTCGTCCAGTACTGCGCCGACTGCCGGAGCCCGCGCTTCCCTCCGCGGGAGGTGTGCGCCGTGTGCCTCTCCCTGGAGTGGCACTGGCACCAGGGGACCGGCACCGGGACGGTGGACGGGTGGACCGTCACCCGGCGCACCTTCCACCCCGCCTTCCCGGCGCCTTACACGGTGCTGCGGGTGGCCCTCGACGACGCGCCCGCCCTCTACTGCTGGGGCGGACTGGCCGGCGCCGACCCGGCGGACCTGCGCCGCGGCCTGCCCGTGGAGGCGGAGTTCACCGAGCTCCCACCGGAGAACGGACGCCCCCCTGGCGAGGACGGGCCCGACGTGGTCGTCGACTGGCGCCCGCTCGGGTGACGACTCCGGATGCCGGCAGGCGGGGGCGCGCTTCACCGCCAGAGACCGTCGGCCGATTCGCGATGATCTCGGGGAAGGCGGCCTTATCAGGGCGCTCTTAAGGCCGACCCTCCCGAGATCATCGAGGGAAAGCGGGAAAGAGAGCGGGCCATGGGAACGCCGGGTCCAGTAGGCAGTCGGGTGGAACAGGTCTGGACGGAGCGTCGCCCCGCCTCTCTTCGGCGCCCTCCACCGTGTCGCGAATGTCCCGCGGACAGGCGCCCGGCGGTATCGGTGCCGTCGGGCGAGGTCTCCGGCCTCCCTCAGGGCACGGACAGGCGTTTCCTCAGCGCAGCCTTGTCGGTCTTGCCGTTGGCGTTGACCGGGAGGGAGTCCACCACTTCGACCCGGCGCGGCACCTTGTAGTTCGCCATGTTCTCCCGGCACCAGGCGATGACCTCGGACTCCAGCTCTAGTGCGCGTTCCGGTCCGGCGCCGTTCGCACTGCGGCGCTCTATGCCGACCGCACCCCCGTGCCCTGCACCGTCGGCCGCTACCACGAACGCGCAGCCGACCTCGCCCAGCCGCGCGTCCGGCACCGGCACCACCGCCGCCCCCGCCACCCCCGGGCAGCGCAGCAGCAGCGCCTCGATCTCGGCCGGATAGGCGTTGAACCCGCCGACGATGAACACGTTCTTCTTCCGGTCCACCACCGACAGGTCGCCGCGCCCGCTCAGCACCCCCACGTCGCCGGTCCACAGCCGCCCCCGGCCGTCGACCGCCTCGGCCGTGCGACCCGGGTCGCCCCAGTAGCCGTCCATCACCCCGTGCCCCCCGACCACGATCTCCCCGCGCCCGCCCGGCGGCAGCGGCCGTCCCTCCCCGTCCACCACCTCCACCGTCACGCCCGGCATCGGCCGCCCGGCGGTCCCCGCCACCACCTCCACCGGGTCGCCCTCCCGGGTCATCGAGACCACCGTGCCCTCGATGAGCCCGTAGGCGTTGACCATCCGCCGCACCACGCCCGCCTCCAGCAGCCCCCGCACCAGCTCCGGCGGCACCGACGCCGCCCCGCAGACGCCCACCCGCAGCGCGGGGAACCGCTCCCCGGCCTCCCGGCGCGCCAGCAGCCCCTGGAACAGCGTCGGCGGCCCGGCCAGCACCGTCGCCCCCTCGTCGGTGATGAGCCCGGGCAGTCCGCCCGGGTCGAAGACCGCCTGCGGCAGCAGCCGCGCCCCGCGCATCACCCCCGCCAGCAGCCCGGCGTTCACCCCGAACCCGTGTGAGAACGGCGCGATGACCGGGTACCGGTCCCGCCCGTCCAGCCGCACCACCGAGGCCCAGTCCCAGTACCCCCGCAGCAGCTGACCGTGCGGGATCATCACCCCCTTGGGCTCCCCCGTGGTGCCCGAGGTCGCCAGCACCTCTGCCAGGTCGGCCCCTTCCACCCCCATGGCGCGCCGCTGGGCCTCGGCATCGGACACGGCGCCGCCCCGCCCGAGGAAGTCCGCGAAGGCCGCCGCCCCCGCCCGCCCGGCCTCGGGGTCGTCCGGGCCGACGTCGAGCAGCACCGCCTCCCGCAGCTCGGGCAGGCCGGCGAAGGGTCGGCCGGGCCGGCCGACCCGCCCAGCCCCCACCGCCCGCTCGATCAGTCCGGTGACCGGGGTGTCCCGGAAGCGCTCGGTGCACATCAGCAGCCGCGCCCCGGTGCGGCGCAGGAACCCGCCCGCCTCCAGCCCCCGGTACCGGGTCGACAGCGGCACCAGCACCGCCCCGGCCTCCCACACCCCGAAAGCGGCCGCGCCCCAGCCGGGGGAGTTGGGGGCCATCAGCGCGACCCGGTCGCCGGGCCGCACGCCGGAGGCGATCAGGGCACGGGCGATCCCGCGGGCCCGCGCGGCCAGGTCCGCGGCGGTCAGGCGCTCGCCGCCGGCCGCGAGCAGCACCGAACCGGGCGTGCGGCGCGCCCGGTCGGCCAGCATCCGGGGCAGGGTCGTCCAGCCGTCGGGCAGGGGAGGGAACTCGGGGGAGTGGGCCATGGGGGGTTCCTCCTCGCGTGGGGCGGTCTCAGCCCGCGCGGGCCCGCGCGCCGTCCCGTTCGCGCGCCTGGTGGTGCCCGCGCTCGTCGGTCAGCCGGCCCGCGCCGCCTTCGTCCCGGGCCTCCTCCTCCACCGCCACCGCGATCCGCACCGGGGAGAAGGACGCCAGCGCCTGCTCGATGCGGGACGTCCACATGCGGTCGCCGATCAGCGAGGAGCGGGAGAAGGCCACGCGCAGCTCGGCCAGGTCGAGCGTCCCGGGGCGGGACACCCGCAGCTCCCATGCGCCGACCCCGTCCACCCGGGCCAGCTCGCGCTCCAGGCGGGGCAGCGGCAGCCAGCGGCCCCGCACCAGAACCCGGTCGCCGACGGTCCCCGTCGGCGCGGGCACCGTCCGTGCCCCGTCCCGCGGACGGGCGGTGAACCCGGTGCGCACCACCGCGCCGCCGAGCGAGGAGTGCCAGTGCGGCAGCGTCACGATCTCCGCCGTCCCGTCCGGGTAGGGCGGCTCGGCGACGGTGTCGGCGTCCAGCGCAGCCAGCCCCAGGGTCCCGGGGCACGCCGGCTCCAGGCCTGCGGCGCCGTCAGGCCGGTGCGCCACGGGCACCTGCAGGAGCGGGTCGGTGAACAGGTCGACCACCTCGGCACCGAACTCGGCGGCCAGGCGGCGCCGCACCCCCTCCGAGGCCACCTCCCCGGCCAGCAGGATCCGCCGCAGCCCCAGGTCCAGCGGGTCGGCCTGGAACTCCAGGTGCAGGCGGGACAGCAGGTCCGCCGCCCCGCAGGGCGTGGCGACCAGCACCGTGGCGCGCATCGCCTCCAGCGCCGCGTGCAGCCGCATCCGCCCGCGCGGGCCGACCACCGCGGCCTGGGCCCCGGCGGCGGCCGCCGCCTCGGCCACGAGGGCCCCGGTCTGGTCGCCCTCGGCGCTGAGCGCCACCGCCGCGCGGTCGCCTGGGCCCACCCCCGCCGCCGCCAGCACCTCGCCGCCCAGCTCGGCGGCGAGCGCGCGGTCCCGGGGGCCCAGTGCGGCGGTGGCCCCGCCTTCGGGGCCGACCAGCAGCAGTCCGCCGTCCGTTCCGGGGGCCGCCCCCGGGCCGGGCCGATCGGCCCGGATCCATTCGCGTCCGCTCACCTGAGTCCTTTCAGAATGCCCCGGTCTTCAGGCCGGAGAGGAGACGAGTCCCGGCGGGCGGGACGGGGAACGGGGGCCGGCCCCTCGTGCCGGACGCATTCGTGCGGGGGCGCGGTGCGCGGCCCGCCCCGGCCGCGTCGCCTCGGGTGTGAGCGCGGGCGCGGCTCGACGGCGTCCGCTTGAGTGGGGGAGCCCGGCGGCCGGGGCCGACGCCCAGGGCTCCGAAGAAGCCGGATCGCGCCCGGCCCAGGGCCGTGACGGCCGTGCCGACCAGGTCGGACGGACATCCCCTCGTGCCGAGGGGCGTGACCTGCGGGTCGGGTGCCGGGCGGGCCTCCGCGCGGTCGGCGGTGACGCGGACGGCCCGGTACGTTAGGGGCGGATCCGCCCGCCTCGGCCCGGAGGGGGGTCACGACGGCGCCACCTCCTGGCGGAACAGCTTCAGGCAGTTGCACACGTGCTCGTGGTCCAGCCCGCCCACCTGCGCCTGGAGCAGCAGGTCGGTGGCGCCGGCCTCGGTGATGCTCCGCACCGCCTCGCGCGAGCCGGCCGCGTCGTCGATCACCACCATGTGGTGCTCGCGCAGCACCTCCAGCGCCTCCTCGGGCGGCATGCCCGCGGCCAGCTGCCCGAGCACCCGGTGCGTGGCGTGCCGGGCGTCGTAGTAGCCGGGCGGGGTGACCAGGTTGACCTGGCGGCGGATGTACCACAGCACCGCGTCCGAGGCGGTCTCCAGCGCCTCGTCCCGGGTGGGGGCCACGTGCCAGGGCACCATCAGCGCCACCCGGCGGGTGTCGGGGTCGAACCCGCTGTCGGCCAGCTGCCGCCGGTAGGCGGCGATGTCCTCGGCGACGCCGTCCAGGCCCTTGAGCATGGTCATGCCGAGCAGGTTGTGCCCGCGCCGCGCCGCCGCCAGGTAGCCCTCCAGGCTGGTGGAGGCCACCCATACCGGCGGGTGCGGGTCCTGGACCGGGCGCGGCAGCACCGACACCCCGGGCACCTGGAAGTAGGGGCTGTCCAGGGTGACCGGGGCGCCGTCGGCGCGCCAGATCTCCAGGACGGCGTCCAGGGACTCCTCCCAGATCCGCCGCGACTGCTCGAAGGGGCGCTGGAAGGCCTGGTACTCCAGCGGGGACGCGCCGCGCCCGGTGCCGAACTCCACCCGGCCCCCGGAGAGCACGTCCAGGGTGGCCACCCGCTCCGCCGTGCGCACCGGGGGCTGGAAGGGCAGCAGCACCACCCCCAGGCCCAGCCGCAGGCGGCGGGTGCGCTGGGAGACGGCGGCCAGGACCAGGTCGGGGGCCGAGGAGTGGGAGAAGCCGCGGGTGAAGTGGTGCTCGACGAACCAGGCCGCCTCGTAGCCCAGCTCGTCGGCGAGCTCGGCCTGGGCCAGCGTGTTCTCGAAGGCGCGCCGCTCCACCTCGCGGGTGCGGCCGCGGACCTCCACCTCGTAGCCCAGGCTGATGCGCAGGGACGCCATGGCGCCTCCGGGGTCGATACCAACCAAGCGAACGCTTGGTAGTGTATCAGCGCGGTGACGACCCCACAACGAATCGCCCGGCGGCGGCCGGGGGAGCACGGCCGCGATGTTTGTCCCGCTCCGGCGCCTCCGCTGCCGGTTCACCGTGTTCCGCTCAGGAAGAGCGCGCCCTTCTCCGAACCGTTACCGGGGGTTCGGCGGCCGTGCGCTGTGCCATCGTCGTGCGCCGTCAACGTGTGCACCGCACACGGGCACGATCGAGAACGGAGGCACGATGCGAGGCTGGTGGAGACGCGCGACCGCGTCCGCCGCGGCGGCCGTCGCCGTCCTGGCCGGGCTGTCCGCCCCGGCGCAGGCCGACACGGCCGGCACCCTGGCCCCGGCCGGACCGGTCGCCCAGGGGGAGCAGGCCCGGTTCGCCTACAGCACGCCCGAACCGCACGACACCAACTGGATCGGCGTGTACCCCCGGGGCGAGGGGCCGGTCGATGAGGAGTACACCGAGCCCTCGCTGGCCTGGAGCTACGCCCCGGAGGCCGAGGGCGAGGCGACCGTCGACACCGCCGCGCTGCGCGCGGGCGACTACACCGCCTACCTCCTGGCCCGGGACGGCTACGCGTGGCTCGCCGACCCGGTCGACTTCACCGTCACCGACGACCGCCCGGTGTCCTTCCCCACCGACGGGATCACCCTGCGCAACGCCCGCGAGGGCGACGCCTACGAGGCCTCGGTCGGCGGCCTGGCCTCCGGCGGCGGCGAGGTCGCCTTCCGCAAGACCGGCGGCCCCGCCTGGGCCGCGGTCGCCGAGGACGGCACCGTCACCGGCACCCCCGACGGCGACACGGACGCGCGGATCGCGATCGAGGCCGTCGGCGAGGACGGCTCCACGGCCGCCCTCACCGCGACCGTCCCGGTCCGGAAGGCCGGGCAGGACCTGGTCGGCGAGCTCGACGTGATGACCTACAACACCTGGCACGCCGGGACACAGGTCAACGGGCACCACGAGAAGCAGCTGCGCTACCTGATCGAGTCCGGCGCCGACATCGTCGGCCTCCAGGAGACCGAAGGCGAGGCCGCCGAGCGCCTGGCCACGGCCCTGGGCTGGGACCACTGGCAGACCTCCGGCAGCCTCGGCGTGATCAGCCGCTACCCGATCACCGAGGAGCGCGGCACCGTCAACGCCTCCGGCAGCGTCGAGGTCTCCCTGGACGGCCCGGACTCCCGGGTCGCCGTCTGGGACGCGCACCTGGGCTACACCCCCTACGGCCCCTACGACGCCTGCGACTCGGGCATGAGCGTCGACCGCATCCTGGAGCGCGAGGCCGAGTCCGGCCGCACCCCGCAGATCGAGGACACCGTCGCGGCCATGGAGGAGGACCTGGCCGCCGCCGACGAGGTCCCGGTCCTGCTCATGGGCGACTTCAACTCCCCCTCCCACCTGGACTGGACCGAGGAGCTGCGGGAGAAGAACTGCGGCTACGCCGACGTGCCCTGGCCCGCCTCCACCGTGCCCACCGAGGCCGGGCTGACCGACTCCTTCCGCGAGGCCCACCCCGACCCCGCCGCCGAGCCGGGCACCACCTGGTCGCCGCTGTTCCCCAAGCGCGACGGCGACTCGGGGGTCGACGAGCCCCAGGACCGCATCGACTTCGTCTACTACAAGGGCCCGCTCGCGGTCGAGCGGTCGCAGACCCTGGTGGCCGGCGAGCCCGAGGTGTACCCGAACCACGCCGACAACGAGTGGACGTCCGACCACGCCTCGGTCATGACGACCTTCTCCCTGGGCGGCTGACGCCCCGCCCCCTCCCGGCGCCGCCCGCCCCTCGATCCCCCGAGGGGCGGGCGGCGCCTTCCTTCGCGCGGGCCGGCGCGCGTGCCGGTCAGCGGTGTGCGCGGCCGTCCGGGAGGCGGGCGACGGCCGCGGCCATGCCCACGGCCGTAGTCCCCTCGGTGACCTCGTCGCCCCCGGTGATGCTCCATTCGGCACTGCGGTCCTCGCGCAGGTCGAGTTCGAGCGTGAACCCGGTGCCGCGGCAGGACCCCTCCAGGGGAGGGGCGTCCGGACCGGGCGTGCGGTCCTCCAGGCCGAAGGCGGCCGGCACGACTGCGGAACGTCGTTCCGTCCGCCCTCCACGGGCGGGCGGCGCCCCTGTTCCAGGTGCGGGTACTCAGCGCCGCCGCTAGCCTGGAATCCCTCCCGACCGACTTACGACCCGTCTATCCGTGCACCTGAGCGTGCACCGTTTCCCAAG
Source organism: Nocardiopsis halophila DSM 44494 (assembly GCF_000341245.1). Lineage (GTDB taxonomy): Bacteria > Actinomycetota > Actinomycetes > Streptosporangiales > Streptosporangiaceae > Nocardiopsis_A > Nocardiopsis_A halophila. The sequence continues at coordinate 20,430 of NZ_ANAD01000094.1, forward strand.
GAGTGGCCGTGCTGCTACGGATGTCGAACCTGTTCCTGCGCACCCTGCGTGAGGACCCGGCGGACGCCGAGGTGCCGAGCCACAAGCTCCTGGTGCGCGGCGGGTTCGTCCGCCGGACCGGCCCGGGGATCTACTCCTGGCTGCCCCTGGGCAAGGTCGTGCTGGAGAACGTCGCCCGCGTCGTGCGCGAGGAGATGAACGCGATCGGCGGCCAGGAGCTGCTGCTGCCCGCACTGCTGCCCCGCGACTACTACGAGGCCACCGGCCGCGCCGTCGAGTACGGCGACACCCTGTTCAGCCTCAAGGACCGCAAGGGCGCCGACTACGTCCTCGGCCCCACGCACGAGGAGGTCTTCGCCCACCTGGTCAAGGGCGAGTACTCCTCCTATAAGGACTTCCCGGTCACCCTGTACCAGATTCAGGAGAAGTTCCGTGACGAGGCCCGACCCCGGGCCGGGATCCTGCGCGGCCGCGAGTTCCACATGAAGGACTCCTACTCCTTCGACATCGACGACGCGGGCCTGCAGGAGTCCTACGAGCGGCACCGCGCGGCCTACATCCGCATCTTCGACCGCCTCGGGCTGGACTACGTCGTCGTCAAGGCCACCTCCGGCGCCATGGGCGGATCGGCCTCTGAGGAGTTCCTGGCCGAGACCCCCGTCGGCGAGGACACCTTCGTCCGCAGCACCGAGTCGGACTACGCCGCCAACGTCGAGGCCGTACGCGTGGCCGCCCCCGAGGCGCTCCCGCTGGAGGGGCTGCCCGAGGCCGCGGTCCACCACACGCCCGACACCCCCACCATCGAGACCCTGGTCGACCACCTCAACGGTGCCGGGCTCGGCCGCACCTTCACCGCCGCCGACACCCTGAAGAACGTGCTGGTCAAGGTGCGCGCCCCGGGGGAGCAGGAGTGGGAGGTCGTCGGCATCGGCGTGCCCGGCGACCGCGAGGTCGACGTCAAGCGCCTGGAGGCCGCCCTGGAGCCGGCCGAGGTCGCCCTGCTCGACGAGGAGGACTTCACGGCCCGCCCCTACCTGGTCAAGGGCTACGTCGGCCCCAACGCCCTGCTCGACAACAAGTGCCGCTACTACGCCGACCCGCGCGTGGTCGAGGGCACCCGCTGGGTCACCGGCGCCGACCGCCCCGACCACCACGTGGTCGACCTGGTCTGCGGCCGCGACTTCACCCCCGACGGCGTGCTCGACGTGGCCGAGGTCCGCGACGGCGACCCCTCGCCCGACGGCCGGGGCACCCTCTACACCGCCCGCGGCATCGAGATCGGCCACGTCTTCCAGCTGGGCCGCAAGTACACCGACGCCATCGAGCTGGACGCGCTGGGCCCCGACGGCAAGCCCAAGCGGGTCACCATGGGCTCCTACGGCATCGGCGTCTCGCGGGTCGTGGCCGCCGTCGTGGAGCAGTCCCACGACGACAAGGGCATCGTGTGGCCGCGCGCGGCCGCCCCCGCCGACGTGCACGTGGTCGGCACCGGCAAGGGCGAGCAGATCGAGGTGGCGCTGCGCCTGGCCGCCGAGCTGGAGGAGCGCGGCCTGCGGGTGCTCGTCGACGACCGCAAGGGCGTGTCCCCGGGCGTGAAGTTCACCGACGCCGAGCTGCTGGGCGTGCCCACCGCGCTGATCGTCGGCAAGGGCCTGGCCGACGGCGTCCTGGAGCTGCGCGACCGCCGCACCGGCGACCGCCGGGAGATCTCCCTGGAGGGCGCCGCCGACGCGGTCGCGTCCGCGGTGGCCGCCGAGTAGGGCGCGGCCCGGCCGCGCCCACCGGGCGGGGACGGCGCGAGGACGGCGGGGGCGCCGGCCGCGGGGCCGGCGCCCTCCCGCATGTCCGGCGCATGTCCGGCGGCGGCACAGGCGCGCGAGCGGTCGGGAGGGTGCCCTCAGTCGTCCTCGTCGTTGGGCTCGTCCGGGTCCCCGGTCGGGTAGGCCGGGAACGCGACGACGCCCCCGCCCCACTCGATGGCGCGGACCGTCGCCGCCTGCAGCGCCTCCGCGGCGAACTCCCGCACCGGGCCCGACTCGGCGGCGCCCGCCACCTCCAGGTACGCCTGCGCCGAGGTGTTCTCCATGCCCTGCGCGAACCCGGCCAGCTCCTCGCGCCCGTCGGAATCGGGCAGCGTGTAGGCCGCCTCCGGGGGCGCGGGCACCGCGTCCAGCTCCACCAGCTCCTCGCGCACCGTGTCCCGCTGCGCCCGGTGGGCGTCCAGGTGCCGCGCGGCCCGGTCGCGCTCGCCGTCCCGGCTGCGCGCCCCGATGAACCCGTACCCGTACACCGCGGCGTGCTCGGCCCGAAGCGCCTTCTGCAGCGCCGCGACCTCCGCCGTGGCCTCTTCTTCCGAGGGCGTCGGCGACGCCCCGCCGCTCCCGCTCATCCGACCTCCTCGCCGAGCCTGTGCGCATGGGCGGCCTCGCAGGCGCCGATGGAGGCGACCAGCTGGGCCAGCGCCGGGTCCTCGGCGTCGGCGCACTGCCGGGAGCGCGCGCCCGCGGACGCCTCCTCCGCGGTGCGCAGCCCCGCCGCGTCCACCGGTCCGTCCCCGACCGGGGAGGGGGAGGGCGAGGCGTCCGGGGCCCCGGGGTCGGTCCGCGTCCGGTCCTCGTCGGGCAGGCGCTCCCGCAGCGCGCCCAGGTGCTCCTCGTGGTGCACCAGGAAGGACTCCAGCAGCTCCGCCGGACCCTCGTCGGCGGCCAGCGCCGCCCGGTAGCGTGCGATCATCCTCTCCTTGTCGGCGACCGCCCCGCGCAGAACGCGCTCGTCGGGCCCGGTCTCGCTCGGATACCAGCGGCCGCCCCGGCAGCCGCTCGCCCACACCGCCGCGACCGCCAGGACCGAGGCCAGGGCCGTGCGGCGGGTGACGGGGATCCCGGCCACGCCGTGCCTCGCGCCCAAATCCGCCCTCCTTCGCCGTCGTCGCCGTGCGCCGCCAATCCTTCCATGCACCGGGGGTGCGGCCGCGCGATGCGGCGGTGTGGTGCCCGCCGTGTTCCGGTCCGCTTCCCCTCGTGCGGAGGAGCTCCGCGAACGCGTGGGGCCTCGGGACCGCGCGGATTGCCTGGAGAGGCCGCGGTTGTGGATACCCTTGGAGGCCCAACCGCACTCGCAGCGACGTGCGGAAGACTTTTGTGCACAGCTGGACCGCCCCGGCGCCCGACCGGGACCGGGCGGAATTCCCGAGGAGGAACGCAGATGGGGGCGCAGGCTCGCCAGGACCGCTTGGCCGCCCTGCTCGAGCCGGTACTGGCCGAGGCCGGACTGGACCTGGAGGCCGTGGAGGTCGTACCGGCCGGCAAGCGGCGCCTGCTGCGCGTCGTCGTCGACTCCGACGACGGCGTCGACATGGACGCGGTCGGCACGGTCAGCCAGGACGTCTCGGCGGCGCTGGACGCGTCCGACGTGATGGGCAGCGCCCCCTACGTGCTCGAAGTGACCTCCCCCGGCGTGGACCGGCCGCTGACCCTCCCCCGCCACTGGCGCCGCTCCCGCGGACGCCTGGTGCAGGCCCGGCTCGCCGACGGAGGCGAGGTCACCGGGCGCGTGGTGGAGGCCGGCGACGACGGCGTGGTGCTCGAGACGGCCGGCTCGGAGCAGGCCGAGTACCGCTACGCCGACCTCGAACGGGGCAGGGTCCAGGTGGAATTCCGCCGCCAGGCCGACGACGACGCCGCGGCGGACTAGAGGGGGAGCCCCGTGGATATCGACATGAGCGTCCTGCGCAGCTTGGAGCGCGAGAAGGACATCTCGGTGGACCTGGTCGTCAAGGCGATCGAGGACGCCCTGCTGATCGCCTACCACCGGCAGGAGGGGACCGAGGCCTCCGTACGGGTCGAGCTGGACCGCTCCACCGGGCACGTGATCGTGTGGGCCTCCGAGACCGACGAGGAGACCGGGCAGGCCCGCGAGTACGACGCCACGCCCACCGGCTTCGGGCGCATCGCCACCTCCACCGCCAAGCAGGTCATCCTGCAGCGGCTGCGCGACGCCGAGGACGAGCTGACCCTGGGCGAGTACGCCGGGCGCGAGTACGAGGTGGTCTCCGGCATCATCCAGCAGGGCAGGGACCCGCGGAACGTGCTGGTGGACCTGGGGCGGGTGGAGGCCATCCTGCCCCCGCAGGAGCAGGTGCCCGGTGAGGACTACGGGCACGGCGAGCGGCTGCGCGCCTACGTGGTGCAGGTCCGCAAGGGCCACCGCGGCCCCTCGGTCACCCTCTCGCGCACCCACCCCAACCTGGTGCGCAAGCTCTTCGAGCTGGAGGTGCCCGAGATCGCGGACGGCACCGTGGAGATCGCGGCCATCGCGCGCGAGGCCGGGCACCGCACCAAGATGGCGGTGCGCTCCAACAAGCCGGGGGTCAACGCCAAGGGCGCCTGCATCGGCCCGCTGGGCAGCCGGGTGCGCAACGTCATGGCCGAGCTCAACGGGGAGAAGATCGACATCGTCGACCACTCCGAGGACCCGGCCGTGTTCGTGGGCAACGCGCTGTCCCCGGCCCGGGTCGACCGGGTCGAGGTGATCGATGCCGCGGCCAAGGTGGCCCGGGTGACCGTGCCCGACTACCAGCAGTCCCTGGCCATCGGCAAGGAGGGCCAGAACGCCCGGCTGGCCGCCCGGCTCACCGGGTGGCGGATCGACATCCGCTCGGACGTGCCCGGCGCCGAGCCGATGGAAGGCGCGACGCACGGCCCGGACGGCCCAGAGGACGGCCTGGACGATGCCGGAGCGCGCTAGAATCGGGGAAAGCGGCCGGCGTCCCCCCGTACGCACCTGCGTGGGGTGCCGGTCTCGGGCGGCTCAGTCCGACCTGGTACGTCTGGTGGCCGACGGCGCCCTGGTGACCCCCGATCCCGACCGGCGGGCGCCGGGACGGGGCGCCTACCTCCACCCCGACCCCGCATGCCGGGCGTCGGCGGAGCGGCGCGGAGCGTGGCAGCGGGCCTTCCGGGTCCGCGCACGGCTCGACGCCTCGCGCGTGGCCGCCTACTTCTCCGGCGGTCCGCGCGTTGGAGACGGCGACCGTTCCGGATAGGGTTGGAATGATCACGTCGGCACCGCGGTTGTACCGAACAGGCGTCGGCGGGTCTTGCTATGCCGGGACACCGGCGTAACTGACCCATTGTTGTGTAACGACGAGGAAGCGGGTCGAGATTGCGATGAGCGCTCGATGAGTACGCAGCGATGAGTACGTCAAGCTAGCGACGGTCCGGCACAGCCCATGTCCCGGACCGAGTAGAGGAGAGCAGTGGCGAAGGTCCGGGTGTACGAGCTCGCTAAGGAGCTCGGAGTTGAGAGCAAGGTCGTCATGGCCAAGCTCCAGGAGTTGGGAGAGTTCGTCCGTTCGGCGTCCTCGACGATCGAGGCGCCGGTCGTGCGCAAGCTCACCGACGAGCTGAAGCCGGGCTCCGCCGGCAAGAAGGGCGGCTCCAAGCCGTCCGCCCCGGAGTCCAAGCCGCGTCCGCGCGGCGAGTCCGCACCGGGAGGGGGAGAGGCCGCCAGGCCCGCGGCCCCCAAGCCCGGTCCCAAGCCGGGCCCCAAGCCCGGCCCGCGCCCCGGTGCGCCGAGCGCCGAGGCCCCGAAGGAGGCTCCGCAGGAGGCCCCGAAGGCCGAGGCCCCCAAGGCCGAGGCTCCGAAGGCAGAGGCCCCGAAGCCGGGCCCCAAGCCCGCCCCCAAGCAGAACGGCGGCGGCACCGGCGGCGGCCAGGCCGCCCCCAAGCCCGGTCCCAAGCCGGGCCCCAAGAGCGAGCGCGGCGGCGCGCCCAAGCCCGGCCCCAAGCCGGGTCCGCGCCCCTCCGGCCCGCGCCCCGGTAACAACCCGTTCTCGACCCAGGCCACCGGCATGGGCTCCGCCAAGCCGGGCCCGCGCCAGGGCGGCCAGGGCGGCGCGCGTCCCGGCGGCGGCCAGGGCGGTCCGCGACCGGGCGGCGGCCAGGGCTCGCCGCGTCCGCAGGCGCCGCGCCCCGGCGGCCAGGGCGGTCCCCGCCCCGGCGGCGGCCAGGGTGCCCCGCGTCCGGGCGGCGGCCAGGGTGCCCCGCGTCCGGGCGGCGGCCAGGGAGGTCCCCGTCCCAAGCCGGGTCCGCCCTCCAGCGGTCCGCGCCCCAGCCCGATGAACATGCCGGCCTCCCGGCCCACCCCGCCCGCGGGCGCGGGTCGCGGTGCGGGCGGCGGTGGCGGCCGCGGGCGCCCCGGTGGCGGCGGCGGTGGCCCCCGTCCCGGTGGCGGCGGCGGTCCGCGTCCGGGCAGCGGCGGCTTCGGCGGCCCGCGTCCCGGCGGCTTCGGAGGCCGTCCGGGCGGCGGTCGCGGCCGCGGCGGCACGGCGGGCGCCTTCGGGCGTCCCGGCGGCCCGCGCGGGCGCTCCCGCAAGTCGAAGAAGATGCGGCGTCAGGAGTTCAACGACCTGGGCGCCCCGTCCTTCGGCGGCGTGAAGATCCCCAGCGGCAACAACAAGACCATCCGTCTGTCCCGCGGCGCCTCGCTCGCCGACTTCGGGGACAAGATCGAGGTCAACCCGGCGTCGCTGGTCCAGGTCATGATGCACCTGGGCGAGATGGTGACCGCGACCCAGTCGCTGCCCGACGAGACGCTGCAGCTGCTCGGCGAGGAGCTGAAGTACCGGGTCGAGGTCGTCAGCCCCGAGGACGAGGACCGCGAGCTGCTGGAGTCCTTCTCCATCGAGTTCGGCGAGGACGCCGGCACCGACGAGGACCTGCGTCCGCGTCCGCCGGTGGTCACCGTCATGGGCCACGTCGACCACGGTAAGACCAAGCTGCTCGACACGGTGCGCAACAGCAACGTGATCGGCGGCGAGGCCGGCGGCATCACCCAGCACATCGGTGCCTACCAGGTCTCCACCCGGGTGGACGAGGAAGACCGCAAGATCACCTTCATCGACACCCCGGGCCACGAGGCGTTCACCGCCATGCGTGCCCGCGGTGCCCAGGCCACCGACATCGCGGTGCTGGTGGTCGCGGCCGACGACGGCGTCAAGCCGCAGACGGCCGAGGCCATCGACCACGCCAAGGCGGCCGACGTGCCGGTCGTGGTGGCGGTGAACAAGATCGACGTCGAAGGCGCCGACCCGCAGCGCGTCCGGGCCCAGCTCACCGAGTACGGCCTGGTCGCCGAGGAGTTCGGCGGCGACGTGCAGTTCGTCGACATCTCCGCCCTCAGGGGCGAGAACATCGACGCCCTGCTGGAGTCGATCGTGCTGACCTCCGACGCGGCGCTGGACCTGCGGGCCAACCCGGGGATGGAGGCCCAGGGCCTGGCGATCGAGGCCTACCTCGACCGCGGGCGCGGCTCCACCGCCACCGTGCTGGTGCAGCGCGGCACGCTGAACGTGGGCGACTCGATCGTCTGCGGCGACGCCTACGGGCGCGTGCGGGCCATGCTGGACGAGAACGGCCGCAACGTCGAGAGCGCCGAGCCCTCGCGGCCGGTCCAGGTGCTGGGCCTGACCAACGTGCCCAGCGCCGGCGACAGCTTCCTGGTGGTCAAGGACGACCGGGTCGCGCGCCAGATCGCCCAGCAGCGCGAGGCGCGCGAGCGCTTCGCCCAGCAGGCCAAGGCCACCCGCCGGGTCACCCTGGACAACTGGCAGAAGACCCTGGAGGAGGGGGAGCGCACCGAGCTGCCCCTGCTCATCAAGGGTGACATGTCCGGTTCCGTGGAGGCCCTGGAGGAGTCGCTGCTCAAGATCGACGCGGGCGGCGACGAGGTCGGCATCCGCATCGTCGGCCGCGGTGTCGGTGCGATCACGCAGAACGACATCAACCTGGCGTCGACGTCGGAGGCGATCATCATCGGCTTCAACGTCCGGCCGGAGGGCAAGAACAGCCAGCTCGCCGACCGCATGGGCGTCGACATCCGCTACTACTCGGTCATCTACCAGGCGATCGAGGAAGTGGAAGCGGCCGTCAAGGGCCTGCTCAAGCCGATCTACGAGGAGGCGACCCTGGGCACCGCGGAGATCCGCGAGGTCTTCAAGGTCCCCAAGATCGGCAACGTCGCCGGTTCGATCGTCCGCAGCGGCATCATCCGGCGCAACGCCAAGGCGCGGCTCATCCGCGACGGGGTGGTCGTCTCCGACAACCTCAACGTGGACTCGCTGCGCCGGTTCAAGGACGATGCCACCGAGGTCCGCGATGGATACGAGTGCGGTATCGGCCTGGGTCTCAACGACCTCCGCGTCGAGGACGTGATCGAGGTCTACGAGATGCGCGAGAAGCCGCGCGACTGACGAGGCGGTACGGGGCCCCGCTCCGGCGGGGCCCCGGCCCCCGTCCCACCACCCCTCGACGGCCCGCCACTCCGTCATGTGGCATGTGATGACATCCAGATCGCGCAACGCGAGGAACCGCGCCCGGAGCGGCGCCTACGTGGGGTCCCTGACCCTGGACATCCTGCTGGGCGACGTCCGCTCGCTGAAGCAGAAGCGGTCGGTGGTCCGGCCCATCGTGGCCGAGATCCAGCGCCGCTTCTCCGTCTCGGTCGCCGAGACCGGGGAGCAGGACCTGTACCGCCGCTCCGAGATCGGGATCGCCGTCGTGGCCTCGACGGCCGCGCACTGCTCCGAGGTGCTCGACACCTGCGAGCGCATGGTGGCCGGACGGCCAGAGATCGAGCTGCTCTCCGCGAGGCGGCGGCTCTTCGGTCCAGAGGAGGAATGACGACCATGGTGGACGCCGCACGCGCGCGCAAGCTCGCCGACCGCATCCAGAAGATCGTGGCGGAGATGCTGGAGCGCCGGATCAAGGACCCGCGCCTGGGGTTCGTTACGGTGACCGACGCCCGGCTCACCAACGACCTGCGCGACGCCACGGTGTACTACACCGTCTTCGGCACCGACGAGGAGAAGGCCGGCACCGCCGCCGCGCTGGAGAGCGCCAAGGGCGTGATCCGCACCGAGGTGGGTCGGCAGACCGGGCTGCGGCACACCCCCAGCCTCACCTTCGAGGCCGACGAGGTGCAGGCCAACGCCCAGCACATCGAGGACCTGCTGGCCCAGGCGCGGGCCAGCGACGCCGAGGTGGCGCGCTCCGCCGCCGGGGCCAGCCCGGCGGGGGACCCCGACCCGTACAAGACCCCGCACGAGGACGAGGCCGAGTCGGCCGAGTAGCCGCCGCACCGACAGACTGAGGACCACCCGACCCATGACCGACAGCGGCGTCGCGATCGTCGACAAGCCGGCCGACTGGACCTCGCACGACGTGGTCGCCCGGGTCCGGCGGCTGGCCGGCACCCGCAAGGTGGGCCACGCCGGGACCCTGGACCCGATGGCCACCGGGGTGCTGGTGCTCGGCATCGGCAAGGGCACCAAGCTGCTGGGCCACCTGACCCTCACCGAGAAGGAGTACGAGGGCACGGTCCGGCTGGGCGCCACCACCAACACCGACGACGCCGAGGGCGAGGAGACCTCCCGCACCGACGCGAGCGGGGTCGCCGAGGAGGACGTGCGCGCCGCCGCGGCCGCGCTGACCGGCGAGATCATGCAGATCCCGCCGCAGGTCAGCGCGATCAAGGTGAACGGGCGCCGGGCCTACAAGTCGGCCCGCGCGGGGGAGTCGGTCGAGCTGAAGGCGCGGCCGGCCACGGTCGCGGAGTTCGCGGTGGACCGCGTGCGGCAGGTCGACGGCTTCGTCGACCTGGACGTGCGCGTCACCTGTTCCAGCGGCACCTACATCCGCGCGCTCGCCCGCGACATGGGCGAGGCGCTGGGCGTGGGCGGCCACCTCACCCGGCTGCGCCGCACCCGGGTGGGGCCCTACGGGCTGGAGCAGGCGCGCACGCTGGACGAGCTGGCCGGGGAGTTCACCGCGCTGCCGCTGTCCCAGGCGGTGGCCGCGGCGTTCCCGGTGCGGGTGCTCAGCGAGGACGAGGCGCGCAAGGTCGCCCACGGCAACCGGATCGCGCCCAGTACCCTGGGGCCCGGGCCGATCGGCCTGTTCGCCCCGGACGGCGGGGTCGTGGCCCTGGCCGAGGACCGGCCCGGGTACAGCAAGCCCATCGTGGTGTTCGCCGGCTGAGCCGGTGGGGCCTGACCGGCGGGGTATGGACCGGTGGGGCCCGAGCCGGCGCCCGGAGCGGGGATCCGGGGCGGTGAGCCGGTGAAGGGATCCGGTGCGGACCACCGCACCGGGACTCGGAGCGAAGCCCGAACCGAGGAGGAGGGGCACGTGCCGCAGCAGGGGGAGACCGCCGGAGCGCGGGAGCTCGCCGCCCAGGGGCGGGTCGAGGAGGCCGCCACCGCGCTGGGCCGCCCGCACCGGGTGGAGGGCGTGGTGGTGCACGGCGCCGCGCGCGGGCGTGAGCTGCTGGGGTTCCCCACGGCCAACCTGGACGTCACCGAGGGCGGAGAGGTCCCGGAGGACGGGGTCTACGCCGGGTGGCTGCTGCGCGCCGACCCGGACCGCGGCGCCGAGGCGCACTGGCCGGCCGCGATCTCGGTGGGCACCAACCCCACCTTCGAGGGCACCGAGCGCACGGTCGAGGCGTACGCGCTGGACCGCGACGACCTGGAGTTGTACGGGGAGAAGATGGCGGTGGACTTCGTGTACCGCATCCGCGGGCAGCGCCGCTTCTCCGACGTGGACGAGCTGATCGAGGCGATGCACGCCGACGTCGGACGCGCCCGCGAGATGATGGACACCGCGGAGAAGCCCGAGGCCTCGTAGTACTTCGTTGAGTTCCTGGTCTCTCTTTTCCCTGCTCGGTTCCGCCGTCCACGCGGCGTGCCCCACAGCGCTGCCGTCCGCCGGGCCCCTCGCGGTCCCGGCAGGCGGCGCGCCGGGCCAGCCCCCCGGTTTGCCTGCTTCTCCCGTTGATCTCGGGAAAAACGACCCTTCCCGCCC
>NZ_ANAD01000095.1 GCF_000341245.1 Nocardiopsis halophila DSM 44494
ATCGGGTGAATCGGGCGGGCGGGGGCGCTCGTGCTCCCCGCGCGTGCGGGGATGACCGTCCATCTGTCCCCGCCCTCCCGCCTGCTCACGCGGCGGTCTTGGGCGGGGCGGATGTGCGTTAGACTCGTAGAGGCTGTTCAGCCCTGCCCTCCCCGCGTGACGCGGGGGAGGAGGACGCCCGACCGGGGGCCTGCGCCGATGCGCCGCCCGAACGCGGGCCATCTGGGACGGTGACTGCTCGTACGCGCGGTCACCGCGGCCCGCCGCCGACCGAACGGAGTCAGGCGGCACACGCGTACCGAACCATCGACAAGGAGCACCTTTGGCGATCGACGCCGAGACCAAGAAGAAGATCGTCGCCGAGTACGGCACGGTCGAGGGCGACACGGGCTCGCCGGACGTCCAGGTGGCGCTGCTCACCCACCGGATCACCGAGCTGACCGAGCACCTGAAGTCGCACAAGCACGACCACCACAGCCGCCGCGGCCTGCTGCTGATGGTCGGCCGTCGCCGCCGCCTTCTGAAGTACATCCAGAAGAAGGACATCAACCGCTACCGCGAGCTCATCCAGCGCCTGGGCTTGCGCCGCTGAGCGGTCAGAAGAGAGGGAGTGGCCACGGCCGCTCCCTCTCTTAGTAGTGTGGATCTACCACATCTCGCCGTGGCCAGGCAGTATGGTCCATGGTGAGCGCAGGTTCACACCTGCGCCGACAACCGAATAAGCAGTGAAGGACAGCGCTCCCGCGCCCGCACCTCGGCCGCCGCGTCGAGGCCGGTCCTCGGTAGTGGCTCGCGGCCCGCCCTGAGGGGCTTGCCGCGGGCTTCGATCGAAGGCCGGCCGTCATGGGCCGGGCCCGCCGGAAAGAAGAACCGGCGCGCTCGGTACCGAGCATGACCCTCGGCGACGCAAGAGGACCCTCCGGGGCTCGGACGCGGGTGAGCGCACCCGATTTTCCGAACGAGGAGGACGCCCATGGAGGGCGCGTATTCCGCCGAGGCCGTGATCGACAACGGCCGCTTCGGCACCCGGACCATCCGGTTCGAGACGGGCCGCCTGGCCCAGCAGGCCGCCGGCTCCGCCGTGGCCTACCTTGACGACGACACGATGGTGCTCTCCGCCACCACCGCGTCCAAGCGGCCCAAGGACAACCTCGACTTCTTCCCGCTGACGGTGGACGTCGAGGAGCGCATGTACGCCGCCGGGCGCATCCCCGGCTCGTTCTTCCGCCGCGAGGGCCGGCCGTCCGAGGACGCCATCCTCACCTGCCGGCTGATCGACCGCCCGCTGCGCCCGTCGTTCAAGCACGGCCTGCGCAACGAGATCCAGGTCGTCGAGACGATCATGTCTCTGCACCCGGACCACCTCTACGACGTGGTCGCGATCAACGCCGCCTCGATGTCCACCCAGCTGGCCGGCCTGCCCTTCTCCGGGCCCATCGGCGGCGTGCGGGTGGCCCTGATCGAGGGCCAGTGGGTGGCCTTCCCGGCCCACTCGGAGCTGGCGAACGCCACCTTCGACATGGTCGTGGCCGGCCGTGTGCTCGACGACGGCGACGTCGCGATCATGATGGTCGAGGCCGAGTCGACCCCCGGCACCCTGAAGCTGGTCGCCGACGGCGCCGTCGGGCCCACCGAGCAGACGGTGGCCGAGGGCCTGGAGGCCGCCAAGCCCTTCATCAAGGTGCTGTGCCGGGCCCAGCAGGCCCTGGCCGAGCAGGCCGCCAAGCCGACCGGCGAGTTCCCCATCTTCCTCGACTACGAGGACGACGTCTACGCCGCGGTCGAGGGCCAGGTGCGCGAGGCGCTGGCCGAGGCGCTGACCATCGCCGACAAGCAGGACCGCGAGGCCCGGCTGGACGAGGTCAAGGCCCAGGCCGCCGAGAAGCTCGTCGAGGACTTCGAGGGCCGGGAGAAGGAGATCTCCGCGGCGTTCCGGTCGCTGACCAAGCAGCTCATGCGCGAGCGCGTGCTGCGCGACCAGGTCCGCATCGACGGGCGCGGCCCCAAGGACATCCGTCCGCTCAGCGCCGAGGTCGGCGTGGTGCCGCGGGTGCACGGCTCGGCCCTGTTCGAGCGCGGCGAGACCCAGATCCTGGGTGTCACCACGCTGAACATGCTGCGCATGGAGCAGATGGTCGACACGCTCAACCCCGAGCGGACCAAGCGCTACATGCACAACTACAACTTCCCGCCCTACTCCACCGGTGAGACCGGCCGGGTGGGCTCGCCCAAGCGCCGCGAGATCGGCCACGGAGCCCTGGCCGAGCGGGCCCTGCTCCCGGTGCTGCCCTCGCGTGAGGAGTTCCCCTACGCGATCCGGCAGGTCTCCGAAGCGGTCAGCTCCAACGGGTCGACCTCGATGGGCTCGGTCTGCGCCTCGACCATGTCCCTGATGCAGGCCGGCGTGCCGCTCAAGGAGATGGTGTCCGGCATCGCGATGGGCCTGATCAGCGACGGCGACCGGTTCGTCACGCTGACCGACATCCTCGGCGCCGAGGACGCCTTCGGCGACATGGACTTCAAGGTCGCCGGCACCCGCGACCTCATCACCGCGCTGCAGCTGGACACCAAGCTCGACGGCATCCCCGCCGAGCAGCTGGCGGCCGCGCTGCAGCAGGCCCGCGGCGCCCGCCTGGCCATCCTGGACGTGATGCAGGAGGCCATCGAGCGCCCCGCGGAGATGAGCCCGCACGCGCCGCGCATCCTGACCGTGAAGATCCCGGTGGAGAAGATCGGCGAGGTCATCGGCCCCAAGGGCAAGATGATCAACTCCATCCAGGAGGACACCGGCGCCGACATCACCATCGAGGACGACGGCACGATCTACATCGGCGCCGTCGACGGCCCCTCGGCCGAGGCGGCCCGGGACACCGTCAACAGCATCGCCAACCCGACGATGCCCGAGGTCGGCGACCGCTACCTGGGCACGGTCGTCAAGACCACCGCCTTCGGTGCGTTCGTGTCGCTGCTGCCCGGCAAGGACGGGCTGCTGCACATCTCGCAGATCCGCAAGCTGCACGGCGGCAAGCGGATCGAGAACCTCGAGGACGTGATCGGGATCGGTGAGAAGATCCAGGTCGAGATCCGCGAGATCGACGACCGCGGCAAGCTCTCGCTGGTGCCCGTCGAGGTCGTGGAGGCCGAGTCGGCCCCGGCCCCGGCCGCGGACGCCGACGAGTCCGCGGAGGACGGCGGCGAGGAGGCCGGCGACGGTGAGGGCGAGGGCGGCGCGCCGCGCCGCCGGCGCCGCAGCCGTGGCGCCCGCAGCAGCGAGAACACCTGATCGACCCAGCCCGGTACCGGGGCGGCCGCACCCTTCGGGGGCGGCCGCCCCGGCCGTTCGGCCCCCTCCACCGGTACCGACGGGCACCGGCGAAGGGGGCGGTCCGGCTCCCCGCCGGACCGAAGCGGAGGGGACCGCCCCTCGCGGGCGGGTTCTCCGCTTCACCACCGACCGCCTACCCGGACCGAGGGGCAGGGGCGGGGCCGCCCATCGGCCCCGGAACCACCCCCTGGACCGGCCTCTGAACAGGCTCCGCGCCGGCTCCACGGAGCCCGGCCCTGCGGCAGGCCGACCCGGACCCGCGTTCCGGCCCGTTCCGGCCCGTTCCGGCCCGATCCGACGCGGGCGACGGGAGCAGCGCACCGGCTCCCGGCGCGCGGATCGGCCGATGCGGTGGGCGGAGCCCCGTACCCTGCCCCGCTCTGCCGGGGCCCGCTTCCTCCCGGTCTGAAGGCCGGGCCTCTTCGAAAGGAATCAGGTGAGCACTCCCTGCACCGCGGCCGAGCAGGACCCGGGCACCTCCCTCACCCTCCTGGAGCCCGCCGAGGGGTCCGGGCTGGTGCGCCGCACCGTCCTGCCCGGCGGACTGCGGGTGGTCACCGAGGCCGTGCCCGGCATGCGCTCGGCGGCCTTCGGGATCTCGGCGACCACCGGCTCCCGGGACGAGGACGACGACCACGCCGGTGCCGCGCACTTCCTGGAGCACCTGCTGTTCAAGGGCACCGGGCGGCGGAGCGCGCTGGAGATCTCGGCGCTGCTGGACGGCGTGGGCGCCGACCACAACGCCTACACCACCAAGGAGCACACCAGCTACTACGCCAAGGTGCTCGACCGCGACCTGCCGCTGGCGGTCGACGTGGTCGGCGACATGGTGGCGAACTCGGTCCTGGACCCGGGGGAGGTGGAGACCGAGCGCGGGGTGATCCTCGAAGAGATCGCGATGTACGAGGACGAGCCGGGCGACCTGGTCGACGACGTCTTCGCCGCGCACTTCTACGCCGGCAGCGGGCTGGGGCGGCCCATCCTGGGCACCAACGACACCATCGGGCGCCTTCCCCGCGAGCGCATCGCCGAGCAGTACGCGCGCGCCTACCGGCCGTCGGAGCTGGTGGTGGCCGCCGCCGGCGGGCTGGAGCACGAGGCCGTGGTGGAGCTGGTCCGCGAGGCCTTTTCCGAGGTGCTGGCCCAGGCGCCCGACGCGGCCCCGGCCGCGCCCCGCATCGGCGGCGCCCGGGTCCCGGTGCACCCCGGCACGGCGCTGCTGTCCCGCGAGACCGAGCAGGCGCACCTGATCCTGGGGTGCGAGGGGGTGAGCCGCACCGACCCGCGGTGGTACGCGGTGCGGGTGCTCGCCTCGGCGCTGGGCGGCGGCATGTCGTCGCGGCTCTTCCAGGAGGTGCGCGAGAGGCGCGGCCTGGCCTACGCGGTCCAGGCCTTCCACGGCGCCCACGCCGAGACCGGCGCGTTCCAGATCTACGCCGGGTGCCTGCCGGAGAAGATCGACGAGGTCCTCGGGGTGTGCCGCCAGGAGCTGGACGCGGCCGCCCGGGGCGGGCTCACCCCTGAGGAGATCGAGCGGGCCAAGGGCCAGATCAAGGGGTCGTGGGTGCTCGGCAGCGAGGGCTCCAGCGCCCGCATGGGGCGGCTGACCGCCCACGAGCTCGGCTATGCCAAGCACTACTCGCTGGACGAGGACCTGGCGCTGTTCGACGCGGTGACCACCGAGGAGGTGGCGCACGTGGCCGAGGAGCTGCTGTCCGGGGAGCACACGCTGGCCGTGATCGGCCCCTATGACCAGGGGCGCGAGTTCTAGGAGCGCGGCCGCCGCGCCCCGTGTGCACAGGCGCGGGCATGAGGAAGGGCCGGTCCCGGGGAGTCCCCGGGACCGGCCCTTCCTCTCGGGCAGCGGCCGCTAGGCGCGGCGCTTCTTGCTCTGCACGTTGATCTGGGCCGGGCCCTCGGCGTCGGCCCCGTTCTTCACGGTGATCTCCAGCAGGCCGTCATCGAACTTGGCCTCGATGTCGGTGTCCTCGATGCCCTCGGGAAGGGTGATCTCCCGACGGAACGCGCCGCGGAACCGCTCCTCGGCGTAGTAGATGACCCCTTCGTCGTCCTTGTTGCGCTCGCCGGCGATGGTGAGGTAGCCGTGCGAGAAGGTGACCTCGACGTTCTCGAGGGAGGCCCCCGGCAGCTCGCTGCGGATGACCAGGTTGTTCCCACGGGCGAAGATGTCCGTGGTGGGGCTCCAGGCATCGGAGAAGCCCCGCTGCGTCGCATTGCCCGTCTCCAGGTTGGCCATGGTGTCCGAGATGCGGTTCATCTCGCTCATCATGTCCATCACGCCGCGGAACGGGTTACGGGTCCTCTTCTTGGGCGGCATCGTCGACCTCCTCTCACTTCTCGCCGGTGTCGTTGGGTGCGGTGTCCTTGGGCGCGGTGTCGCCCGGCGCGGTGCGGCCCGCGGGCTCCTCGACCGGGATGCGGTCGCCGTCGACCTGGATGGTCGGCGGGCCCTTGCCGTCTGTGGGCACCACCAGGCCGCTGGGCAGCATGGACGCGGGGCTCTCCTGGCGCAGCGCCTTCAGCAGGCTGAACGCGATGACGATCAGGACGATCGCGAACGGCAGGCCGGTGGACACCGCAGCCGCCTGCAGGGCGTCGATCGCGGCCGTACCGCCCACCACCAGCAGCACGATGGTGACCAGGCCCTCCATGCTGGCCCAGAAGATGCGCTGGGCGCGGACGGGGTGCGGGTCGCCGCCGTTGGTGAGCATGTCGACCACCAGCGAACCGGAGTCCGAGGAGGTGATGAAGAAGATCGTCACCACCGCGATGGTCAGCAGGGCCAGCAGGGCCAGCAGGGCCGCGGGGAGCGGGAAGGCGTCGATCAGGTTGAAGGTCGCCGCCCCTTCGTTCGCGGAGTTGGAGATCATGTCGTCGCCCTCGAGGCGGAACATGTCGTAGAAGATGCCGGTGCCGCCGAAGACGCCGAACCAGATCACGCTGACGCCGACCGGGGCGAACAGGGTGCCCAGGACAAACTGGCGGATGGTCCGCCCGTAGGAGATGCGCGCCAGGAACATGCCGACAAACGGCGACCAGGAGATCCACCAACCCCAGTAGAAGATCGACCAGCCCTCGGAGAAGGTGCGGGCCGCCTCGTTGCCCTGGGGCGAGATGAAGTTCAGGCTCATCTGAACGAGGTTCTGCAGGTAGTCGCCCAGGCCGGTGACCATCATGCTCAGCTGGAACAGCTTCGGGCCGACCAGGAACATGACGACGAGCAGGGCGAAGGCCATCCACAGGTTGATCACCGACAGGCGGCGGATGCCTTTGTCGATGCCGGCCACGACGCTGACCACGGCCACGGACGTGATCAGGCAGATGATGACCACCTGCACCAGCAGGTTGTCGGGGATCCCGAACACGTGGCTCAGGCCCGCGCTGACCTGCTGGGTGCCCAGGCCGAGCGAGGTCGCCAGGCCGAACAGGGTGCCGAACACCGCGAGGATGTCGATCAGGTTGCCGATCCACCCGTAGATGCGGTCACCGATCAGCGGGTACAGCGCAGAGGCCGGCCGCATGGGCAGGCCCTTGCGGAAGCAGAAGTAGCCCAGCGCGAGCCCGAGGACGATGTAGACCGCCCAGGGGTGGAAGCCCCAGTGGAACAGTGTGTACTGCATCGCCTGGGCGGCCGGGTCGTTGCCGACGCTGTTCACGAACTCGTCCTGCAGGTGCAGGGTCGGCTCGTAGACGCCGTAGAAGACCAGGCCGATGCCCATGCCGGCGGTGAACAGCATGGCGAACCAGGCCAGGGTGCTGAACTCGGGGCGTGAGGAGTCCGGGCCGAGCCGGATGTTCCCGTAGCGGCTCAGCATCAGAAAGACCGAGACGCCGAGGAAGAAGGTGGTGGCCAGGATGTAGAGCCAGCCGAAGTACTGACCGATCCAGTCCCGGGTGGCGGTGGAGATCTCACCGAACCGGTCGGGGATCGCCACGCCGACGATGAGGAACGCCAGGACAACCGCGCCTGAGATGAAGAACACCGGCGGGTTCGTGTGCTCCCGGATGTATGCGTTTAAGCGAGAGATGGCGATTACCTCCTCGGGGCCGCCCGGGCCGCGATGACGGTCGGGGTGCGCGCCGATTGCCTCGATGTCCCGCTATCGTCGCAGGTGAAGCAGGGTGCTCGCGATGCCGCGCCCCCGTGTCCTCTCGCCCGGTGACTTGTTATCCAATTACGTTCCGCCAATAGCGGCAAGCTTTCGGATAAATCATAGACCGGAGTGGCGACAGTGCAGCATATGCGACGCGATCGGTTATCGTAAATTAATCCGAATGTAGGGTTCTCTGTAGTATGCGGCGTGTTCGGGGACGCTGGGTGTCGGCCCTGTCGCCCCCGGTCGCGCCGGGCCCTGGTCATATACCCCGGCCGTGCCCCGGTGAAAAGGGGGGCGGCGGTTCGTGTCGTCGAGCGGGACAAAAAGGGCATAAGAGGCATTTGGGGTAAGTGTTCAGCCTGGTCCCGGGCCGGGCCGCTTCCGGCCACGCGCCCCGGCCCGCACCGTCCGCAGACCCGGCACGGCCCCGGAACGCCGGCCGACGTTCCGGGGCCGCTCCCCGCCAGGTGTCCAGGGGCGGCGAGCCGCCCCGCTCGGACCTCGCTCGGATCCCGCTCAGACCTCGTGCGGGGCGACGAACGCCGTCGGGACGGCCTTGCCCGGCTCGGAGCACATCACGTCCGCGCCCCCGGTGGAGCCGTAGGTGCCCGGATCGCCCTCGAAGCGCAGGTACACCTGAACGCCCGCGACCGGTGTCGGGTCGCAGTCCTCCTCGGGGTAGTTCAGCGGGTTGGGCTGGCGGATGGTGAGGTCGGTGACGCCGCCGGGCTCCACGACGAAGGGCTCGGGCGGGTCCGGGTCGTACCGGGCCCAGTCGCCGACCCGGTCGCCCCCGTACTCGTCGACCCAGTGCATCGAGACCATGTTGTCCTGGAGGCACGGCTCCTGACCGGGGCCGTCGCCCATGATGCGGGCCATGGAGAAGTGGATGTACATGGTCCCGGCGGCGGCGTCGCGCCCCTCGTAGATGAGCTTGTAGTCGCTCGACTCGCAGTGGCGCATCCCCGCGCCGGGGCCTTCGCCGGGCACGGCGGCCCGGTCCGCGGTGTCGGCGGCGGCCGGCGCAGCGGCGGCCAGGGCCAGCGCCGAGGCCGCGGCCGTCGCGGCGGCGCCCCCGAGCAGGCCGCGACGCCGCCGGGTGGCGGTGGAATCGCCGCCGGTGCCGTCGGCGGGGTCGTTGGACGGGTCGGAATGCATCGTTCGGTCCCCCTTCGATCGCCCGGACCCGGGCTGCGGCCCGGATCCCGTACACCGTGTGGGACGCCTCTCCCGTCACACGGGTTCGCCCACCGGATTGGCCCTAAGTGGACGTCGATGCAGGTCAACCGGAAAGGCGGGTCAGGCGTGCTGATCCTTCGGTCGGGCCCTCCCACTCCGGCCCCGCCCGCCTGCCGCCGCGGCCGGGGCCGCCTCGGAGCCTCATTCGCGCCGGGCACCGTCGGGCCAGACGACGTCGACGGGGACGCCCCGGGCGCGTGCGGCCTCGACCGCGTCGCCGGTCCCGCCCTTGCCGCCCGAGGGGCGACCGTCCCAGACGGCGACGAGGCGGTCGGTCCCGGCGAGGACGGACTCGTTGGCGTCCCTGTAGGCGTCCGGCCCGGCCGACCTGTGCGGCATGTACCTGACCAGCGCCGACCGCATCAGAAGCCCGTCGAACCGGCCGAGGTCCCCAGGCTCGACCTTGGCCTCGCGGTAGTCGACCGAGGGGAGCACGACCTCCAGCGTCCCGCCGGCGTCCAGCACGGCCTCGGCGAAGTGCCGGTCGGCTCCCCGCGCCAGGCAGGAGACGCCGACGAGGTCGCCGCCGTAGGGGGCGAGCGCCTCGTCCAGGGCCGTGCGCACGAGCGGAACGGTGTCGGCCGAGAGGTTCGAATGACCGGTGATGCCGATCCGCATCATGCGGGCTCCTTCGAGATGGTGGGAACAGGGTCCAGGGGAGGCCCCTGGGCTCTCGCGGTTCAGGACTCGACCGGGACGTCCGGGAACATGCCGAACCGGTCGCCGTCGAAGGTCAAGGTATCGGTGCCCTCCGGCGGGGCGGGAATGGAGAAGTAGCCGTACATGGAGTGCCCCTCGTACAGGGAGGGAGGCCGGTTGGCCGGACCGACCGTGTCCAGCCACTCGTCGGGACCGTCCATCCGCACCCCGCCGTAGATCGTGCCCTCCGCCGGGTCGATCGCCTGGAAGTCGAACCGCTCCGAACGGCCGAAGGGGTTCCAGTTCATGCTGAGATCGTCGCTCCGAGGGCCGGGCGAACCCTTAGCCCGATGTCCGGCCGGCTTCTCGACCTGCCTGCTCACCAAGGCAGGGCGCCGTCGATGTCGAAGTAGCCGCCGGTGGGGCCGTCCGGTCCCGCCTGGGCCAGGCGGACGACGACCTCGGCGCCCTCCTCCACGGACGCCGTCCCGGTGTTCGCGTTCAGGTCGGTCCGGACGTAGCCGGGGTCCACGGCGTTGATCCGCATCTGCGGGAGCGCCTTCGCGTACTGCACCGTGAGCATGTTGACGGCGTTCTTGGACAGCGGATAGGCGATGCCGGGGTAGGCGTGGAACGGGGTCCCGGGCGTGGTCATGCGGGCCATCGACGCCAGGCCGCTGCTGAGGTTGACCACCACCGGCGCCGGCGACCGCCGGAGGAGCGGCAGGAAGGCGTGCATGACCCGCACCACGCCCAGCACGTTGGTCTCCAGGACGGCCCCGACCGTGTCCGCGGTCTCCTCCTCGGCGCCGCGCACACCGCCGCCGCTCAGCCGCCCCTCCACGCCCGCGTTGTTCACCAGCACGTCGAGCCCGCCGTCGGCCTCGACGGCCCGTGCCGCGGCGTCGACCGAGGCGTCATCGGTGACGTCGAGCGGCACGAACCGCGCCCCCAGCCCCTCGGCGGCCCGCCGCCCGCGCCCGGGATCGCGGCTCCCGATGTACACCCGGTGCCCCACCGCGACGAGCCTGCGCGCGGTCTCGTATCCGAGCCCCTTGTTCGCTCCGGTGATCAGTGTGGTCGTCATGCCCCAAGTCTCCGCCGCCCCCGACCCCCACCGGAACCGGGCCCGGGCCCGGACGTCCGGAAGAGGCGTCCCGGAGCGGACGATCCGTGCCGGGGCGCGCCGGGGCCGCTCGTCCGCGGGTTCAGGGCCTTCTCAACCTCGTGGCCGTGGAGCGGAGGCGCAGCCCCCGACCTTTCGGCGGGGACACGGTCACGACCCGTCCCGCGCAGGGTGGCGGGCACGGTCCTTTTCCGGCTCGCTGTCCGGGGCGGGGGCCTGGACGTGCACCACGCGTTCGAAGTGGGCGAGGGTCTCGTGGCGGTGGGACGCGGCGAGGACCGTTCCGTCGAATCCGGCGATGACCTCGGAGACCACGCGCTCGGTCTCAGGGTCGAGGCTCGCGGTGACCTCGTCGACGAGCAGGACGCGCGGCCGCCTGACGAGCGCGCGTGCCAGGCACAGCCGCGCCTGCTGCCCGCCGGAGAGGCGCACCCCGCCCTCTCCCAGCTCCTCGTCGAGGCCGATCCACCCCCCGGCGCCCACGCGTTCGAGCACTTCTCGCAGCTCCGCGTCGGGCCGGGGCCCGGTTCCGCGCAGGAGGTTGTCGCGGAGCGTGCCGTGGAAGAGCCGGGCTTCCTGCTCGACCAGGGCCACGGCGTCGCGGAACGCCTCGTCGTCGATCCCGGTCACGGGTACGGCCGTGCCGTCGGCGGCCACCAGCTCCACGGCCCCCGCCGACGGGTCCCACAGGCGCGCCGCGAGCGCGACGACCGTGCTCTTGCCCGCCCCCGAGGGCCCGGCGAGACCCACGTGCTCGCCGGGTGCGACGTCGGCCGACCACCCCTGCAGGGTCGGCCGCCGGTCGTCGTAGGAGAAGGAGACCCCGCGGAACCTCACCCCCAGGGGCCCGTCCGGGACGCGCCGCGGCCGCTCGGGCGCGGACACGACCGGCGGGCGGGCGACCCCGTCGGCGACGCGCCGCGCGCTCGCGGTGAGCGGGTGGAGCTCGGTCAGCGTCGTGGCGGCCTCGGTGACGGCCGAGACCCCCGCGAGGGCGAGGGCGATGAGCGCGGGCAGGACGGCCGGGGACAGCCGCGCGTCGGCGGTGTCGGAGAGCACGCCCGCGGCGGCGGCGCTGACCGCGATCACCCCGATCACGACGGCGGTGACGATCACCTCGCGCACCCCCGCGCTCAACCGGGAGAGCAGCTCCCGCCGGCAGGAGACCGCGGCCGCGCGCCCGGTGGCCTCCGCGGCCTCGGCGACGATCCGCGGGGCGAGGCCGTAGCCGAGCACCTCGCGCAGCGCGCCGAGCGCGTCGACGGTCCGCGCCGAGAGCGTCTCGCGGTCCCGCTGCTCCCGCTCGCCGATCCGCCGCGCCGCCCCGGCCCAGCACAGCGCCGTGCCCGCGACGAGCGCGCTCCCGCCGAACATGACCAGCGCCGCCTCGGGCAGCAGGACCGCGGCGGCGGTGAAGGAGGCGAGGAACACCGTCAGCGAGGCGCCGAGCTGGGCCACGGTGTGGGCGTAGAAGAACTCCAGCTTCTCGATGTCGCCCATCGCCACGGCCGCCGCGCGCCCGGAGTGCTCGCGGCGGCGCGCGGGCACGCTGCGCGCGTAGGCGTCGAAGAGCGCCATCCGCAGCCGGGCCAGCACGCGGTAGGCCAGGGCGTGCGACACGTCCATCTCCTGCCAGGTGAGCACGGTCCGCAGCAGCACGAGGCCGATGACGGCCGTCCACCACACCGGCCCGGGGGGCGTCCGGTCGACGATGGCGTGGCCGACCGCCCACGCGGTCAGCACCGACAGGGCCGCGAGGCCGAGCGCGCTCGCGGTCGCGACGAGGTAGCTCCCGGCCATCGCGCGCCGCTCGGGGCGCAGCGCGGGCAGCAGGCGGCCGAAGCCGCGGATCGCGGCGCGGGTGCTCACTGAACACTCCTGTCCAGGCGGCCCGCGTCCAGCCGCAGCACGGTCGGCACGCCGGCGAGGGCCTCGGGGCGGTGGCTGATCATGATGACGATGCGCTCGCGCGCCACCCGGTGGAGCGTGGCCAGGACGTCCGCGGCGCGGCCGGTGTCGAGCGCGCTGGTCGGCTCGTCGACCAGCAGCACCGGGCGGTGCGCGAGCAGCGCCCGGGCCAGGGCCAGGCGCTGGCGCTGCCCGCCGGACAGGCTGGAGCCGGCCTCGGCGACCTCGGTGTCGAAGCCGTGCGGGAGCGCGCGGATCTCCTCCAGCACCCCGGCGGCGCGGCACGCCGCGACCAGCTCCGCCTCCCCGGCCGCGGTGCCGGTGGCGTCGAGGTTCTCCCGGACCGTGCCGGCGAAGAGCACGGGGCGCTGGGAGACCACCGCGATGTCGCGGGTGCGCAGCGGCCGGCCGTCCAGGGTGATCCGGCCGCGTGCCGGGGTGAGGAAGCCCAGCAGCAGGTCGAAGAGGGTGGACTTGCCCGAGCCCGACGGCCCGGCGATCGCGCTGAGCGCGCCGCGGCGGGCGGTCAGGTCCAGGCCGCTGATGACGTCACAGGCCGCGCCGGGGTACCGGAAGCCCAGGTCCGACACGCGCAGCACCTCGGCGGAGGAGGCGGACGCGGCCCCGCCGGGCGGGTCGCCGTCCCGTCGCCCGGTCCCGTCCTCGTCCGCAGCCTCAGGGACGGAAGCGGGGACGGGCGCCCCTTCGCCGCGCTCCCGGTCGAACGCGCCGATCTCCTCCAGCCCGGGGACCGCGGTGAGCCCGAGGAACCCCGCGTGCCAATGCCGGGACAGTTCCCGGACCGGCCGGAACGCCTCCGAGGCGAGCAGCAGCACGAGGTAGACCCCGCCCGCGGGGGCCTGCCCCGAGACCGCCCCCCACACGGCGACGCCCGCGGCCGCCACGATCCCGCCCTGGACGGCCAGGTCCGTCACCGCGGTCTCGGCCAGGCCCGCGCGCATGACCCGCTCCGTCGCCCGGCGCAGCGCCTCCGAACGGGCGTGCAGGCGCGCGCGGGTCCCCGACACGTCGCCGAGAGCCCGCAGCGTCGCCATGCCCCGCAGGGATTCGAGCACGTCGGCGCTGAGCGCCTCATAGCCGTCCCAGTGGTCGAGCCCGCGCCGGGCGATCAGCCGCTTCCACGCCATCGGCCCGAACACCGCCAGCAGGACCGCGGCGGCCACGCCCGCCGCCGCCGGAGGCGAGAGCAGGGCGAGCAGGACCACCACGGCGGGGCAGGCCACCGCCACCTGCGCGACGGCGGGGATGTACTTGGAGACGTAGGCGTCGGTGCCGTCGACGCCGTCGCTCAGGCTCGCCCGCATCGTCCCGTCCCGGACGGCGGTGTCGTGCAGCCGCTCCGGCACCAGCGCGGCCTCCATCGCCCGGCGGCGCAGGGCCTGCCTGACCCGGCCGCCCAGCCCGGCGGCGGCCGCCGACTGCGCCAGCGACGCCAGCAGCCGCAGCACCGCGATCCCCACGATCAGCAGCAGCGCCAGCAGGACGTCCTGCGGCGCGCCGCGCAGCACCGCCGACATCGACCAGGCGATGGCGGCGGCCTGGGCCAGGTGGGTGAGGAACACCAGCAGGAGCAGCGCGGTGCTCGACAGCAGCGCGGCGGGGAACCGTGCGGCCTCGCGCCACAGGTGTCCGACGATCATCATGGGCGGTCCTCCCGCCCGGGGCGTCCATCGCCGGGGAGCACCGCCAGCGCGTGGACGATCCAGGCGCCGTCCTCGGCCGTGAAGCCCGAGACGGGCCTGCTCCGCCATTCGCCGCCGGCGGCGCCCGAGTAGCACACGACGGCCGCGGCGCGGTGGGCCTGCCACAGCGCCTCGGCCAGCTCGGCCGTGGCGGCGCCGGTAGGGACGGACCAGGCGTGCAGGCGCCGGGCGCCGCGCACCCATGCCTGGCCGGAGGCCCGGGCGAGGCGTTCGGCCGCGGCGTCCCCGCTCGGCGCCGACTCCGCGGACGCGGCGAACTCGGCGACGGCGGGCGAGCGCCGCACGGCCAGCGCGTCGCGGCGTGCGGGGGCGATCGGCCGCGACCGCGGGAGGTCGACCGCCGCGAGCGGGATCTCGGGGGCGAGCCCGCGGTCGAGCCACCGCCGCGGTTCGGCGGCGTGCGGGACGCCGAGCAGCGCCCGCAGGGCGGCGCCCGGGCCGAACCGCACCGTGAGCGGCTCCGGGGCGTACAGGAACTCCACGGCGGCGAGCGCGTACGCGGTGTCCGCGATCCACAGGGGCCACGCGCGGTGCCGGTAGCGGCCGAAGCTCCGCCCCGGCTGCACCGTCAGGACCAGGCGGGTCCCGGCGGCGGGGCGGTCGGCGGCGCCGGGCCACCCGGCCGCGCGGTCCGCCGCCCCGTCCCGCCGCAGGAGCACGTCCTGCTCCATGTCGTAGGCGTACCGCCCGGGGGCGAGCCCTCCGGCGTCCGCGCCGGCGACGAGGTGGGTCCGCACCGGGTAGGCGCCCCCGGCCGACGGCACGGGCCGCCGGGCGACGGAGGTCGGGGTCCCGTCGGGGAGGCGGTGGCGGCCGTGGGCGCGCCAGAGCCCGTGCAGGAGGTCGCGTTCGCGGGCGGGGACGGCGACCGGTTCGGCCCCGGCGGCCCGCCACGGGTTGGCGCGCGGTCCGGGCGGCAGCGGTCCGCCCGGCGGGTCGCCGGTGAGCGCCCGCGCCAGGGCGGCGGGAAGGCCCGTCGGCCGCCCGGTCCCCGGCCGCTCGGTGCCCGGGCGCCCGGTGACCGGCCGACGGCCGGGGGAGGGGTGGTCGCCCGCGGATCCGGCGGGCAGGTCGGTGCTGGTCATGGTGGGCTCTGGTTCACATGTGGGGCGGAGGGACGAGGGTGAGGTCGGACGGGTCGCCCGTCCAGGAGGTGCGCCAGCCGCGTTCGAGCGCGGCCTCCTCGAAGCGGGCCATGCCGAGGTAGGCGAAGGCGGCGGGGGCGTTCGGTACGAGGCCGGTGATGAGGGTGCGCACCACCCGCAGGGGCGTGCGCCGGATGTCGGCCGTGGTCAGGTCGCGGGTGAAGACCCGGTGCCCGCGCCGGCCGAGCCTCCGGTAGACCTCGTCCATGGTCACCGAGGGGATCCGGTCGACCGGGACGGTGCCGAGCGCGGGCTCGGTGAACCGCCGGGCCTGCCCGTGCAGCCGCGGGTCGAGCCAGAGCTGGACGTGCGCGCCCAGGTCCACGATGTTCGCGCAGTGCTCGCCGGCGGAGTCGAGGTAGGCGGCGTCGTCCCGGAAGTCGAGGTAGAGGCCGCGGGCCATCAGGCCCTCCTCGACGGCGCGGAAGACCCAGCCCTCGGCGGTGGTGCACCCCTGGGTGTAGACCCAGGTGTGGACCGCTTCGAGCACCGCCTTGCGCGCCGCGCGGACCGGGTCGGGCGCGGCGGAGAACCCGGCCGCGTACAGCCCGCGCCCGGCGTCGTGCACCAGCGCCGCGACGGCCGGGGCGAACTCCGAGGGCATGGCGACCAGGGACACGTCCAGGGCGCCGCCCCGCAGGTCCTCCTCCAGGCCCGGGACGCTGGCCGGGTCGATTCCGTGGGCGGGGCCGTCCAGGTGCCACCACAGTTCGAGGGCGTCGCGCTCCACGACCTCCAGGACCCCGCGGTCGCGGGCGTCGTCGACCCCCTGGCCGGTGGCGATGCCCGCGTAGTTCAGGTGGTGCGTGCGCGGGAGGTGCCGGAAGCGCGACTGCCGCCAGTTGAGGTGGACGAGCGCCGAGGGGAGCCAGGCGGGGGCGCCGTCGAGGCCGGTGCACCGGGCCCACAGCGCCGGCGTGCCGTCGGTCAGGGGCGCGTAGGGGAAGCCCTCCCGGGCGTACTGCCACGGGGCGAAGCGCGGGAGCTCCTCGCCGCCGAGGACGGGCTCGCCGTCCGCGCGCAGCTCGTCGGCGGTCGCCACGCGCAGGTCCCCGTGCGGCGGGTCCGCCGGGAGCCAGTTCCCGCAGTACCGCTCGACGCCTTCGGCGATGGCGGCGATCCGGGCCTGTTCGGCGTCGCCGAAGGAGGTTCCCAGGGAGACCCGGTCGGCGGGCCACTCGCCGAGCCGGCGGGCGTCCGCCACCGCCGCGGTGAGCGCGAGGTAGGACGGCGGCGCCCCTTCGGGGTGCGGGACGGGCCGGACCGAGCGGACGACCCCGCACTCGGGGTCGACGAGCGCCTCGACCGGGAGGTCGCCGTCGGGGGCGCCCCCGTCCCGCCTCTGCCGCGGGGCGTCCTCCTGCGGGGCGGCGTCCGCGGCGAGGGACGGGCGCCGGGTGCTGGTGGGGGCCGTCATGGGGTGCTCCGTTCGTGGTGCCAGGTGGCCGATGCGGGGTCGAAGACCGAGCGGGAACGCGATCCGGGGTCCGGCAGGAGGATCCGTGTCCAGGGCGCGGGGGAGCCCCGGGGGCCGTGGACCGCGAGCCAGGCGTCGATGACCCCGCCGATCCCGCCGGTGCTCCGGACGCGGGCGCGCAGGCCCTCGTCCCGGATCCCCCCGACGAGGCCGTGCCCCCAGGGGCCGCCGACCAGGTGGCTCGGGCCGGTCCAGCCCCGGGCGAGGCGTTCGGTGTCGGCGCGGAAGTGGTCGTCGTCCCCGCCGACCGCCAGCAGCGGGGCCGCGACCCGGCCGTACCGGGCACGCGGGTCGATCCGCCGGGCCGACCACAGCCTCCGCCAGCCGCTCATCGTCGCGGCGGGCCACGCCCAGTCGGCGGCCGCGGCGACCGGGCCGCGCTCGCGCGCCTGCGCCGCGCGCCGGTCGAGCTCGGCGGCGGGCAGGGCGGGCCGTGACCGCGGGCCCCGCCCGTGCATGTGCCACCAGCCGATCCGGTGCCACAGCTGCGGGGGGCCNNGCGGCCGCCGGCGTCCCAGGCGGTCTCGGCGAGGCCGAGCGCCGGCACCAGGGCGATGATCCCGGCGACCGCGTCCGCCGCCGGCCGCCGCGGCGCCCCGCCCGTCCCGCCCGTCCCGTCGCCGACCGCCTCCCGGGCGGCCTCCAGGGCGCAGTGCGCGGCGTAGGACGCCCCGAACAGCAGCAGCGGGAGCCCGGGGAACTCCGCACAGAGGCGGTCGAGCGCGTCGCGGCCGTCGGCGCCCTCGTGCTCGTAGGGGGACCAGGCGCCCGCGGACCCGTAGCGCCCGCGGACGTCCTGCACCAGGCAGTGGTAGCCGCGCCCGGTCCACGAACGGGCGGTCGGGGCATGGGCGCGCGCGTCGTAGGGGGTCCTGATGAGCACGAGCCCGGCCGGATCCGGGCAGCGCCACAGCAGCCCGCGCAGCACCGTGCCGTCCCGGGCGGGGCATTCGTGGTCGAGCGGTCCGTCGGCGGTCACGGCCGTGCGCCCGTCCCGGTGTCCGGATCGAAGGGCTCCGGGTAGCCGAGGACGGTGTGCTCGGTGGCGGTTCCGGAGGCGGAGACGTACTTCCACAGGGTGGTCCGCAGCCGCGCCAGCTCGTCGGTCTCCTGCGCCCAGGCCAGCGCGGCCGTGAGCATCCGGCCGACGACCAGGGTGCGGGCGGCGGCGGGCAGCGGTGCGGGGGCGGCGGTCGCCGAGCGCTGCCAGGCGGCGAGTTCGCGCGGGACCGGGCTGGCCGCCAGGCGCCGCCGGTGCACCTGCCGGGCGGTGGGGTCGTCGGCCGTGAGGGCGATCGGGTCGACGAAGCAGGTGGCGCCCTCCCGGTAGCCGCGGAGCCAGGCGGCCCCGTGCTCGGGGAGGCGGTCGAGCGCGGCCCATCCCTCCCGCTCGGCGGGGGTCTCGGCGAACGCGACCACGAGCCGCGGTGCGCCCGTTCCCGGGTGGGGGGCGTCCTGCGCGCCGACCGGGTGGCGCGTGACGTCGGCGCCGAGCCCGGCGAGGGCCTCGGCGAGCGCCTCGCTGACCGGGCCGCCGCCGACGAGGGCGACGTCGCGCCGGTGGGCGGGCCACCGGCGTTCGGCGTCGTCGCGCTCGCGGGCGGACATCGTCCGGGTGAGCCGGTCGACATAGGCGGACGACGCCTCGTCCCCGGCGCCCCCGGTGAGGGCGTCGAAGAGTCCGGGCGGCGGTGACTGCAGGCGGAGGAAGCGCCCTGACGCGGTGCGGACGGCCCCCGTGCCGTCGCCGTCGATGAGGACGTCCGTGCCGGTCCCGGGAAGGCGGGCGACGCGAGGGGGCCCGGTCATGGTGGCTCTCCCTTTCTCCGTGGGTGCGCTGTGGCCGTTGGTCGGGGGTTCGTAGGGGCGGGTGGGGCCGGGACCGGTCCCGGCGATCGCGCGCGGTGGAATCACGGTGAGTCCTGGGCACGGCCGGTCCGGGACCGGCCTGTCAGAGCAGGAACGGGCCGCGCCGCCCCGGGGTGTGCCCCTCCGGTTCCGACCTGCTGGGGCGCCACGGTGCGCCGCCGGCCCGACCGGGGCGGAGAACGGTCGGGAACGGCCTTCGGACCGGGCCCTGCGCGCGGCCGCGGTGACCCGCATGGGGCATGCCCCGGCCACCTGGGCCTGCGTCGAGCGGCGCCGGGCACGGGGGCGCACCGACGAAGAGGTCCGGCGCTGCGCCGCCGCGCTCGAGGCGTGCAGGGGCGACCGTCCTGCGGTACGCCTCTGTCGCTGGACGTGGAGAAGCCGGCGGGGCGCCCAGACGGCTCCGTTCATGCGCACACGGCCGGGACCGGAGGCCCGTCCGGGCGGCCGGGGCCGCCCGGACGGGGAGGGGATCAGCGGCGTCTGCCGACGCGTTCGCCGATCCGGTCAGTCGAAGGGGTTCTCGACGAGAGCGTTGGAGTGCGAGGCCGACAGGTGGGCCAGCTGCTCGGTCTCCTCGATCTCGGCGACGATCTCCTCGTTCGCGGCGAGCTCCTGGTTGTCCATGGGGGGACTCCTTCCATCTCGGACGACCGCGCCGGACACGACGGCCACGCCGAACGCGTCGCGTGCACCGGACGCGCCGGACACGGGTTCGCAGGGGAGCGAACGCGGATCACCGTACTTGATAACGATTTTCATTTCCAGTATTTTTTTCGCGTGCCCCACGAACAGCTCGTCGTCGCCGATTACCGCGCCGCCCGCACCTACGCCCTCGCCGGCGGCTCCGTCCGCGAACTCGGCGGCGGCGTCCTCGCCGAACACGCCGGGTTCCTGGCGCTGCCGCACGGCGGCGCCTCCGGCGCGCGGCACGCGCGGTGGGCCTACGCCGACGACCGCGCGGGCGCCCTGGTGGTGGGCGGGCCCGCCGGTGAGCGGCGCCACCCGATCGCCATCCCGGCCGAACACCTCGCCTGCGACCCGGCCGGCCGCCACGTCGCCGTCACCACCGGCGCCGGTGCCAACGCCGAACCGTGGAGCGACGTGGTCACCCTGGTCGACCTGGACGACGGGGAGCCCGTCCGGTTCCGCGTGCGCACCGGCGAGCCCGGCGTGGTGATCGCCCCCGACCGGCGCAGCGGCGAGGCCGTCCTGCTGATCCGCCACCGGGAGCCCGGGGCGATCGAGGCGGTCCCGCTTGAGCGCGCCGCCGCGGCGGGGCCGCACGTGCCCGAGCTGCGGGGCGCGACCACCCACGACATCGCCGACGACGGGCACGGGGACGTCGTCGACCAGCGCACCGGCACCGCCGCGACCGCGACCCGGCGCGGACTCGAACGCTTCGCCGTCGAGGACGGCCTGCCGCGCCCCCTGGGCACCGTCCCCTGGCCGGTGGCCGGGCGGGCCTACTACCTGCGGTTCGATCCGGCCACGGGGTGCGCCCTCGGGGTCGTCCGCGGCCCCGGGGCGCCGGACGCATGGACCTCCTGGACCAACGCCCTGGTGGAGATCGACCTGGAAACCGGGCGGACGCGGCACGCGGACCTCCCGCCGGGCCTGGCGTTCCGCTTCGCCCTCGGCGGCGGTCGGGCCGCGGTGGCGACCATCCACCCCGACGGGGACCGGCTGACCCTCATCGATCGAAGCGGGCCGCGGATGCGGACCCTGTGGCAGACCGCGCTTCCGGCGATGTCGCACCCGCCCGCACCCGGGCGGCTGCCCTGGGAGCCCGTCGGCGACGCCCCCGCCCAGCGGCGCGCCGTGGCCCTCGACCCGTCCGGCACCACGGCCGCCGTCACACGCGGCGGGGACGGCGAGATCCACCTCGTCCGGGAGGAGGGGACCGAGACCGTCGCCCTCCCGAGCCCGCTCCACGAAGGCGGACACCTGCTCTGGCCGTCCTCCTCGCCCGGCGCCGGCACCGACCCGGTCGGGCGCTGATGGCGACGAAGGCGAGCGGACCGCCCCACCCGCCCCACCCGCCCTACCCGGCCTCACCGGCCGTCGACGCCGCACTCTCCCGGTGGGAGCGGCACGCCCGCCCGGGGCTGCCCGACACCGGGTACGCGCTCGCCCGGCCCGCTGGCCGCACCCGGTACGGGATCTACCGGTTCTGTGACGGGACCGCCGTTTTCGAGCCCGACGGGCACATCCTGAAGATGGCGCCGTCGCCGGACGGGGGCCGCATCGCGGTCCAGCTCGCCGACGAAGCCGACGAGGACGCCGTGCTGGTCCTGGTCGACACCGCCACCGGCGCGTCGCACCGCCATCCGGCCGTCCGCTGCCGCTACGACGAGGTTCTGTGGCGGGAGGACTCCTCGCGCTTGGAGGTCGCCGCCGCCGGGTCGCGGCGGCTCGTCGAACTGGACCCGGAGAGCGGGAAGCGCCGGGAGTCCGACCTCCCTTCGGACATCCGCGTGCGTCTCTTCCCCGGCGGGCGGCGCGGACTCGCCGCGGAGAGCCGTGCGGGCCGCCCGACCAGGCTGATCGACCGTGCCACCGGGCGCGAGCTCGGCGCCTTCCCCGGCATCGTGCGCGTCGTGGCGCCGGAGGACGCGGCCGATGAGGTCGTCGTTCAGGACGGCGGCCTCCAGGCCCTCGATGCGGAGAGCGGGGCCGTTCGGTGGCGCTGGGCCGACGCCGGCGTGCGCATCACCTCGTTCGCGGCGTACGGCGACCAGGTGCTGGTCGCTGGGGTGTGCGAGGGGCGCAGCGTCCTCGTCCGGCTGGACGGAGGACGACCGGCCGAGCACCGCAGGGTCCGTTGGGACGGTGAACCGGCGGTCGTGACGGGCGTGGCCTACGACGCGGGAGAGTTCCACGCCCTGCTGGAGGGGCCGGCGCTGCCGCCGCGGCCGGTCCCCGCCGGGGACCTCCTCGGCGGCACGGGAAGCTCCAGCGCACCCGCGCCTGTTCAGCGCACCGTCGCAGCGCGTACGGACGTCCCCGTCAGGGCCGACGACGACGCGGACGTCGTGGTCGTCCCCGCTTCACCGGAGGGTGCTGAGGGTCAGGCCTTCTCCTCCTCTTCACGGCCGGACCCCGCCGGGGAGCTCGGCGGTGGCACGGGAAGCTCCGCCACATCCGCGCAGCGCACTGCTGCGGCTCGCGCGGAGCACGCCGCCGTCGCCGCCGACGACGGGCCGGACGTCGCGGTCGTTCCCGCCTCCCCGGAGGAGCCCGAGGAGGCGGCCTTCTCTCCGCGATCGGTGCGCGACGGGGAGTTCCCCGATGGCGGGGCCCGCTCCGCCGACCCCGCACCGGCATCCGGGCGGCGCACCGCCGCCGCGCGCACGGAGTACGTCACCGTCGCCGCCGACGACGGCGCGGACATCACGGTCGTCCTCACTTCCCCGGGGGACGCCGACGGTCCGGCGCCGCTCATCCTCACCTGCTACGGAGGGTTCGGGGTGCCGAGCCTGCCGGTGTTCGAGCCCACCGTGCCCGCCTGGACCGAGCAGGGCGGCCGGTACGCCGTCGCGCAGATCCGCGGGGGAGGAGAGCACGGGAGGGCCTGGCGCGAGGCGGGCCGCGGGCGCGACAAGCAGCGCGGCATCGCCGACCTCGCCGCCGCGGCGCGCGGCCTCGTCGATGCCGGTCTCACCCGCCCCGACCTGCTCGTCCTCGCGGGCGCCTCGCACGGGGGCGTGGTCGTCACCGCCTGCGCGCTCGCCGAACCCGGGCTGTGCGCCGGCGTCGTCAGCACCGCGGCGCCCCTCGACCTGCTCAACCTCGACGCCCACCCGCTGGGCCGCCGATGGGTCGGCGAGTTCGGCGACCCCCGAACCGCCGAAGGGCGCGCGCAGCTCGAGGCGGTCTCGCCCCTGCATCGTGCGGAGGGGACCGCCCACGGCACCGACCACCCCGCCTTCCTCGGGATCGTGCTCGACGAGGACTCCCGGGTCGCCGCCGACGACACGGTCCGGATGGTCGCCGCCCTGCGCCGCACGGGCGTTTCCGCCGCGCTCTGGCGCGCCCCCGGGACCGGGCACGGCGGCAACCACCTGGACCGCCTGCACCGGTTGGGCGCGGCCGTCCTCGGCTTCGCCGAACACGCCACCGGGGCGGGCCTCCACCGCCCGGTACCCGCGGCAAACACCGGCCCTCCCGTCCCACCTGGAGCACCCGCACCACCCGGACCACCCCGCCCGGACGAGATGAAGCGGACATGACACCCACACACGACACGACCCCCGCCCGATCGAACGGGCACGCCGGCGGGAGCACCGCCACGGCGACCCGCACACCACCGGAACCGGACGCGGCCCCCGGGCGCGCTCGGAGGACGCCCACCCGGCGCCGCGGACGCCGCGGAGCGCTCGCGGCCCGCGTGCTCGTGCCGGCGCTCACGGCCGCGCTGCTCACCGTCCTCCTGCTGTCCGCGGGCACCGGCACCGTCGCGGTCTCCACGGCCGACGCACTGAAGATCGTCCTGGGCCACCTGCTGCCGGGCATGCCCTGGATGTCGGACGGCTCGCTCACCACGGTGCAGGACAACGCGGTCTGGCAGTTCCGGCTGCCCCGCGCCCTGCTCGCCGCACTGGCGGGCGCCGGGCTCGCGCTCGCCGGGGCGCTGATGCAGGCCGTGGTCCACAACTCCCTCGCCGAGCCCTACATCCTCGGCGTCTCCGCCGGAGCGGGGGTCGGCGCGGTCTCCTCCATCGTGCTCGGGATCGGAGCCGGCTCCCTGGGGATCGGGGCCGCGGCCTTCGCGGGCGCGCTCGCGGCGACGGCCGCCGTGTACCTGCTCGCCCGCAAGAACGGGCGGATCGCACCGCAGCGGCTCATCCTGGCCGGGGTCGCCCTCGGCGCCCTCTTCAGCGCCGTGACCAGCTACCTCACGATCACCACCGATGCACAGAACGTCTTCAGCATCATGTTCTTCCTGCTCGGCTCCGTCTCCGCCGCCACGCCCGGGCACCTCGCGCTGCCCGCCGCCGCCCTGCTGGCCGCCGGGATCTTCACGGCGTTCCGGGCGCGGGCGCTCAACGCGCTCCTCGTCGGCGACGACGCGGCCGCCACGCTCGGCGTCAACGTGAACCGGCTGCGCAGCAGCATCCTGGTCACCGCCGCCCTGCTGACCGGGGCGGTCGTGGCGGTCTCGGGCGGCATCGGGTTCGTCGGGCTGATCATCCCCCACATCGCCCGCATCATCGTCGGGTCGGACCACCGCAGGATGCTGCCGGTGGCGGTCCTCGGCGGCGCCGTCTTCCTCGCCCTGTGCGACCTCCTGGCGCGCACGCTCGCCGCGCCCGCGGAGATCCCGCTCGGCGTGCTGACCGCGATGGTGGGGGCGCCCTTCTTCCTGTGGCTGTTGCGGCGGGACCGCGCCGAGGGCACGGGGGGCCGGCGATGAGGGTCGACATCGACGGGCTCGACGTGCACCGGGGCGGCCGGCGGGTGGTCGCCGACGTGAGCATCGCGGTGCCCTCGGGCACGGTCCTGGGGCTGCTCGGGCCCAACGGGAGCGGCAAGTCCACGCTGCTGCGCGCCGTGTCGGGCATCGCGGCCCCGTCCGCGGGACGGGTGCGCATCGACGGCACCGACACCGCCTCCCTGAGCCGCAGGGAGCTGGCCCGGCGCGTGGCGGTCATGGCCCAGGAGCACAGCGAGGAGTTCGAGATCCCCGTGCTCGACCTCGTCCTGCTCGGGCGCATTCCGCACGGCAAGGGGTTCGGCCGCGACTCCGACCACGACATCGCCGTCGCGGAGGACGCCCTCGACCGGGTGGGCGCGGGGCACCTGGCCGCCCGCTCCTTCTCCGCCCTGTCGGGAGGGGAGCGCCAGCGCGTGCTCTTCGCCCGCGCGCTGACCCAGGACACGCCCGTCCTCGTCCTGGACGAGCCCACCAACCACCTCGACATCGCCCACCAGCTGGAACTCGTCGACCTCGTCAGGGGCACCGGCCGCACGGCCATGGTCGCGCTGCACGACCTCAACCTCGCCGCGCGCTACTGCGACGCGGTCGGGGTGCTGGACGGCGGACGGCTGCGCACCCTCGGGCCGCCGGAGGACGTCCTGGGCACGGACCTGATCCGGTCGGTGTTCGGGGTGGAGTCGACCCCCGTGGCCCATCCGGGGTCCGGCCGCCGGCACTTCGTCTTCGACGCCCGCACCCCCTCCGACACTCCGGACCCGAGCGCCCCCGCTCCCGATACCGACCACCCGGTCCCGACCGAGGAAGGAATCTCCACCCCGTGAACAGCAATCCCCTCCGCACTCCCGTCCGCCCCCTCCGAAAGCGACCGCGGCCGGCGGCCGGCCCGCGCAGGCCCGCCTTCGTCCTCGCGGCGCTGAGCGCGATCCCCCTCGCCCTGACGGCCTGCGGCACGGGGGTCACCGGCGGTCCGGACGGTTCGTCGGCCGCCGAAGGCGCGCAAGAGACCGTGAACGTCACGAACTGCGGACGGGAGCTCACCTTCGACGCCACCCCGGCGAACGTCGTCGGCATGATGCCGTCGCAGACCGAGATGCTCATCCGGCTCGGCCTCCAGGACTCCCTGGTGGGCCAGGCGCAGACCGAGGTCTCGGCGCTGCCGGACGACATCGCCGACGCGGCCGAGGACGTCCCCGAGCTCAGCACCGACGCGCCGCCGGCGCGCGAAGACCTCCTCGCCGCCGGACCCGACCTCGTGGTCTCGCCCACGGAGTACGAGTTCACCGCGGAGCAGGGGTTCGCCAGCATCGACCAGCTGAAGGAGAACGGGGCCCAGGCCTACGTCGCGACGGGAGGGTGCGCGGAGCGCCGCAACACCGCCGAAGTCACCGACGTCGTGACCGACATCGGGAACCTCGGCGCGATCATGCGCGTCCCGGACGAGGCCGAGAAGCTGTCGGCAGACGCCGAGGAGCGGCTGGCGGCCGTCGAGGAGGCGATCGAGGGGGAGGAGCGCCCGACCGTCGCCCAGGTCTTCGTCGAGGGCGAGTCCCTCACGGCGATCGGCGCCGGCGTGGAGGCCGACATCATCGCCACGGCAGGGGGAGAGAACGTCTTCGACCCGGACGCCCCGGAGTTCGAGGACTTCTTCGCGGCCGAGATCAACCCTGAGGAGATCATCAGCCGCGACCCCGAGGCCATCGTCTTCGGAGTCTCGGGCCCGGACCAGGCGGAGAAGACCCGGGAGTACATCCAGAGCACGTTCCCGGACGTCGCCGCCGTAGAGAACGACACCCTCATCGCCGTCCCCCAAGCCGACCTCCACCCCGGAACCCTCGGCAACATCGACTCCGTAGAGACCATCGCCGAGGGCCTGTACCCCGACGCGTTCTAACGGCACTCCGCCAAGGAGGCCCGTGTCCCTCACACATCCGTGACCGCACCCGCCCCTTTGCAGGGCGGGTGCGGTCACAGGTGACCGAATTGCACACGAAGTAGCGCTCGCCCTCCAGGTGAAGAAGCCCGGGGCCGAAGCACCGGACGGCGCCCTTACTACCCTGTCCGGGGGGAGGAGGCGCATGGGAACCTGGGGCACCGGGCCGTACGACAACGACACGGCCGACGACTTCCTGGACGAATTGGAAGGGATGGCGTCCGGCGATCGGCTGCTGAAGATCGTGGACACCTTCCGCGCGGCCATTGCGGCAGAAGGCCGACGGTCGAGCGCGGTCCTCCCCGAGGAGGTGCTGGCCGCAGGGGGCGTGGTCGCCGCGAACCTCTCCCCGGACCTCCGCATTCTGCAGAGCGAGGACCACCCGGGCATCGATTCCTGGCTGGACGGTTCGGCCTCCCGTGCAACTGCGGCACTGGCCGTCGAGGCGCTACAGGCGGCATTCGGGGAGAACGGCCGGTTCTGCGAGAGCTGGGTGGACGGGCGATCGCGCACTGAGGCAGAGGCGGACTACCGTTCCCTCCTCGCCGTCCTGCGGTCTGCCTGAGGCGCGGCCGATGGGGCCGGGAACCAGGCCGGCCTCTCCCGGCCGAGGCCCGGCGCCCCTCCAGTGCCGGTCGACTCAGGCCTCGTTCCCGTGCGGCCGTCCGGTACGGACATCCCCCTGAAGGTCCACGGGAACCCGACGCAGTCGGGAAGGCCCCTCATCGGCCCGGTGGACGTGCGGTGAGGCGATAGGCCGTGGCGAAGAACTTTTTCGCCGACCACCAATCCGGCCGTGCCGGGGCGCCGAACCCCTGGTGTGAAACGCACGGAGGAAGCAGGCGCAAGGCGGAGCACTCGCTCCGCCGTGACGGGGGCCGCCACCGGGATCCTTGCGGCGGGCGCGGCCCTGGGGGCCGGGGAGCTGGCCGCCGGTGTGCTGGGGACGGCCTCTCCGGTCATCGTGGTCGGCGACGCCCTGGTGGACAACAGCCCCGCCTGGGCCAAAGAGTTCGCCATCGCGGTGTTCGGGGTCTACGACAAGATCGCGCTGCTGGCCGGGATGTACGCCGCGATCGTTCTCCTCGCGGCCGTGCTCGGTCTCCTCGCGCTGCGCCGCCCGGCCATCGGCTACGTCGGACTCGCCGCCTTCGCGGTGGTCGGAGCCGTGGCCGTGGCGGGGGGGC